>DATBBM010000142.1:0-68894 GCA_036270955.1 Casimicrobiaceae bacterium | reverse complement strand
GTTCGCGATGCTCAACTTCCGCGGCCGGGCGCGGAAAGCGCGGCGCTAGCATCGGCCCTCACTTCAACGCCAGGAGCACAACATGCGTCGGCCCGCGCTTTTCCTGCTCGTCGCGCTGATCGCGCTCAGCGCGGCGTTCATCGCGCTCACCGCCGGGCAATTGCCCGGCCTGGTCGCTTCGCACTTCGACGCTCGCTCCGGGGTGAACGGCTGGCTGACCCGCAACCAATACCTGTTCTGGATGCTGTCGCTGTCGATACTCTTGCCGCTGCTGATCGTCGGCTTCATCGCGGTGGTTCCCCGCGCTGCGCCGCGGCTGATCAACCTGCCCCATCGCAGCTACTGGCTGTCGGACGTCCGCCGCGAGCAGACTCTGGCGACACTGCTGTCATTCGCCTGCGTCCAGGGATGCGTGCTCACGGTTTTCGCCGCCGCGCTGCATTACGTCATACTGCAAGCCAATACGACGGCTCCGCCGCAGCTTCCCGGCGCGCCGTTCGTCGCAGTTCTGGCGGGACTGCTGGCTGCGATGGTGGCGTGGACGGTAGCGCTCTATGTCCGTTTTCGCCATGTCGAGTGATTCTGCGCGCCGCGGACGCGGACCCTGCCGGCGTGGCTGACAAAAAGGCTTTTCTGCTGCGTCTCGACCCCGCGCTCTGGACGGCGCTCGAGCGTCTGGCGCAAAGCGAGCTTCGCAGCGTCAATGGACAAATCGAATTTCTGCTGCGCGACTCGCTGTCGCGCCGCCGCGTCGGACCGGGCCGGGAGCCGGACGCTGCGCCGCCGCCCGAGGCGGCTTTGGCCAATCGGAGCAGGCGTGGCAAGGTGGATTGACCCTTTGACGAGGACACTGGCGGCGAGCACCGCGTTCCGCGGCTATGCCTTGCGTCAGGCGACCGCCGCCGACGAAGCGTTCCTGTATGAGCTGCATCGCGAAGCGATGCGCGATTACGTCGAGATCACGTGGGGCTGGAACGAGGCCTGGCAGCGCACGCATTTCGCGACCAGTTACTCGCCTCTGCACAATGCGGTGATCGTGCGCACCGCAAGCGGGCCGGCCGACGTCGGCCGCATCAGCCTGACCCGGCACTGGCGCTCGATTTTTCTTCGCGACATCGAGCTTGCCGCCGGCGAGCGCGGACACGGCATCGGCAGCGCGATCCTCGGCGCGGTGATCGCGCTGGCGGAAGACAGCGAGCGTCACGTCGAGCTCAACGTCCTGGCCTGCAATCCGGCACGTCACCTGTATGCGCGCCTGGGATTTCGCGTCGTTAGGGACGACGGCGCGCGGCTCCGGATGCGCACCTAGCGTTAGCGCACCAGCGGCAGAGCCTTGCCCAGCCACGCGCCGATCGCCCTCACCTCCTCCAGACAGAGCGAGTGCTCGATCGGATACTGATGCCATTCGACCGGGTTGCCGTTCGCCTCGATCGCCCGGCGCGACGCGAGCCCCCATTCGAAGCGCACGACCGGATCCAGCGTGCCGTGCGCCATGAAAATCGGAGCATCGCGGTTGACGGCGGCCGCTTCGGCCGGCAGCTTGTCCACCTGGACCAGATAGGTCGACAGCGCCAGGATGCCGGCAAGCCGCTCTGCGTGTCGCAGGCCCGCGTACAGCGCGATCGCCCCACCCTGCGAGAAGCCGGCGAGGACGATCCGCGCCGGCGCCACGCCGCGCGCCTTTTCCCGGGCGATCAGCGCCTCGACCTGATCCCGCGACTGGCGCACTCCGGTGATATCGGCGCGGTTGTTCAAGTCGGCCGCCGCAATGTCATACCAGGCGCGCATGCGCATGCCGTTGTTGATCGTGACGGCGCGCACCGGCGCGTGCGGAAAAATGAAGCGCAGCGCCAGCGCTGGCGGCAAACCCAGTTCAGGCACGATGGGAACGAAGTCGTTACCGTCGGCGCCGAGTCCGTGCAGCCAGATCACGCTTGCTGTAGGACTGGGCGCCGTTTCGAGCTCTACCGCGGGTAAAAGATCGGGCATCTCCAGCAAAGCCTCGGCGAAAGAGGCGGCATTCTACCGGACCGGGCGCCGCACGGCCGGCAAACGTAAGTCCGCCCGGCCTGTCTAACAGACGCAAACGGGCGTACAATCCGCGCCTCGAAACGGCGGGGCGACACAATCGCCCCGACCGCGGTGGCGGCCCCTATCCGGTGACCGCGCGATCCAGAGACAAAATTTTTGGAGCTTGTCCGATGCCCCCTGCTGCAACCGGCGCGACTGCGCTGCGCGATGTTTCTCTCGACGACAAATACCAGCTCGAGTCGGGCCGCGTCTATCTGACCGGTGTCCAGGCGCTGGTTCGGCTGCTGATCCTGCAGCGGCAGCGCGATGCCGCCGCCGGACTCAATACCGCCGGCTTCGTCTCCGGGTACCGCGGGTCGCCGCTGGGCGCGCTCGACCAGTCGCTGTGGTCGGCGGCCAAGTTCCTCGAGCGCGCGCATATCAAGTTCCAGCCGGGTTTGAACGAGGATCTTGCCGTGACGTCGATCTGGGGCAGCCAGCAGGTCAACATGTACCCCGGGGCCAAATACGACGGCGTCTTTTCGATGTGGTACGGCAAAGGGCCTGGCGTCGACCGCTGCGGCGACGTGTTCAAGCACGCCAATTACGCGGGCACCTCGAAGCACGGCGGCGTGCTAGTGCTGGCCGGCGACGACCACGCGGCCAAATCGTCGACCCTGCCGCATCAATCGGACCACCAGTTCGCCGCCGCGATGATGCCGGTCCTCTATCCGTCATCGGTCCAGGAGATCATCGACCTCGGCCTGCACGGCTGGGCGATGAGCCGCTACTCGGGCCTCTGGGTTGGTTTCAAGTGCGTGTCCGACACCGTCGAAAGCTCGGCTTCCGTCACCATCGATCCCGATCGAGTCAAGCTGGTGATGCCCGACGACTTCCCGTTTCCGCCGGACGGCGTGCACATTCGCTGGCCCGACGGGTTCCTCGAGACGGAAGCGCGGATGCAGGATTTCAAGATCTACGCCGCGCTGCATTACTGCCGGGCCAATCAGCTCAACCGCATCGTCATCGACAGCCCGAAGCCGCGCCTGGGCATCATCACCTCGGGCAAGAGCTATCTCGACGTGCGCCAGGCGCTCGACGACCTCGGTATCAGCGAGGGCGACGCGGCCGAAATCGGCATTCGCGTATTCAAGGTGGCGATGCCCTGGCCGCTCGAGCCCGAAGGCGTGCGAAGTTTCGCCGAAGGTCTCGACGAAATCCTGGTAGTCGAGGAAAAACGGCAGATCGTCGAATACCAGTTGAAGGAGCAGCTGTACAACTGGCGCACCGATGTCCGACCGCGAGTGGTCGGCAAGTTCGACGAAAAGGGGGAGTGGGTGCGGCCGCACGGCGACTGGCTGCTGCCCGCTGCAAGCGAGCTGACGCCCGCGATGATCGCGCGCGTGATCGCGCACCGCATCGCGCGTCTCGAATTGCATCCGCGTCACAAGGAGAAGATCGAAAGCCGCGTCGCATTCATCAACGCCAAGGAGGCGGCGCTGGCCAGGCCGAAGATCAGCCTGCAGCGCATCCCGTACTTCTGCTCGGGCTGCCCCCACAACACGTCGACGAAGGTGCCCGAAGGCAGCCGCTCGACCGCGGGCATCGGTTGCCACGTGATGGCCATCTGGATGGATCGCTCGACATCGACGTTCACGCACATGGGCGGCGAAGGCGTGCCATGGATCGGGCAGGCGCCGTTCACCGAACAGAAGCACATGTTCGCCAATCTCGGCGATGGCACCTATTACCACTCCGGCGTCCTGGCGATCCGGGCCTCGGTCGCGGCCAAGGTCAACATCACCTACAAGATTCTCTATAACGACGCGGTCGCAATGACCGGCGGTCAGCCGGTCGACGGCCCCATTTCTCCCGCGATCATCGCCAGGCAGGTCGCAGCCGAAGGCGTCGAAAAAATCGTCGTCGTCAGCGACGAGCCGGACAAGTATCCGTCCGGCTATTTCGCCGCCGGCACCGCGATTCACCATCGCGACGACCTGGACAAGGTGCAGCGCGAGCTCCGTGACACGCCGGGCTGCACGGTGCTTCTGTACGACCAGACCTGCGCGGCGGAAAAGCGACGCCGCCGCAAGCGCGGCAAGTATCCGGATCCGGCGAAACGCGTATTCATCAACGAGCTGGTCTGCGAAGGCTGCGGCGACTGCGGCGTCAAGTCGAACTGCGTTTCGGTGGCTCCCGTCGAGACCGAGTTCGGCCGCAAGCGTACGATCGACCAGAGCTCGTGCAACAAGGATTTCTCCTGCGTCAACGGCTTCTGCCCGAGCTTTGTCACCGTCGAGGGCGGCGGTTTGCGCAAGCCGAAGCGGGCCGATGCCCTCGACGTCACGGCGCTGCCCGATCCGGCGGTGCCGGCGACAACCGAGCCTTACGGGATCCTGGTCACCGGCATTGGCGGCACCGGCGTCGTGACCATAGGCGCGTTGCTAGGCATGGCTGCGCACCTCGCCGGCAAGGGCTGCAGCGTGCTCGACATGACCGGCCTTGCGCAAAAGAACGGCGCCGTCGTATCGCACGTGCGCATCGCCGACACACCCGAGCGGATCCATGCGACGCGAATCGCCGCCGGCGAAGCCAAGCTGGTGCTGGCCTGCGATATCCTGACCGGCGTCGGCGACGAAGCCGTCGCCAAGATGCAAAGAGGCGTCACCCGTGCACTGGTCAACACCGCGCTGGTGATGCCGGCCGAATTCACCCGCAACGCCGACCTCAAGTTCCCGCTCGGCTCGATGGAGCACGAAATCCGCGACGCAGTCGCGCCCGGCGACGCCGAGTTCCTCGACGCGACCCGGCTCGCGACCGGGTTGATGGGCGACTCGATCGCAACCAACCTGTTCATGGTGGGGTTCGCGTATCAGCGCGGCCTGATTCCGCTCGGCGAGGATGCGATCCTGCGCGCGATCGAGCTCAACGGCGCAGCGGTCGAGTCGAACAAGCAAAGCTTCCGCTGGGGTCGCCTTGCCGCCGTCGATCCGGCGCGGGTCGCGGCCGCCGCAGTACCGGAATCGAAACCGGATTCGCAACGCCTGTCGGAGTCGGTCGACGAGATGATCGCGCGCCGCGCCACGTTCCTGACCGATTACCAGGACGCTGCGTACGCCAAGCGCTACAGCGATTTCGTCGCCAAGGTGCGCGCCGCCGAGACCGCGCGGCTACCCGGCAAGACGGCGCTGACCGAAGCGGTGGCCCGGTACTATTTCAAGCTGCTCGCCATCAAGGACGAGTACGAAGTCGCAAGGCTTTACACCGACGGCGACTTTCTGAAGCGCGTCGCCGCGCAGTTCGAAGGCGACTACAAGCTCAACTTCCATCTTGCGCCGCCGTTGTCGAACAAGCCCGACCCGGTCACCGGCGAAGCCAAGAAGAGCAGCTACGGGCCGTGGATGATGACGGCGTTCCGCGTGCTGGCGAAGATGAAATGGATGCGCGGCACGGCGCTGGACGTGTTCGGCAAGACGCACGAGCGGCGAACCGAGCGCCGGCTGATCACCGATTACGAAGCGTTGATCGACGAGCTGTCGCCCCGGCTGGCCGCGCACAATCACGCGATCGCGGTCGAGCTCGCCTCGATCCCCGAGCACATTCGCGGCTACGGCCACGTCAAGGACCGCCATCTGAAGGTAGCGAAGGCCAAGGAAGCCGAGCTGGTTGCAAGCTTTCGTGCCGCTGCGCCCGGTGCGGCGGCGGCGCTCGCCGCGATCAAGGTGGCCGCCTGAAGCGTTGAGTTTCTGCGTCACCAGCGCGGTTGGCGGCACACGCCGGGTCGCGCTTTTTTTGATCGGCGCGCGGCGTACTCGCTTCAGAACGCGACCGCGGTCCGGCCCTTGAGCTTCAGGATCTCCCGCGCCTCGTCGGGGGTCGCGACGGACAGGCCCATCGCCTCGATCATCGCGCGCGCGGCTTTCACCTGCGCTGCATTAGATTCGGCGAGCTTCCCCGGCCCCAGCCACAGGCTGTCCTCGAGCCCGACCCGCACGTTGCCGCCCATCGCCGCCGACATCGCCGCGACCGGCAGCTGACTGCGGCCGGCACCCAGCACGCTCCAGCGATACTGGTCGCCGAACAGCCGGTCGGCGGTGCGCTTCATGTGCGCGACGTCATCCGGGTGCGCGCCGATGCCACCGAGTATCCCGAACACGCTCTGAATGAACAGCGGCGGCTTGACGATGCCGCGATCGAAAAAATGCGCCGCCGTGTACAGATGCCCGATGTCGTAGCACTCGATCTCGAACCGCGTGCCGTTGTTGGCACACGAGGTCAGGATGTATTCGATATCCTTGAACGTGTTCTTGAACACGCGCTCGTCTGACGTCGCGAGGTAGGTGCGCTCCCAGTCGAATTTGAACGTCGAGAAACGCTTCAGCATCGGGAAGAGCCCGAAGTTCATCGATCCCATGTTGAGCGACGCCACCTCCGGCTTGAGCTGGAGCGCCGGTTGCAGACGCTCCTCGATGGTCATCGTGGCCGCGCCGCCGGTCGTGAAATTGATCACCACGTCGCTGCGACGGGCGATGTCGGCGGCGAAGACGCGGAAGTACTTCGGGTCCTGCGTCGGATGTCCGTCGACCGGGTCGCGCGCGTGCAGGTGGACGATCGCCGCCCCGGCTTCGGCCGCGCCGACCGCTGCGTCGGCGATTTCCTGCGGCGTCACCGGCAGATAGGGCGACATAGAAGGCGTGTGGATCGATCCGGTGATCGCGCAGGTGATGATCACGCTGCGACTCTGTCTTGCTGCCATTGCTGACCTCCTTATTCGGAATCCGGTTGCTCGCGTTTGTGCGCGACCAGCGCCATCAGGCGCCTGTCGCGCCATCGGGTTCTTGCTTCCCTGATCTCGGGCGAGCGCGGGTCGCCGAGCGCGGCGCCGACCTTTGCCGCATTGTCCCCTTCCCATACCTCCGGGCCGGCCGGGTCGGCGGCCAGGCGGCGATAGAAGTCGCCGTAACGCGCACAGTAATCCGCCACGCCGCCGGGCGCGTTCAATTCGATCGTCGCCATCGGCCCGAGGAACGACCAGCGCAACCCGAGTCCGTCGCGCACCGTCTTGTCGAGATCGTCGGCGGAGACGTAGCCCTCCCCGACCAGACGCATCGCCTCTGACAACAGCGCGCCCTGCAGGCGATTCAGCACAAAGCCGTCGATCTCGCGCCGCACGATGATCGGGACCTGCCCGACCGACGCGAATACGCGTTCCGCGCGGTCCATGGTCTCCGGCGCGGTCCACGGCGCGCCGCACAGCTCGACGATCGGCACCAGATGCGGCGGATTGACCGGATGCGCGACCAGGCAGCGCGCACGCCCGGGCAGGCTTTCGGTAAAGCGCGATGCCGGAATCGCCGAGGTCGAGCTGGCTAGTACCGCATCCGGACGGGCATGACGATCGAGCAGCTCGAAGACATCGCGCTTGACCTCCACTCTCTCCGGCAGATTCTCCTGCACGCAGTCGGCACCCTCGATCGCCGCCTCGATGTTCGCTATATGCGCGATGCGCGCGAGCGCCGCGCGGGCGTCAGTGACTAGCCCGTATTGCTGCTGCTCGCCGAGGCTCGACGCGATGAACGCGTGGGCATGCGCGAGCTGAGCCGGATCGCTGTCCGTCAAGCGCACCGACCACCCTGCCCGCGCGAATACCATCGCCCAGGCGCGGCCGATCAGGCCGGCGCCGATGACTGCTATCGTCTTTTCCATGGCTTCGCGTTCATAGCATGCTTCCTAAAGGTTTCAGCAGCAGAGGCGGGGCCGGGCTATATAATCCCGAAACCCGTGCGCTGTCCATGCCGCGTGCGGCGAACCGGTCCTTCGATTTCGACCGAGGCCGGTTGGGCACGCGGTCGCAGCGCTCCTTCGCTACCAGGGAGAGTTGAACGATGGATCTCGCGATCCGCGGATTGCGTGTCCTTGTCACGGCCGGTGCTTCCGGCATCGGACTTGCGACCGCGCGGGCATTCGTTCGCGAAGGTGCTCGAGTTCACGTGTGCGATGTCGACCAGGCGGCCTTGAAGGCGATCGCCGCGAGCGATGCCGACATCGCCCAGAGCATCTGCGACGTCGCCGACGGCGCGGCGGTCGCGCGGATGTTCGACCAGGTGACCGCCACCTTTGGCGGCCTGGACGCGCTGGTCAACAATGCCGGCGTCGCCGGGCCGACCGCCGCGTGCGAAGACATCGCGCTAGCCGATTGGGAACGCACGCTCGCGGTCAACCTGACTGGACAGTTCCTGTGCGCGCAGCGTGCCATTCCCTGGCTGAGGAAGAGCAGCAATCCCAGCATCGCCAATCTTTCATCGGCCGCGGGGCGCTTCGGCTTCCCGATGCGCACACCGTACGCGGCGTCCAAGTGGGCGGTGATAGGCCTGTCCAAGTCACTCGCGATCGAGCTCGGCCGCGACGGTGTTCGCGTCAATGCGATCTGTCCCGGGTCCGTAGCCGGCCCGCGCATCGACGCGGTGTTTGCCAATAAAGCGGCTGCGCGCGGCGTTGCGCCGGAAACCGTTCGCGACGAGGCGCTGGCGAGAACGTCGCTCCGGCGGCTGGTCTCCGCCGATGACATCGCCAACGTGATCGTTTTCCTCGCTTCGCCTCTGGGCGCCAACATCTCGGGCCAGGCCCTGCCGATCGACGCCGATACGCAGGCGCTGTTCTGAGAGCCTCGCTCGCATCGGCGACGACGAGTGCAGGTTTCGCTCGTCACCGGCGCATTGGAAGGAGCTGAACCCATGCAATCCGTATTCGAACTGTCGGGCAAGGTCGCGCTGGTCACCGGCGCTTATCGCGGGCTCGGGTTCGCCATCGCGCAGGGCCTCGCGCGGGCAGGCGCGTCGGTCGTGCTCAACGGCCGCCGCGTCGAAGCGGTGGAACCGGCGACGCGCGCGTTGACCGCCCAGTCGCTGAAGGCGTCGACCGCGATATTCGACGTTACCGATCGCGAGGCCGTCCGGGCGGGGGTGAGAGCGATCGAGAGCGAGCACGGCCGCATCGACGTTCTGGTCAACAACGCAGGCATCCAGCGCCGCGGTGCACTGGCCGACTTTTCGCAGCATGATTGGGACGACATCATCGCGACGAACCTGACCGCGCCCTTCGTCGTGTCTCAAGCCGTGCTGCCTGGCATGATCGCGCGCAAGAGCGGCAAGATCGTGCACATCGCCTCCCTGATGAGCGAGCTGGCGCGCCCCAGCGTCGTGCCGTACACGGCGGCGAAAGGAGGCGTGCGTCAGCTGACCCGAGGCATGGCGGTCGAGCTCGCGCCTCACAACATCCAGGTCAACGCAATCGCGCCCGGTTATTTCGCGACCGAAATGAATCGCGCGCTGATCGACAACGCCGAGTTCAATGCGTGGGTGTGCAAGCGCACGCCCGCCGGCCGCTGGGGCCAGCCCGACGAGCTGGCGGGGATTGCCGTGTTCCTGGCCTCGAGCGCATCGAACTACATGACCGGGCAGCTGCTGATCGTCGACGGGGGAATGAGTGTAGCGCTGTGAGCAGTGAGCAGGGGCCCGCGGAGCGGGGATGCGAACGCCCGCGAATCAGCGCCAGCCACCGACACGAAACGACAGTCTTATGGGAACCGACAAGGAGGTGGCGCTGTGAGCTCTGAGCAGTGAGCACCGTCCCGCCGGGACCTACGTACCCGTAGCTGGCGACCTCAGCCGTTCCATCCAGCGCAGCCCGCTCAGCGTGTCGTTCAATGGCCGGTATTCGCAGCCGACCCAGCCTCGATAGCCGAGCTCGTCGAGCAAGGCGAAAAGCGCGTAATAATTGATCTCGCCGACATCGGGCTCATGGCGCCCCGGGACGCCGGCGATCTGGATGTGACCGATGTACGGCAGCCAGCGATGGATCTTTTCCGAAAGATCGCCTTCGACGATCTGCGCGTGGTAGAGATCCATCTGGACTTTGAGATTTTCCGAGCCGACTTCTTCGCGTATCGCATGCGCCTCGGCCTGCGTCGTCAGAAAGTATCCCGGCATGTCACGGTGATTGATCGGCTCGATCGTCAGCTCGACGCCTTGCGCGGCGGCCTCGCGCGTGGCCACGCGCAGATTGCGCACGAAGGTCGAGCGGCATTGCGCGCGATGCCCGGGGTCGGACTGGGCAGGCACGATGCCGGCCATCGCGTGGATGCGAGGGCAGGACAGTGCGTGCGCGTAGCGCAGCGCCGTGGCCACGCCATCGGCGAATTCGCGCTCGCGGCCAGGCACCGCGCCGAAGCCCCGCTCACCCGCGGTCAAGTCGCCCGGCGGAGTATTTATCAGCACCTGCTCGAGCCCGTGGTCGCGGACGCGCGCCCCCAACTCGCGCTCGGGATAATCGTAGCCAAACGCGAATTCGACCGCTCGAAAACCCGCCGCGGCCGCCGCCGCGAAGCGATCGACGAATGCGACCTCGTGGAACAGGAACGAGAGATTGGCGGAGAAACGCGGCATCGTCGACTCGGAGGCGTTCAGAGATCGCGGTCGCGTGCGGCAGCGCCAGCCCGGACCGCCGGAGGCGGTCGATTGTCCGCTACGCGCGCAGAACGGTTTTTGCGTACAGGTCGCCCAGCGAACCGGAAGGATCGTACCTTTCCTTGAGCGCCGCATACGCCGGACGGTTGTAGATCTCCCAGAACTCGTCTTCGCTGAAGTACGAGTCGGAGTAAAGCGACTTGATCCCGCCGAGCTCGCGCACCTTGCGCTCGATCAGCCGATTGCAGAAGCCCGCGGGGCGCTGGTGCCGTGTCGTCACCACGTCCCAGAATCCGAAGTTGACATACAACGTTCCGGGAGTGAGCGGATAGAGCGTGAACGCTGCGGCGGCGTCGGGCGCTCGGATCGGGCAAAGCCAGATCGGCAGGATGCCGACCTCCGCGTGCAGAAAAGCCAGGAACTCGGCTGCCCGGTCGATCGGAATGTCGACGTCCTGGATGACCGATTCTGCGTATACGCCGCGAACCCGGTTGAGCGCGCGGGTGATTCCCCACCGGCT
This sequence comes from Casimicrobiaceae bacterium, assembly GCA_036270955.1. Taxonomy (GTDB): domain Bacteria; phylum Pseudomonadota; class Gammaproteobacteria; order Burkholderiales; family Casimicrobiaceae; genus PALSA-1003. The sequence goes on along the minus strand of DATBBM010000142.1, from coordinate 57,899 downwards.
GTTCCAGCGCATGATGCGCTGGTACGTAACCGAGTTCAGCCGGTTGCGCCCGTATAAACGCCGCAGCAGCGGATGCTGCGCGCCCACGTTCTTCGAGCACCAGAACCAATCGGTGTCCCAACGCCACAGATAACCCTCAGCGGTCAGGAAATCCGTCGAGCGCTCGCGCAGCGAGCGGTAGTAGATATGCTCGAAGCTGTAGTCGCTGACGAATGGCGCTTCGTCGACGAAGCGCCCCACCGACACGATCATTTCGTCCGGCGCGAATACGACGCCGTCGAGAAAATCGATGTCGTGGTGCGCAGCGAGTCCGGCGATCGCCGCAAAGCAATCGCCGGCAGCAGAGTACCGCCTGTGCTCGACCTGCACGAACTTGCGGACCGGTTGCGTACGCATCGTCAGCTTCAGTGCGTAGCCCAAGGTGCCGTACGAATTGGGAAAGCCGAAAAACAGGTCGCGGTGCTCGTTGTCGCGCGTGCAGATGACGACGCGGCCGTCGCTGGTCAGCACTTCCAGCGCAACCGCGGTGTCGTGCACCAGGCCATGCCGGAACGAGGTCGCCTCGATTCCGACTCCGGCCATTGCGCCACCGACGGTGATCGACCTCAATTGCGGCACGACGCACGGCATCGCCCGATGCGCGAGCGTCGCCGACGCGAGCTCGGCGTACGTCGTCATCCCTTCGGTGTCGACAGTCTGGGCGGCGGCGTCGAAAGCGACGACGCGATTGAAATGCTTGAGATCGATTCGCGGCGCCGCGCGCGGGGCGCGGTCCCGAAACAGATTCGACGTGGATTTGGCAAGCCCTACCCGCGCCGACGCGCCGGGAGCTGCGGCGATATCCGCCTGCAGGCGGGCGATCTTTTCGACGTAGGAGGCCAAGAGGTGGAATCCGTTGCGTCAACCGCGCGTGCGGCGTCACCGCTGCCGCGCCGCCACGTGCCGGCGCGAGTCAGGCGCGACGCCGCGGCGAGAAAGCCTCAGCCCGACGAACCGACTCAAGACTCACGAAGGCCGTGCCACGGCATCGTAGAGAAAAGCGCGGCTCATCGGATAGTTTCCGGCGATGTTGCCCTTGCTCACCAGCACCTGGAACAGATGCGTATGGCCGTTCTTCGAGCGGAACATCTCCGCGCAGGCCCACAGGTACGTGCGCCAGGTACGACGGAAGCGCTCGTCGAACCGCCTCGGATCGAGCGCCTGGATCGCCGGCCAGTTCTGGTCGAAGCGCGACGCCCACGCGTCGAGCGTAAGTGCGTAATGACGGCGCAGGTTTTCGACGTCGATCACCTCGAGACCGCATTTCTCCATCGCGTCGATCGCGAGCGACAGGCTCGGTATCCAGCCGCCCGGAAAGATGTGCTTGCGGATATAGAACTCGGTGGAGAAGTCCCCGACGTGTCCAATGAAGTGGATGACGCCCAGCGCGCCCGGCTTCATCGCGTCGGCGTGCGCGCGGATGACCTCGAGCAGCTGGTCGGGCCCCGCGTGCTCGAGCGTGCCGATCGACAGCAGCTTGTCGTACTGGCCCGGCATCTCGCGAAAATCGCATTCGACAAGTCCGAGCCGGTCATCCAGCCCGCGGCGCGCGAGCTCGGCGCGAAGCTCGATCACCTGTTCGGTAGTCGCATTGATTCCGGTGCCGATAGCGCCATAGCGCTCCCATGCGTGGAACATCAGTCCGCCCCAGCCGCAACCGACGTCGATGAAGGTTTCGCCGCGCTTGAGCTGCACTTTCCGGCAGACATGATCCATCTTGTTCTGCTGCGCTTCCTCCAGTGTCTTCGTGCCTTCCTTCCAGTACGCGCAGGTGTACATCATGCCGACTTTGTCGAGCCAGAGCTTGTAGAACGGCTCGCCCAGCCCGTAGTGAAACCTGGCGTTGGCCTTCGCCTGGGCAATCGACTTGTTGGAGAAACGGAATTCGTGCCAGCGGTTGCGCAGCGCGACCAAAGCGTTCTGCGAATTGTCGAAGCCCGCATCGAGCGCGGCGCGGAACGCCAGCGGGAAATTGCCTTCGATGTCGAGGTTGCCGTCGAAATAGGATTCGAGGAGCCCGACCGGACCGAAAGCGAGCACGCGCAGCGCGGCGCGCGCCGTACGGAATGTGACGGTGAATTCGGGGACCTGCTCCGCTTCGCAATTGGTGTAGACCGACCCATCGGAAAATACCGCGCGGAAGCGGACGGGCGTCGCAGCGCCGATCGCCGCGAGCTTGCGGCCGACCAGGCCGCCGACCCGCCACGCTCCGGGGCGAGTCAACGAGGCCTCTGCTGTTCCGCGCCCGGACGAGCGATCGCCGAGGGTCAGGCCGTCGGCAGTGATGCGGCCTTCGATGCGGCCGATGCCCGCGGGTTGACGACGGTGCTTGGAATTTTGCTCAGCCATATTCTCGCGATCTTTTTTTGGTTTGGCGCGCTGTCCGGCGAAGCGGACGTCAGCCGCAACAAACCGCGCGGCGGCTGATGCGACGCTGCGATCATACCGAGGCTGCCGCATTTAGCATATCCGCACAATCGGAATGGCTCCGATTCACGTGTAGGCCGCTCTCCGACATCGCGGTGTGCCGCCGCCTCGGCAAGCAGACGAACTTTGGCCGGCGTCGGACGCACCAATAGGTTGTCCACCGCAACGGTGGACAGAACGGTGGATTGACGGTGGATGGTCGGTGAGCGGTAACAAAATCTCGAGCTTAGATCCTGATTTTTCGGGCCTTTTCCCGGCCCCTGCCTGTGCATCAAAAAGCGCTTGCGCCGGTTTGCCCTAGCTACTATGATTGGTGTTGATTCAGCACTTGAACACAAGATATAGTAGTTTTGATTCGTAAGGGTTTTCCGGAAGCCTCGACGAAGGGGCCGGCGGCTGGGTCGGTGCCGCCGGATCGGCAGCCGGAGCCCGCGCCAGCGCTCGACCGGGCTGGCGGGGACCCCGAGCGAAGCGCGAAGAAGCCAAGAACCATAAGATTTCGACAGGAGAACGCTCCATGCAAGTCGCCAGCTCTGCCGCCACTCCATCTTCCCCTGCACAGCGCAACCTGATGCCCGGAGAGACGAGCGCAACACTAGCGGCTAACAACGATCCGCGACTAGCCCAGTACAAGGTGATCCGCCGCAACGGCGCCGTTGTGGCGTTCGAGCCGTCCAAAATCGCTATCGCGGTGACCAAGGCTTTTCTCGCCGTCAACGGCGGACAGGGTGCCGCGTCGGCGCGCGTACGCGAGCTGACGGCAAAGCTCACCGACGTCGTCGTCGCCGCGCTGATGAAGCGCAAGCCCGATGGCGGGGCGATCCACATCGAGGAGATCCAGGACCAGGTCGAGCTCGCGCTGATGCGCGGCGGCGAGCACGAAGTCGCTCGTGCCTATGTGCTCTACCGCGAAAAGCGCTCGCAGGAGCGCGCGCACGAAAAGAAGGAAAAAGGCACCGCTGCCGAAAGCGCCGCGATCAATGTGATCGACAACGGCGTCACGCGGCCGCTCGACATGGAGAGGCTTACCGACCTGGTGCGTACTTCATGCGAAGGCCTTTCCGACGTCGAGCCCGAGCGTGTGCTGAAGGCGACTCTGAAGGACCTGTACGACGGCGTGCCGATGGACGAAGTGCGAAAGTGCGTCGTTCTCGCGGCGCGCACGTTGATTGAAAAAGATCCGGCTTACAGCTTCGTCACCGCGCGCCTGCTGCTCGACGCGATCCGTTTCGAGGCGCTGGGCGAGGAGGCGACGCAGGCCGACATGGCGACCAAGTACGCCGATTATTTTCCGCGCTTCGTCAAGCATGGGATCAAGATCGGGCTGCTCAACGAAGGGCTGGCGCATTACGACCTGAAGACGCTGGGCGCCGCGCTCGTCCCCTCGCGCGACATGCAGTTCGGGTACCTGGGGCTGCAGACGCTTTATGACCGCTATTTCCTGATCGACCAGTTCGCGCAATTTGCCGGGGCCGGCCGCCGCTTCGAGCTGCCGCAGGCATTCTTCATGCGTGTGGCGATGGGGCTGGCGCTGAACGAGGTCAATCGCGAGGCACGCGCGATCGAATTCTACAATGTGCTGTCGACGTTCGACTTCATGAGCTCGACACCGACCCTCTTCAATTCGGGCACGCATCGGTCGCAGCTCTCGTCGTGCTACCTGACAACGGTGGCCGACGACCTCGACGGAATCTACGAGGCGATCAAGGAAAACGCCCTCCTCTCCAAGTTCGCCGGGGGCCTGGGCAACGACTGGACCAACGTGCGCGCGCTGGGCAGCCATATCAAGGGCACCAACGGCAAGTCGCAGGGCGTCGTTCCGTTCCTGAAGGTCGTCAACGACACCGCGGTCGCCGTCAACCAGGGTGGCAAGCGCAAGGGAGCGGTGTGCTCGTATCTCGAGACCTGGCATCTGGACATCGAGGAGTTCCTCGAGCTGCGCAAGAACACCGGAGACGATCGCCGGCGCACGCACGACATGAATACGGCGAACTGGATTCCGGACTTGTTCATGAAGCGCGTGATGGAAGGCGGCGACTGGACGCTGTTCTCGCCGGCCGACGTACCGGACCTGCACGACAAATGGGGCCGCAGGTTCGAAGAAGCGTACACGCGCTACGAGGAGAAGGCGGCGCGCGGCGATCTGAAGCTGTTCAAGAAGCTCCCCGCCTTGCAGCTGTGGCGCAAGATGCTGTCGATGCTGTTCGAAACCGGGCACCCGTGGATCACGTTCAAGGATGCCTGCAATGTGCGCTCGCCGCAGTCGCACGTCGGCGCCGTGCACAGCTCGAACCTCTGCACGGAGATCACGCTGAACACCAGCGATACCGAGATCGCCGTATGCAACCTGGGCTCGGTGAACCTGCTCGCACACATGAAGAAGGTCGGCAAAGGCGACGACGCCGTCTACGAGCTCGATCACGAAAAGCTGAGGGTGACGATCAGGACGGCGATGCGAATGCTGGACAACGTCATCGACATCAATTACTACGCGGTCGCGAAGGCGCGCAATTCGAACCTCAAGCACCGCCCGGTCGGCCTGGGCATCATGGGTTTCCAGGATTGCCTGCATCTGTTGAAGACGCCGTACGCGTCGGACGATGCGATGGAATTTGCCGACCGGTCGATGGAAGCGGTCTGCTACTACGCCTACTGGGCGTCGACGGAGCTCGCCGAAGAGCGGGGCCGCTACAGCTCTTACAAGGGCAGCCTGTGGGACCGCGGCGTCATGCCGCAGGACTCGGTCAAGCTGCTTCGTGACGAGCGCGGCGGCTACGTCGAGCTCGACGACTCTGTCGCGATGGACTGGGATGCGCTGCGCGCGCGGGTCAAGCAGCATGGCATGCGCAATTCCAACTGCATCGCCATTGCCCCGACCGCCACGATCTCCAACATCATCGGCGTCGGCGCATCGATCGAGCCCGAGTACCAGAACATCTACGTCAAGTCGAACCTGTCCGGCGAGTTCACCGTCGTCAACGAACATCTGGTCGCGGAGCTGAAGCGCCTCGACCTGTGGGACGACGTCATGGTCTCCGATCTGAAGTACTTCGACGGGTCGCTGGCCCGGATCGACCGCATTCCGGCCGGCTTGCGCCAGCTGTATGCGACGGCGTTCGAGGTCGATGCGACATGGATCGTCGAGGCCGGCGCGAGGCGCCAGAAATGGATCGACCAGGCGCAATCGCTGAACATCTACATGGCCGGCGCGTCGGGCAAGAAGCTCGACGAGACCTACAAGCTGGCGTGGATGCGCGGATTGAAGACGACCTATTACCTGCGCACGCTCGCGGCGACCTCGGCCGAGAAATCCACCGGCCAGGGCGGCGAGCTCAATGCGGTGCCGGAATCGGGCGGCGCGGCCGGCCGTGCTGCGGCGAAGGCGACCGCGAGACCAGCGGCAAATACCATGCAGGAGCCCGATCCGCCGAAGTTCTGCGCGATCGACAACCCGGATTGCGAGTCCTGCCAGTGATCGGAAAGCGCCCTGTGGGGCGTTCAACCAAGCGGAGGTAATCGGCTCGATGTCAGCAAGCCCCGCCGTCGACGCGGGGATGGATTTTGCGGATCCCGCCGCTGCAGCGGTTCAAGACGAGCGGGACCGAAAAGGACGTTGCGGCGCGCACCCAGACAGGAGGTTGCGAGAGTCGCCGGGCGTCAGCGGGACGGCCGAAGGATGGCCGGATGTTGCGGACCCAGCGTGGGCGCGTGCGAAATCAACCGCACGCGCCGGCTGAGTTGCGGCAAGAGGTCCGTGCGGGATCATCCGCACGGCGTACGACGCAATACGGCGCAATGAGCGGCACGAGAATGGCAAGCTCTGGCAACCAACGTGGAGGACCGGTAGATGGCCCAGTACGAGCATGTCCCATGTCATGTGGTGGATGCGCGGTATCTCGGTGACTACAAGGTTTGGTTGGAATTCAACGATGGACGAAAAGGCGTGGTCGATCTCGCGGACGAGCTGTACGGCGAGGAATTCGAATCGTTGCGTGACCGTGCTCGATTCGCTGCCTTTGTCCTCGATTACGGACTGGCGACTATCGCCTGGGAAAACGGTGTCGACTTTGCACCCGACTATCTGTACGAAAGGTTGAACGCAGTGCATTAGCGGGATCGCCGGCCGTTTGCCGGGGCTTGGGTCCACACCGTCATCGTCGGTGCTGGCAAGGCGGCTATCCCTTCGCAGCAGGGCGCGGCGCGGCGCCTGGAGACGCGGCAACGCCTTGAAATATCAGCAAAAGAACCTATATTAAGAAGAACTCCCCGCGCCGGACGATAGTGCCGGAACGAGGAAAAAGGACACGCATCAGTTATTAGGACGACGAGGCCAGTATGCTCACTTTCGAAGACGATTTCGTGACACCCGGGCCGCAGCCGCGCGTGCTGCCCGCGACTCCCGAAACGATCCGCGCCCAGACCACGGGGGGCATCCTTTCGCGCGAGCCGGTGCACGATCTCGATGTCGAATCGCAGGCGATGGCGAACGGCTTCCGGCGCGTCCGCGCGGAAGACAAGCGGGTGATCAACGCGCAAAGCGACGTCAACCAGCTGGTCCCGTTCAAGTACAAATGGGCCTGGGACAAGTATCTCTCTGCGTGCGCCAATCACTGGATGCCGCAGGAGATCAACATGCAGCGCGACATCGAGCTGTGGAAGAACCCGCAGGGCCTGACCGAAGATGAGCGGCTGATCGTCAAGCGCAACCTGGGATTCTTCGTCACCGCGGACAGTCTGGCGGCCAACAACATCGTGCTCGGGACCTATCGTCACATCACCGCGCCCGAATGCCGGCAGTATCTGCTACGGCAGGCGTTCGAAGAGGCGATCCACACGCACGCCTACCAATACATCGTCGAGAGCCTCGGCCTCAATGAAGCGGAGATCTTCAACGCCTATCACGAGATCAAGTCGATTCGCGACAAGGACGAGTTCCTGATCCCGTTCATCGAGGTGTTGACCGATCCGGCGTTCAAGACAGGCACGATGGAAGCCGATCAGAAGCTGCTGAAGAGCCTGATCGTGTTCTCCTGCATCATGGAAGGGCTGTTCTTCTACGTCGGCTTCGTGCAGATCCTGGCGATGGGCCGGCAGAACAAGATGACCGGGGCGTCCGAGCAGTATCAGTACATCCTGCGCGACGAGAGCATGCACTGCAATTTCGGCATCGATCTGGTCAACACGGTCAAGATGGAGAACCCGCACCTGTGGACGCCGGAATTCCGCGAGGAGATCCGCGTGTTGATGAAAAAGGGCGTCGATCTCGAGTACGCGTATGCCGAGGACACGATGCCGCGCGGCGTGCTGGGACTCAACGCGCCGATGTTCAAGGAATATCTGCGTTTCATCGCCAACCGCCGCTGCCAGCAGATCGGTATCGATGCGTTGTTCGATAAAGCCGACAATCCGTTTCCCTGGATGGCGGAAATGATCGACCTGAAAAAGGAAAAAAACTTTTTCGAGACACGGGTGATCGAGTACCAGACCGGCGGCGCGCTGTCCTGGGATTAGGATGCCTGCCGCGCGATGCGCACGATGCTGCATCCGATGACTCGAAAGCGCGGTCTGAGCTCGGCATTGCCCTGTGTGCAACGCAGCACGCGCGCAGCGGCGAGAACTTTGCCAGTCGGGCGACCATCAAACTCTGTAACCGGCAGACGTTCATACGTAGGACCGGTGGAAACGGAGGTCACCGATGGTCTCTATCTGGTGGTTACCGATCGCGTTCTTCCTGGGTTCCTTCATAGGGATGCTGATTACCGCACTGATGTGCATGTCCGCTTCCCAGTCCGAGCAGTCGGCGCGAATTCCGAAACACGCGCGAGTCGTCTTGTCGGACGAGTACTGACGCAGAACGTTTGGTGCGCCGACACGGCGCGGCCGATATTCGAAAGCGCGCGACGCGCTGCATCGCAGCAGTTTCTGCAAGAGTCCGGCTCACGCCGGGCTCTTTTTTTGACTTGTTCAAACACATTGTCAACAACAACGCCGATCCAGCGGCAGCATCGCATGGCTCGGATAGCGCGGCCGGGACGCGATGATCTACCCGGTCCTTGCGGAACCGACGTAGCCTAGGACTGGAGGTAGCGCGATGGTTTCGATTTGGTGGTTGCTGGCGGCGTTTCTGCTCGGCGGATCGGCGGGAATGCTGGTGATGGTATTGATGCAGCTGGTCGGCAGTCTGCCGGAATCACGGACGCCAACGATTAAGATCGACCTTAAGGGAACGCCGGGCTAGCTTTTAGAAGCGCCCGCCGGGAGCAACGCCGCCCTGGCCGCGGCGGCTGGAGCCTCTTTCTCTCCGTCGGATGCGAGCTGGCGAGATATTCAATCGTGCAAATCATCCAGGGCGATCGTGCGCCCCGACTCGGATGATTTTCGCACCGCGTCGAGAACTTCCTGACCACGCAGCCCGTCGGTAAAATTCGGCGCCGGCGACGTATGCCGCTCGACGCCGGCGGTGAAATCGCGCACGAGCAAGCGGAACGCCATCAGCCGGTGATCGCGCGGATCCTTGAAAGGCGTATATCGTCCGGGCGTTTCCAGCGCCTTCAAGGGCTCGCCGTTGCGGCTTGCGATCACAACGCCGTCCTCCAGCGGATTCGGACCGGGCTGCTCGGCGATCAATGTGCCGCTTTCACCGACGACAGCGATTCTGGTCCCGCGCGACGGTGTCGCAGCGAACGACGCGATCATCGTGGCGATGCCCCCGTGCGCGAAAGTAAGGGTGAACAGGAAGGTGTCGTCCGATTCGGCCTTGACGATCCTGCCGGTCGCCGTGTCGACGACGTCGGGCCGTAAGCCCGCCAGTCGCCCGCTGACGGTGGCAACTTCGCCGAACCAGTCGCGCAAGGCGTCGATGTAGTGCGATCCGAGCGCGCCCAGCAAGCCGCCTCCGTCGGCGTTGCTCGCCATCCAGCTCGCCGGCCGTGGCGTGGCGGTCACGTAGCGATCAAGGAACAGCTCGATCGTGCACAGCTGGAACCTTCCGATATAGCCGTCGGAAAGAAGCTGTCTGATATAGGCTCGCTGCGGCGTATGGCGGAATTCATGCGCGACCATCGCGGTCAGCCCGGATTTCGAGGCGGCATCCCGCATCGCGACCGCCTGCCGGACGTCGATGGCGAACGGCTTTTCGCACAGCACAGGCTTGCCGGCGTTCAACGCTGCGATCGACAGATCGTGGTGCGCGCCGGGCGGCGTGATGATCGCGACGGCCTCGATGTCGTCGCGCCCGATGAGCTCGAGCGGATCGGTATGAATACCGGCGATGCCCGAATCGGCGGCGGCTTTCTCCGCCTTTGCCCGGTTGCGGCTGCAGATCGCCGCCACTTCCCAGCCCTCGGAGCGAAAGCCCGGCACGTGCACCTGCGCGCCGAACCCGACGCCTATGATTCCGATTCTACGCTTCGATGACGGCACGATGGGCTCCGCGGATTGACATTCAGACGCGCGGCAGGCGGCTGTTCAATTCCACCGAACGCCGATGACCAGCAGCGAGGCGAAAAACAGGCAGGCGAGAATCGCGGGCACGGCGAGCACCGCGGCGAGTATGAACGCCAGGCCCTTCTGGCCCTTGACCTGGAGCGCATTGCTACCGAACACGATCACAGCCAATCCAGCCAGCAGCGCGATCCACAACATGATGTTGAAGGAGGAGACCGTCCCATCGTCGATGCCGATGGCAAAGAATGCCAGCGCGATCAGCGCCGCGACGACATCGACCCCCCAAAGTATGCGAAACATCATCTTCGGCCTCGCGACGACCTTCCGGCTGATTGGATTTTTGGTTTTGGCCGAACCTACGATCCGGCAAGTTCAGCGCTGGTCGCTGAATCCGATCGAGGCGTGCGCACCGTCGCAAAAAGGCTTGTTCTTCGACGCGCCGCAGCGACAAAGCGTCATCCGGTTGCGTACTTCGTAGTGGTGTCCATCGGCAGCGATCAGCTGCACGCCGCCGCGAAGCCACAGCGGCCCCGAACATTCCTTGGCAGGATCCTGCACCAGGCTGATCGACGGTTCGTACTTCGGCTCCAGCCTTTGGCCGGTGGCATTGTCCCAGGCGACCAGGCGTCCCGACGGGCAGTTGCAGGTCTGCCGCACGAAATGCTCGTGAGACGTCCGGTCCGGGTCGTTCACCAGGTTCCACACCGAGCCGTTCGGATCGCAAAAGCGCCCGAACGCGCACAGGCTTTCTGCGTCGGTCAGCGTCATCGCCGGCCCCCGGATGACCTTGGCCTGCTCGCGGTACGGCGCGCGGCTCGCGGTTTCGGTGCCGTCGAAGCCGACCTTCGCGTGCGTGCCGTCGCAGAATGGCTTGTGCGCGCTGTGACCGCAGCGGCAGAGTGCGTATTGCTGCTGGAGCGGAAACTTTCTTCCGTGCTGCCACGCTACTGAATTGCCGTCCGCGTCGGACCCGATGATCTCCTCGCCCAGAGGCAGGTTGCCGGAGACTCGGTAAGGCCCGTTCTTGCTGACCTGGACAGTGGCCGGCGCGGAAAGACTGTCGTTCATCCGGATCTCCGATAGGGAAACGTAGGCAAAGAAGTGCAGTAAACTATGAGCCAGTTCGCCATGCAATTCAACCGCCGCGCCCATGGATCGATCAGTTGCGCCGGCCGACAGGAGCCCACGACAATGCCAGCGTACGTCGCGAAGATTCATACCGCAGTTGCACGAGGCCTGACAACTGCGCTTGTCGTGCTCGTCGCGGTCGCGGCGCTCGAAGCATGCACCAGCATGCCGTCGGCCGACGATCGCGCAATGGTCGAAACGTATAAACAGGTAATCGCGAGCCCGGTCCGCACCGATCAGGATCGGCGGACCGACTCGGCGCGGCACCCGGCGGAATTTCTTCCGTTCACGCAGGTTCGCCCCGGCATGCAGGTGCTGGACGTATCGGCCGGCGGCGGCTACACCTCGCAGCTGCTTGCACTGGCTGTGGGACCGACCGGCGTCGTCTTTGCGCAGACACCGCAGCCCGGACCCGGGCTCGCCAAGCGGCTGGCCGATCATCCGCAGGCGAACCTGATTCCCGTCGAGCGCCCGTTCGAGGATCCGGTGCCCGCGCAAGCGCCGAAGCTGGATCTCGTCACGCTGGTCCTCAACTACCACGACATCAGCTACCTGCCGGTCGATCGCGCGCGCATGAATCGGCAGTTGTTTGCCGCGCTGAAACCGGGCGGCCACTATGTGATCATCGATCACTCCGGACGCAGCGGCACGGGGATCTCCGAAGGCAGGAGCCTGCATCGGATCGATGAAGGGGTCGTGCTGGCCGAAGTGCGCCAGGCCGGATTCGTGCTCGAGGCCGAGGGCAACTTCCTGCGCAATCCCGCCGATCCGCGCGATCAGACGTCGACCGGCTCGGCAATTCCAACCGACAAATTCGCGCTGCGCTTCGTCAAACCTCGTTAGTCAACTCGTTGGCTCGAATCGATCGCCGAATCGGGCGGCGAGCCCACCTATCGGAAACCGACATAGTGAACTATTCGACGCTTCTTTCGGCAATCCGCGCGCAATGGGACAAGGAGATCGTCCCGCAGCTGACCGATTACATCCGCATTCCGGCGAAATCGCCGCACTTCGACCCGCAATGGGAAAATCATGGCCACATCGAGCGCGTCATAGGACTCGCACACGCGTGGGTGAAGAAGCAGCCGGTGCGGGGACTTACCGTCGAGATCATCCGCCTGCCGGGCCGTACGCCGCTGCTGTATTTCGACGTTGTGGGGACAGGAGACCGCACGGTGCTGCTCTACGGCCACCTGGACAAGCAACCGGAGATGAGCGGCTGGCGTCAAGGCTACGGGCCGTGGGATCCGCTGTACGAGGACGGCAAGCTCTATGGCCGCGGCAGCGCCGACGATGGTTATGCGACCTTCGCCGCGCTGTCCGCGATCGGCGCGCTGCAGGCGCAGGGCATCGCGCATTCACGGTGCGCGGGCATGATCGAAACCTGCGAGGAGAGCGGCAGCTACGACCTGCCCGCCTATCTCGAGGCGCTGGCGCCGCGCATGGGCAAGGTCGATTTCGTCGTCGGCCTCGACTCCGGCTGCGGGGACTACGAACGCCTGTGGGCGACGACGTCGCTGCGTGGACTGGCCGGCGGCACGCTGAGCGTCGACGTTCTGACCGAGGGTGTGCATTCGGGAGACGCCAGCGGCATCGTGCCTTCGTCGTTTCGCATTGCGCGCAAGCTTCTCGACCGCATCGAGGATGCGTCGACCGGGCGCGTGCTGCCGTCGGAATTTCACGCACCCGTCCCCGCCGAGCGCGCCGAGCAGGCCAAGCGAGCGGCCGAGGTCCTCGGCGACATCGTGATCGACAAGTATCCGTTCGCCGGCGGGACCCAGCCGATGATCAGCGACCGCGCAGAAGCGCTGCTCAACCGGACATGGCGGCCTGCGCTATCGATCACCGGCGCCGATGGCCTGCCGTCGATCGCCGACGGTGGCAATGTGTTGCGGCCTCGAACGGCGCTGAAGCTTTCGCTGCGGCTGCCTCCGACCGTCGATGGCGGCGCGGCCGAGCGCGCGATGCAGCGGCTGCTCGAAGCCGATCCGCCGTATGGCGCAACGGTGCGCTTTACCGGCGAATCCGGCGCCACCGGATGGAATGCGCCGCCGACCGATGCCTGGCTTTCGCGCGCGATCGACGAAGCCTCGTCGCACTTCTATGGCAAGCCCTCGGCGGCGATGGGAGAAGGCGGAACGATTCCCTTCATGGCGATGCTCGGCAAGCACTTTCCTGCCGCGCAATTTCTGATCACCGGTGTGCTGGGCCCGCACTCCAACGCGCACGGGCCGAACGAATTCCTGCACGTGCCCTACGCGAGCAAGCTGACCGCCTGCGTCGCGTACGTGCTTGCGGCGCACGCCGCCCGCTAGCCGCCTCGCGATGGACGCCTGGCCCAGCCTTTCCTACGCGGCGTGGAAGGACACGTATGCGACGCTGCTGCTGTGGACGCAAATCGTCGGAAAGATCCGCCTGGTGCAGACGCCGTGGGTCAATCACTCCTGGCACGTCGTCTACTACGTGACCGCGCGCGGCCTGTCGACTTCGCCGATCCGGCACGGCGAGCGCGTCTTCCAGATCGACTTCGACTTCATCGACCACCAGCTGGTCATCCTGACCGGCGAAGGCGAGCGTCGAACCCTGCGGCTGGAGCCGCGCACGGTCGCGGACTTCTACCAGGCGCTGATGGCGCAGCTGGCCGAGCTGGATCTGAGGGTCGCAATCAACACCACGCCAAACGAGCAGGAAGAAGCGATCCCGTTCGAAAAGGATCAAAAGCACCGCTCGTACGACGCGGACGCCGTCCGCCGATTTTTTTCCGCGCTGCTGCAGGCCGATCGCCTGCTCAAGCAATTCCGCGCCGGCTTCAACGGCAAATGCAGCCCCGTTCACTTTTTCTGGGGCGGCTTCGACCTCGCGGTGACGCGTTTTTCCGGGCGTCCGGCCCCCGAGCACCCGGGGGGCGTGCCCCACCTCCCCGACCGCGTCGCGCGCGAGGCCTACTCGCACGAAGTGAGTAGTTGCGGGTTCTGGCCGGGCAACGAAGCGCTGCCCGAAGCGGCGTTCTACGCGTATGCGTATCCTGAGCCCGAAGGATTCAGCAATGTGGAGGCGGGCCCGGGCGCGTATTACCACCGCGACTTGCGTGAATTCATCCTGCCGTACGACAAGGTGCGAGCGGCGCCCTCGCCCGATGCGCTGGTGCTGGATTTCCTGCAAAGAACCTACCAAGCCGCCGCAACGCTCGGGCGGTGGGACGACGTCGAGCGCCGCCCGGCCTGAGGCAGCTTCCGAGCTGCAGTAGTACTCGATTGCCGGCCGGGGGCTCCGCTGAACCCGCCGGCCGGTGCGTAGCAATCGCTACGATCCCCTCGACGACGAAGACGATCTCCGCTTCGGCACCTTGGCGCCGGCCTTGCGCGCCTCCGACAAGCCGATCGCAATCGCCTGCTTGCGGCTGGTCACCTTCTTGCCGGATCGTCCGCTGCGCAGGGTTCCGTGCTTGCGCTCCCGCATCGTCTTCTCGACCTTGCTCTGAGCCTTCTTGCCATATCTGGCCATGATGAATCTCCTTTTACGATAACGCAGCGGCGGTTGTCCGGTGCGCGTGGAACTTGGAACCGCGCGGAGAGGCGATTGTTCCGCCAGCCGCCGTCGGCAGGCGGCCGAGTCGGCTGCGTTGCCCTTCCCGCGTAGGAATGGACGCGATCGCACGTAGGATTCGGCCGAATGCGCCGAATTTGTCGCGACATCATCGACTACAATCGCGACCTACGAGCATGTCGCTGCAATCTCTCTCCTGATGGGCCATAAGGCAAGCATCGACGATCGGGTCGCCGCGGATGCGGGCGTCGCGCGCGAGCTGTTGCGCCGAACCTTCGGCTACGCGAGCTTCCGCACCGGACAGGGTGAGGTCGTCGACCATCTCATCGCGGGCGGCGACGCGCTGGTCCTGATGCCGACCGGTGGCGGCAAGTCGCTCTGCTATCAGATTCCGTCGCTGGTGCGGCCGGGAACGGGGATAGTCGTGTCGCCGTTGATTGCGCTGATGCAGGACCAGGTCGCCGCTCTTCTGCAGGTGGGTGTGCGCGCCGCATTCCTGAATTCGACCCAGAGCGCCGAGACCGCGCGCGCGACCGAACGTGCGCTGGCGGCCGGCGAGCTCGATCTGCTGTACGTCTCGCCGGAGCGTCTGACGATGCCGCGTTGCCTCGACCTGATCGATCGGGCCGAGGTGGCGCTGTTCGCGATCGACGAAGCCCACTGCGTGTCGCAATGGGGGCACGATTTCCGACCCGAATACCTGGCGCTGTCGGTGCTGCATCAGCGTTATCCGCGCGTACCCAGAATCGCTTTGACGGCCACCGCCGATCCGCAGACTCGCGCCGAGATCGTGACGCGCCTGGACCTCGCGGCGGCGCGCGTCTTCGTATCGAGCTTCGATCGTCCGAACATCCGCTACACGATCGTCGACAAGGACGACGGCCGCGCGCAGCTGTTTCGCTTCATTGCCGACGAGCATCCGGGCGAGGCCGGGATCGTCTATTGCCTGTCGCGGCGCAAGGTCGACGAGACCGCCGCATGGCTTTCCTCCAAAGGCGTCGACGCCCTGCCCTATCACGCCGGCATGGACAACGCGACGCGCAGCGAAAACCAGGCGCGATTTCAGCGCGAAGAGGGTCTGGTGATGGTCGCGACGATCGCCTTCGGCATGGGCATCGACAAACCGGATGTGCGCTTCGTCGCCCATCTCGACCTGCCGAAGAGCGTCGAGGCGTATTACCAGGAAACCGGACGCGCCGGGCGTGATGGCGCTCCGGCTGATGCATGGATGGCGTACGGCTTGTCCGATGTCGTCCAGCAGAGGCGCCTGATCGAGGCCTCGGACGCGACCGAAG
Organism: Casimicrobiaceae bacterium; assembly: GCA_036270955.1. GTDB lineage: Bacteria > Pseudomonadota > Gammaproteobacteria > Burkholderiales > Casimicrobiaceae > PALSA-1003. Next base: position 42,018 of record DATBBM010000142.1, on the reverse strand, counting down.
ATTACAAACGCGTCAGCGCCGCCAAGCTCGATGCCTTGCTCGGTTTGTGCGAAACGGCGGGCTGTCGCCGTGTGCGGTTGCTCGATTACTTCGGCGAGACCAGCGCTCCCTGCGGCAATTGCGACACTTGCCTCGCGCCGCCCGAAACCTACGATGCCACCTCCGAAGCGCAAAAAGCGTTGTCGGCGATCTATCGCACCGGCCAGCGCTTCGGCGCGCTGCATCTGATCGACGTGCTGCGCGGCAAGCCGGGCGAGCGCGTGCAGCGCTGGGGACACGATCAGCTCTCGGTCTTCGGCATCGGCGCCGATATCGACGAGGTCGCATGGCGCAACGTGTTCCGGCAACTGGTCGCGCTCGGCTTGGCGAGCGTCGACCACGAAGCGCACGGGGCGCTGCGGCTCAATGCTGCCAGCCGTCCCGTGCTCAAGGGCGAGCGCCGGATCGCGCTGCGGCGCGCGCTGCCGCGAGGGCGCGTACGAGGCCGGCGTCGAACCGGTAGCTTGGACGCGACGCTGACCGCGGCCGAGAACGCGCTGCTCGATCGGCTCAAGGCCTGGCGGCTCGCCGAGGCTCGCGCTCAGGCGGTTCCGGCGTTCGTCATCCTGCACGACCGGACGCTGGCGGAGATCGCCCGCCAGCGTCCGGACGGCATCGCGGCGATCGCCGGGATTGCCGGCATCGGCGCGAAAAAGCTGGAACGCTACGGGCCGGCGCTGGTCGAGCTGGTGGCGCGCGGCGCCTGACGGTGCGCCACGCCGCGTCGACCGCAAGCTGCTCGAGAATGCCTTCCGGGCACCGTAGCGCAAAGGCCCGGCCGGCACGGTCGGTGGCCGACTTTCGCTTCTACGAAGAGCTGAACGATTTCCTGCGCCCCGAGCTGCGCAAGCGCACGTTCAGTCACGCCTTCAACGGTACCCCCGCGGTCAAGGACGTCATCGAAGCGATCGGCGTGCCGCACGCCGAGATCGACCTGGTGCTGATCGACGGCGAGTCGGTCGACTTTGCCCGGCGGCTGCACGACGGCAACCGGGTCGCCGTATACCCGGTGTTCGAGCGCTTCGATGTGACGCCGTTGACGCGTCTGCGGCCGCGGCCGCTGCGGCGCACGCGATTCGTGCTCGACGTGCATCTGGGCACGCTGGCCCGATATCTTCGGCTGCTCGGCTTCGATACCCTTTATCGCAACGACTACGACGATCACGAGATCGTGCGTCTGGCACACGACCAGTCGCGCGTCATTCTGACCAGGGACAAGGGTCTGCTCAAGCACGCCGCCGTCACGCGGGGGCGATGGATCCGTCACACGCGGCCGCTCGAGCAGCTGCGCGAGACGCTGGTCGCGTTCGATCTGGCCGGCAGTGCCCGGCCATTCACGCGCTGCGCGGTGTGCAACGGCAAGCTGCGCACGCTCGCCCGGCGCAGCGTAACGAGCCTCGTGCCGGCGCGAGTTCGCGAGCGACACGATAAATTCGCCCGTTGCACCCTTTGCGGCCGTATCTACTGGCCCGGAACGCACACGATGCGCATCCGCAAGGCGCTGCTCGACGCGTCGATCGACCTGTTGCCTCAGTTGCCCGGGCTGCCTTAGTCGCGAGCGACCGCTGCGCCAGCGCTGCCTGCGGCAGGCCGACGCGTTAGCGCGACCCGCGTCAGGCCGATCCCATCGCGTTGGTCGAGCCCAGGATGTCTCGCGGATCGCGTCCCGGCGCACGCGCAGGCATGACCTGCTCTTCGGATTCGTCGATGCGCTTGACGTCTCCGCTCAACTCGCCGCCCTCGGCGACGATCAGCTTGCCGTACCGTATCTTGCCCGACACGCGGCCGGTTCCGTGCACGACCAGCCGGGTGCGCGCGGTCAGCTCGCCGGAAAAATCGCCGTGGACTTCGGCCACGTCGATCAACGCCGTCCCTTTCAAGGTTCCCGGTTTGTCGATCTGCATCGCCTTGCTGCGGACGGTCGCCTCGACATGACCCTCGATGACCAGCACGTCGCAATCGGAAATCTCGACGCCCTTCAGCTTGATGTTGACGCCGATGAACAACTTGCTTCCCGCAGTCTCGCCGCTGGCACCTGCGGGCGCGGCTGCCGCGCGTGTCGGTGCAGCCGGGGTGATCGCGTCGGTCAGTGTCGGCGCGGGCGCCGGTGGCATCTCGCGCGTCGCCGCGGCCGCCTGGGCCTGCTGGCGGGGCGGCGTCCCGGTGGAAGCGCCGCGAGTATGCGAGGTCGGCGGATCGTACAGCGCAGGCTTGAGCCCGGATTTTGCGTCCTTGGCGTCGGCAGGGTTGTCGCGGCGATTGAAATTGAGCATGAATTCTCCTTCGGAATCAGTCTTTCAGATCATGACATTGTCATTTTTTTCTGATTATTCTCTTTTGCGAACCCGGATGCAACCGGGACCTATCGCAGCCGTCGCGGAAAAGACGGCGCCGCGGCTATCGCGCAACCCCTCGTTGGTACGCGACGACGTAAAGGCGAATCATAACGCCCAAAAGCGGCACGCGGTCTGCGTGCCCGACGAGCGGGCGTTTATTGCGCGGCGCGTTTGCGCCGGCGATGCCGGCCGTCTTGTCCGGTCCCTGCACGCGCGCCGGCCTTGCGACGGCGGTAGCGGCTCATCAGCGGCGGAATCGAGACGCCATGCACGACGATCGATGTCACGACAGTGACCAGGGTCAGGCCGATGACCGTCGGCGCCACCGTGTCGGGCAGGCCCCGGTTCACCGCGTACAGCAGATAGTAGACCGAGCCGATGCCGCGTATGCCGAACCATGCGATCAGCGGCAGCTGCGCTCGTGAAGACATCGCGGGCGCGCCGGCGATCAATATGCTGACGGGCCGGATCACCAGAAGCAGCAGCGGCACGAACCAGAGCGCGCTTGGTGGAATCACGGCGTACGAGAACATCGCGCCGACGGCCAGCACCATCGCGATCTCGGCGAAGCGTTCCAGCTGCTCGTCGAAGCTCAGCACCGCCTGCGCCATGTGCGCCGGGGCCTTGACCGGGTGCGTCTCGTTGGCCGGCGCGGAGACCTCGCCTATTTCGATCTCCGCGCCGGCGCCCGGTGTCATCGCGACCGGCAAGCGCGGGCGGGAGTCGGTCTCGCGCATCGGTCTCATCCGCGGCAGCGCGAGACCGGCGGCGAAGACCGCGAGGAATCCGGACGCATGCGCCAGCAAGGCGATGCCGTAGACCAGGGCGATCAGGCCCAGCGCCAGAAATTCGTTCAGCCCGATCGCGTGTCCGTGGCGCGTGCGCAAATGCAGGATCAGCGTGCTGACCCACGCGCCGAGCAGCCAGCCGATCGCCAGCCCGCCGCCCACACCCCACAGCACGTCGACCAGCAGCCATTGGCCGCCGACGGCGCCAAGCTCGTGCAGGCCGAGCAATCCCATGCCCAGAAGGACCAGCGGCAACGCAGCGCCATCGTTCAGTCCCGCCTCGCCGCTCAAGCTAAAGCGCAACAAATCGCGATCGCGCGGATCATCGAGTTGCACGTCCGACGCGAGAACCGGGTCGGTAGGCGCCAGGATCGCACCCAGCAATATCGCAGCGCCCAGCGGCAGCGCCAGCCACGCGACGCCGACTGCGGCAACCAGCCCGATGGTCGCGACCATCGCGACGGTCGCAAGGCTGATCGGCAACCGCCAGCGCCTGTCCTTGAGCGGCACGCTGATACGCAGCGCCGTGACGAAAACGGAAATCAAGACCGCGGTTTCGGCGAGCCGTTCGAGCAGCGGCGAATAGGCTTTCGGATCGGGCAGCAGCATGCCGACGCCGCTGGGTCCCAGTGCGAAGCCCGCGCCGAGGTATAGCATCGCCGGACTGAGCGGCATGCGTTCGACCCAGGTGCCGATGAACGCCATCGCGATCAGCAGGACGCCGGCGACGAGCGCCCACAGCGCAAAACTGGTGTGCATCAATAGCGCACGACGGCGCGAATCGATTCGCCGGCGTGCATCAGGTCGAATCCCTCGTTGATACGCTCGAGCGGCAGGACGTGCGTGATCAGATCGTCGATGTTTACCCGGCCGTCCATGTACCAGTCGACGATCTTCGGCAGGTCGGTACGGCCGCGCGCGCCGCCGAACGCCGTGCCTTTCCATGTCCTGCCGGTAACCAGCTGAAATGGACGGGTACGGATCTCCTGGCCTGCGCCGGCGACGCCGATGATGACCGCGACACCCCAGCCGCGATGACAGCATTCGAGCGCCTGGCGCATGACATCGACATTGCCGATGCATTCGAACGTGTAATCGGCGCCGCCGCCGGTCAAGTCGACCAGGTGCGGCACCAGGTCGGCTCCCGCCGTGCGCGGATCGATGAAGTGGGTCAGACCGAGCTTCCGCGCAAGCGTCTCTCGCGCCGGATTGAGATCGACGCCGACGATCATGTTGGCGCCGGCGATGCGCGCGCCCTGAACGACATTGAGACCGATGCCGCCCAGGCCGAACACGACGACGTTCGCTCCGGGCTCGACTTTAGCGGTGTTGATCACGGCACCGATGCCGGTCGTCACGCCGCAACCGACGTAGCAGACCTTCTCGAATGGAGCATCCTCGCGGATTTTCGCTACTGCGATCTCGGGCAGAACGGTGAAGTTGGCGAAGGTCGAGCAACCCATGTAGTGGTGCAGCGGCTCTCCGTCCAGGGAGAATCGGCTGCTTCCGTCGGGCATCACCCCCTTGCCCTGCGTCGTGCGTATCGCCGTGCAGAGATTGGTCTTGCGCGACAGGCAGGCCTTGCACTGGCGGCACTCCGGGATGTAGAGCGGGATCACATGATCGCCGCGCCGGACGGTGGTGACGCCGGCGCCGCTGTCGACCACGATGCCAGCTCCCTCATGACCGAGGATCGCGGGAAACAGGCCTTCGGGATCGGCGCCGGAGCGCGTAAATTCGTCGGTGTGGCAAATGCCGGTGGCTTTGAGCTCGATCAGCACCTCACCCGACCGCGGCCCTTCGAGACGAACCGTCTCGATCGACAACGGTGCGCCGGCGCGATGCGCGACTGCAGCACGAACGTCCAAGTTACCTCCGCCTATCCGTCATTGTTGCGAATGCGCGGGCGCCTGTAAACAGCAGGCGGATATCGAGTATTCCAGGGCGGCGCGACCCATCGCGGAGGATTCCGGCGCCCGATGGTCCAGGCGTGGCGACGCCACTCACTATCCCCCGCAATGCGGTATATTGCACTCACGCCCCGGCAGCATGCCTGCTTCGGCAGGGGCCTGACGATCCATTTCACGGAGGAATGCAATGAGTGCGAATCTGGGCAAACGTAAATTGATCGCCGCGATGGCGGCGGTGGCAGCCGTGACGGTGTTTGGGGCGTGCACATCGATGGGGCAGATGGCCGGGTCGAACACGCAAACATTGACGCTATCGGGAGCCAACGAAGTGCCGCCGGTTGTCGGATCGCCGATGTCCGGCACCGCAACAGTTACTATCAATCCCGACCGCAGCGTCGTCGTAAAGGTCAATGTTAGCGGCATGACCGCGACTGCGTCGCATATTCACGAAGGCGCACCGGGCACGAACGGCCCCGTGATCGTGCCGTTCACCAAGACCGGTGACAACACCTTTGCGTCGCCCGACGGCGCGAAGCTGACCGAAAGCCAGTACGCGAGCTACAAGGCAGGCAACCTGTACGTCAACGTGCACAGTGCAGCGCATCCGATCGGCGAAATCCGTGCGCCGATCAAGGGTAACTGAAGTCTTTACGGTTTAGCGGGAAGATCCGAAGACGCGCCGAAGCCGGCGCGTCTTTTTTTGGATTCGCCCGCCGGATGCGCTCACTACCCGCCGCTTGGGCGAGTCGTGTTCGCTGCTGCCTCGAGCTCGCCGCCGATGCGCCGAAAACGCTGCTCGACATCGGCGCGCGCGTCGCGAAGCGCGACACGCGTGGCGATCAGGTCGAGCGCGCCACCGTCGTCGCTCTCGATGCGGCGCGGATCGGCGCCGTAGGCTTCCGCCGTAGCGATGCTCCGGTCCAGGGCGCGCAGACCGTCGTCGAGCACGGCGAGCGCGGCGGCTTCCTTTGCCGCGAGCGCCATCCGGGCGCGCTCGAAATCGGCACCGGCCATCGGCCGGTCGGCGGCGTACGCACGACTGTCGTCAGGATCGGCGACGATCACCGGAACGCTCACGATCCACCGCTCTTCCTTCCAAGTCCAGCGTACGACGCCGATCGGCACTAGTTGGGTTTTCCAGCGCCAGTCGGGTATGTCGAAATCCAGATGCTGCGGCCGCGTGACGATGACCGGCAGGTCGGCATAGACTCCGCGCCACACGGTGCGGCATTCGTTCGATACGGTCCAGTCGATGTACTTGCAGCTGAACTCGGGATAGGTGCCGATCTTCCGGTGCTCGGTTCGCACCGCCGGTCCCTCGAAGCCCCATCGCGAAGTCCGCGTGATGCCGGTCGGCGCCTTGAATACGAATTCGCGCTGGTCGATCGTCAGCAGCGGAACGCGGATCGTCCACTGGAATTCGCGCGTGCCCGGATAGACGACAGACGCCGGTGGAAACAGCACGCCGTCACCCGAACCTTCGCTTCCGGCGCCGTGCGCCGCCATCGGTAAGCCGCCAACCGAGACCAGCGCGCACGAGGCTGCCGTCCAACGCCAAACCGTCCGCCGCATTGTCGCCCCCGTCATCCTTCCGCCAGCAAAAAGCCGCGGCTGTCTTCGAGAAAATTAGGCCCACTGTCCGAGCGCACCGCGGTACCGACCCCTTGCGCGGTCAGCACTTCGAGCAGCAGCGCGCTGGGAACGCCGCCATCGATGATGTGCACCGAGCGTACTCCTTGGCGCACTGCCTGCAGCGCGGCCGATAGCCGTGGCCGCATGCCGCCGGCGACCGTCCCGTCATCCAGCAACGCTTCGGCCTCGCCCGCCTTCAGTATGTAGACGAGCTTGCCGGAGCGGTCGCGAATGCCGGGCACGTTGGTCATCAGAATCAGCTTCTCGGCCTGCAAGGCCCGGGCCAGCCGCCCGGCCAGAAGGTCGGAGTTGATGTGATAGGCGGTGCCGTCGGCCCCTACGCCGATCGGCATGATCACCGGTATGAACTTGCGCGACAGCAAGAGCTCCACAATGCCCGTATCGATGCTCTCGACGTCGCCGACGAAACCGAGCTCGGGCGCGGCTTCACCGCCTTCGTCCGCCGGCAGGTTCATCCGGCGCGCGTGAATGAAGCGGCCGTCCTGGCCGTCGAGTCCGACCGCCCTGCCGCCATGACGATTGATCAGGCCGGTCAGCTCCTGGTTTAGTTCCCCCAGTGCCATTTCGACGATCGTCAACGTGCGCTCGTCGGTAATCCGAAGGCCGCGATGCCGCCGCGTTTCGATGCCCAGCTGGCGCGCGAGCTCGTCGATGCGCCAACCGCCGCCATGCACGACGACCGGTTTCATTCCGACCAGCCGCAACAGCGCGACATCGCGCGCGAAGCCCGCTTTGAGCGCCGGATCGGCCATCGCGTTGCCGCCGAGCCGGATCACCAGCGTCTTGCCGTGGTAGGCGCGAATGTAGGGCAGCGCCTCGGCGAGAATGCGGGCTTTGGGGTTGGCGGCCATCGGTGCGGGGCTTTGGCTGCTAGACGCCGGCCTTGGCCAGGATGACCACCGATACGCCGCGCGCGCTCCGCTGCGTATCGGGATTCTGATACGAATGCGGCACGTTGCCCGGAAAGGCGAGAACGTCGCCAGCCCGAAGATCATGGCGCGCACCAGTGACGAAGATCGTGACCTGGCCGGAAAGACAGGTGAAGAATTCGCGCGTCCCCGGCAGGTGCGGCGTGCCGCGCATCGCACCCTCGGGCTCGAAATCCATGAGCGTCAGCACCTCCTCGGGAATCGGTTCGGGCACCAGGGAGCGCAGGCTGACGCCTCGACCCTTGACGCTCTTCGTTATATCGGCGGCCGGCCATTTGCGCACCTTGGCGCGTGGCGCGGCCAGCAACTCGTCGATGGGCACATCGAGCGCATTGGCCACCTTGACCAGGACCGTCAGCGATGGGTTGCCGGCCCCCGATTCTAGGTTGGCGATCGTCGAGCGCGGCACCTCGGCGGCGCGCGCCAACGCTTCCTGGGTCAGGGTGCGCGCATGTCGCAGACTCGCGAGATTGCGCGCGAGATGCGTGGCGACGTGATCGGGCGTGTCCATCGATTCGACCTTCTGCCAAGCTGCTGGACACCGCGCTTGGGTCCAGGGGAGTCGGTACCTACCATGTGTCCATCGAAAGGAGAACACACATGGCACAAAGGTACAAGTCTGCGCAGGCAACGACGCAGTCGCCGGCCAGCGCTTACCGCCTCCGCGTGGCGATCACCGGTGGCACGTCCGGATTGGGGCTGGCGCTGGTGCGCGAGCTCAAGGCGCGCGGTTGCCTGGTCGCGTTCGTCGCGCGCGATGCGACAAGTGTCGCGGAGATCGCAAAACAGACCGGTGCGTACGGCATCACCGGAGACATTGCCCGCAAGGAAGACATTCATCCGATCGCTCTGCAGATCGCCGGCACACTGGGCGGGCTGGACGTGCTGGTCAACAACGCATCGAGCCTCGGTCCGACCCCGCTTCGTTACCTCGGCGACACTGACTGCGAGGAGCTCGAGCTAGCGCTGGCGACCAACCTGGTCGGCCCGTTTCGTCTGACCAAGTCGCTGCTCGGTGCGCTCACTGCCTCGGCGCGCGAGGGCCGCGGCGCCGTCGTGCTCAACGTTTCCAGCGACGCGGCCATCAACGCATATCCGGGCTGGGGCGCCTACGGCGCGAGCAAGGCGGCGCTGCACCAGCTGAGCCGGATCTGGCAGGAGGAACTCGCAGCGCAGCACATTCGCTTTCTCTCGCTCGATCCAGGCGACATGGACACGCCGCTGCACGCCCGGGCCGTCCCCGATGCCGATCCGGCAACGCTCAAGCGTCCGGCCGACGCCGCTCGCGAATTGGCCGATGCGATCTTTGCCGCTTGCCGCGACCTGCACCCGCTTCTCCGATCGGGGCCGACGACCGACATCGCGGCGGCGGCAGCATGATCGCTGCCGCGACGTCGCGCGGGCCGGGAGTCGACGCTCGCCTCCTCGTGTTGACCGCATCGGCCGAGCTGAGACACGCATCGCGCGCTTCGCTGGTCGAATTTCTGCGGCCCGGCGATCTGGTGGTCGCCAATGACGCGATGACCCTGCCGGCGAGCCTGCATGGCGTGCACGTTGCGACCGGCGCGCCGATCGAGTTGCGGCTGGCTGGACTGCAAACGCCGGCAGGCGGCGATCTGCGGAGAAGCATCGCGGTGGTTTTCGGCGCCGGTGACTTCCGCATGAGGACCGAGGACCGACCCGCGCCGCCGCAGCTGTGCGCCGGAGATCGTCTGGCCTTCGGCAGCTTGCGCGCGCGGGTCGTGCGCACTATCGGCCATCCTCGGCTCGTCGCCGTCGCGTTCGATGGCTCGGCCGAGGCGATGTGGCAAGGCCTCGCCCGCCACGGGAGTCCGATCCAGTATGCGCATGTGCCGGTGCCTCTGGCGCTGTGGGATGTCTGGACCGCGGTCGCCGCCGTCCCCGTCGCGTTCGAGCCGCCGTCGGCGGGCTTCGTCATCGATTGGGCGCTGCTCGCTGCGCTGCCGCGCCGCGGCATCGGCTTCGCCACGCTAACGCATGCCGCCGGAATCTCATCGACCGGCGACGGCGAGCTCGACCGGCGCCTGCCGCTCGACGAAGCGTACCGGATCCCGAACGTGACGGCGCGGGCGATCGCCAACACCTGCCGAGTTGGCGGACGCATCGTGGCGATCGGCACCACGGTAGTGCGCGCGCTCGAGCACGCTGCGCGGCACGGCGGGTGCGCATGCCGCGGCAGCGTCGTACGCGCGGGCAACGGGGTCGCGAGCCAGCGCATCGGACCGACCACCGCACTGCGCATCGTCGACGTGATCGTCACCGGCGTGCACGAGGCGGCCAGCAGCCATTACGAACTGCTGCGAGCGTTCGCCGACGACCGGGCGTTGCGCCGCGCCGGCGATGCACTGGCATCGCATGGATACCGGGGCCACGAGTTCGGCGATTCGCTGCTGGTCGAAAGGTCGCGCACGCGCCGATGCGAGGCGCCTGTCGCCGACACGCGATTTGCGGCCTGATCGCTTGTTCAACGATACCCGGCCGCCTGCAATTCGAACAGCTCCGCGTAACGCCCGCCGCCCGCCAGCAGTTCGTCGTGGGTGCCGACCGCCTCGATTTTGCCGTCGGCGAGCACTACGATGCGATCGGCCATCCGCACGCTGGAAAAGCGATGCGAGATCAGCACCGCGGTCTTGCCCTTGGAGAGCTCTTTGAAGCGCTGAAAGATCTCGAATTCGGCGCGCGCATCGAGCGCAGCCGTCGGCTCATCGAGGATCAGCAGCTGCGCATCGCGCATGTAAGCGCGCGCGATCGCGATCTTCTGCCATTCCCCGCCCGACAGGTCGACGCCTGTACGGAAGCGCTTGCCGATGATCTGATCGTACCCTTGCGGCAGGCGCTCGATCAGGTCGTCAGCCAGGCTCTGCCTCGCCGCGGCGGCGATGCGGTCGCGATCTTCGCGCGCCTCGATGCGTCCGACGGCGATGTTGTCCGCCGCGGTCAGATGGTAGCGAACGAAGTCCTGGAAGATGACGCCGATGTTCGAGCGGAGCGCGAACAGGTCGTATTCCCGCAGGTCGTGCCCGTCGAGAAGTATCCGGCCTTCGTCGGGGTCGTACAGGCGCGCGATCAATTTGACCACCGTCGTCTTGCCGGCGCCGTTCTCGCCGACCAGCGCGAGGACCTCGCCCGCGCGCAAGGTGAAATTCAAGTCGCGCACCGCCCAGCGCTCGGCTCCCGGGTAGCGGAAGCCGACACCTTCGAAGCGCATCCCCTCGCGCAGCGGCACCGGAAATGGCAGCGGATGTGGCGGCGAGACGATCTCCGGCGTGATCTCGAAGAATGAAAACAGGTCGTCGAGATAGAGTGCCTGGCCGGCCACCTGCGAGAATCCGATCAGCATGTTCTCCAGCAGGGTTCGCAGCCGACGGAACGAGCCGGAAAGAAACGTCAGATCGCCGATCGTGAATTCGCCGTGCAAGGTGCGCCACACGATGTAGGCGTAGGCGACGTAGTAGGCGATCGTGCCCACCGCAGCCAGGAGGCCGCCCCAACCGGCGCGGCGCAGCGCGAGGGTCCGGTTGGCCAGGTAGAAGTCGCCGGCAAGTTTTCGATAGCGATCGATCAGGAATCGATTGAGCCCGAAGATCTTGACTTCCTTCGCGGTCTCGGCGCTTGCGGCGGTCTGCCGGACGTAGTCGATTTCGCGCCGCTCGGCGGTCCGCGCATAGTTGAGCGAATAGCTTTGCGCGTTGAAGTGCGCCTCGCCGATGAACGCCGGCACCAGAGCGACCGCCAGCAGCGCGATCAGCCATGGCGCATAGACGATCAGTCCTGCGCCGAAGCTGACGATGGTCACCAGGTCCTGCACCTGGCCGAGCAGTTGACCAATCAAGGTCATCCGTCCCGAAGCCTGCCGCCGCGCGCGATCCAGTCGATCCTGCAACTCGCTGTCCTCGAAATCTTCCAGGTCGAGCGAGGCGGCGTGTTCCATCAGGCGAAGGCTGGTGACGTTGCTGAACTGTTCGGACAGCAGCGAGTCGAGCAGCGAGACCGTCCGTCCAAGGATGTCCGACGAAACCGCGAGGGCGAATTCCAGAAGCAAGAGTCCGCCGATGCGATTGAGCAGACCCGCGGCGTACCACTGCGCGATCCCGCCGGCGCCCGGCGTCCGGGCCAGCACGATCACCTCATCGATGATCAGCTTGCCGACGTAGAGCGTTACTACCGGCAACAACGCCCTGGCGAGGCGAAGAACGCACTCGGCGATGGCAAGGAGCGGGCTCGTCTGCCAGACGAGCTTGATGAATGGCGGCAGGTTGCGCAGCGCGCCTACGCGCTCGCGCAGCGAGCGCGGCTCGGGCGAAGTCCCCGGCGCTGCGGGGGTAGCCTGCGTTGCGCGTCCCCCCATCGTGTAATGCTTGGGCATCGAATCGGGAAAACTTTCAGTGGGTAGCCGGCGCGAAGGCCGGAAGCGCAACCATGGTACGACAAGTACGGCGATCGCCGCCGGATGCGCGACCGCTGGGCAGAGGTCCCCTGCTCGCGTCCCCGTGTCGCCGTCGATGTCGGCGCCAGTCTTACGTCGAATCATCATTTGGCCGATTACCGCGTTCGATGCGGCAGAGCAAAATGCAAACAAATGCGGACACCTTCGGAGAACATCATGAAGATCGCCTCGAGATGCACGCTTGCCGCACTGGCGTTATGCGCGGCAACGCTAGGCTTTGCCCAAGGCGCACCCTCGGACGCGGCGCGCGGCGCGACGCACGATTGCACCGGGATGACGGGAACCGCGTTCGCAACCTGCCAGCGACTGAATCGCAACGGGAACGGACCGGCCCTTAGCGGCGCGGGCACGCCCAACGAGTGTAGCGGGATGACCGGCGCGCCGCTGGCAAGCTGCCGGCGTTTGAATGCGGCCGAAGCCTTGGCACCCACCACCAGCGCCGGCGGTAGCGACGATTGCAGCGGTCAGGTCGGCGATGCGCTCAAGGCCTGCCGGACGCTCAACGGCCAGTCGACCGACAATGACATCTCGACCGGCGCAGCGGCAGACGGCACGCAGCAGTGAGCCATTTTGCATTTCGACGACACTCGCGCGCGAAAATGCGCGTTGCGGGTCAAGTAACCGATAAGGAAACGACGATGAAGCGCAAGGAAGACAAAGTGCATGGCGAGGGCAACTACAAGGCAGCGAAGGAGTTCGACGCTGCGGAGGCAGCGTTCGTGAAATCGGGCCGCGTCGACAAGGCCGCGCGCGACGCGGCGCCGAAATCAGACGCCGAAGAAGCGGAACTCGCCCGCGCCGAGCAGCTTGCGCGGGAACGTGCCCGCGAAGAGGATCCGGCGGTGCGCGGCCGTCCGCCGGCGAAGGGTCGGACGTGATCGCAACGAAGCCGCGGGGCCCGCCGGCCGCGATCGGCCTTGTCGCGCGCAGAGCCCTGCTATTCGAGCCGGATTTCGCCGTCGAATCTGACGTCGATCTTCAGGCCCGCCACCCCCAGCGTCACGAACGCGGGAAAACTTTCCCGGCCCGCAATCGAGCCGTCGGCAATCGCGCGAGCGACCGCCTGCTCGATTTCCCGCTGCGAGTTGATGCCGACCATCTTCAGAAACTTGCGGATGCTGAGGTTGAAGGTTTCTTCGTTCATTCCTAAACTCCCTGATCGCCGACGCGGCGCGACGCCGCGATCGTTGCACCCGTTTACTTGAGCCAGGTTTCGACGATGCGGTCGTATTCCCCGTTCGCCTTGGCCAGATGCATCCACTGGTCGACCCAGGCTTTGAGTACCGTGTCGCCGCGCGGCAGCAGATAAGCCATTTCGCCGTACTGCAGCGGCTTGGTCGGATTGACCGCGCAAAGGCCGGGCTTGATTCTCTGCTGGACCACCGCCTCGACCGACTCAGAGATCATGACGTCGGCGCGGCGGTTAAGTATTTCGTCGAAGATCTTGGTGTTGTCGTCGAAGATGACGATCTTGGCCTGCTTGAAATTGGCACGCGCGAATCGCTCGTTGCTTCCGCCCGGATTCTCGATCACCGTCACCCCGGGCTTGTCGATATCGGCGATCGTCTGGAATTTTCCGACGTTTTCGCAGCGCGTGATCGGCGCTTTCCCGTTCACCATGTAGGGCTCGGAGAAGAACGCGCGCTTCTGCCGGTCGAGCGTGACCGAAATGCCGCCGACGGCCAGATCGCATTTCTCGACGAAATCGTCCATCAGTTTCGGCCAGCTCGTCTTGACGAACTTCGCTTCGACGCCGAGCGACTTGGCCATCGCCTGCGCGATGTCGACGTCAAGGCCTTCGAAGCCCGCATCCGGCTTGGCGACGCTGAACGGCTTGTAATCGCCGGGCGTGCAGACGCGCAGCGCACCTGCCTTCTGGATCGTGTCGAGCCGGGATTCCTGCGCCAGTGCTGCGCCGCTGCCGAGCGTCGCCAGCGTAAAGACGACGATTACCCTGATCATTGCGTGCTCCCATGGAAGTTGGCCGCTCCGACGGTACCGCCGCGCCTGGCCATCAGCCGATTATAGGGCACTGACTGCGCCCGGACCGGGGTGATTGCCCCCCCTGCGAGGCTATGCTATTGTCATGAATACCCTGATCGATGCCTTGCGCCATGAAGATCCGAACGCTGGTCACCAAGCGACAGTACTACGGCATGGAAGCGGTCGCGCTGCGCGCCGCAATGGCGCGGGTGCTCTCCCGTGTCGCCGGGTTGCCGGCCGATGCGGCGCGCGTCAGCCGACGCCATCTGTACCTGGACTTCGGACTCGACACGGTCACTGCGCAGGACACGCTCGATCAGATGGTCGCCGACGGCCTGCTCCAGCAGCCGGATGAACGCCAGGGCGATTTCGCGCTGACCGAGCGCTTCCTCGAATTCGCCACCGCGCGGGTCGTCGAGCCTCTTCCGCGCGACCGCGCCAGACAATTGCTGGGCAAGGTCTGCCTGCTGGCGACCCAGATCAACGCCGACTGGAAATCCAATCCGCTCGAAATCGCGGCGCTGGCTCCGTTCGGCAGTTATATCAGCCAGGAAAAGCTGCTGGCCGAGCTGCCGCTGGGCATTGTCGTGCGGGCGCGGTCCCCGTCGCGCAAGGCTCGCTGGGGGCGGACGGTCAGCCGGCGCGATGGTGCGAGGCAGGTCCGCTCCGCGGTACGAGAGCTGTCGACCTTTTTCCATATCCGCATGGTCAGCGATCCGAAGTTGTTGCCGCAGCCGTTCGCGGTCGTCTTTCAAGACAGCGGCGACGAAGGCGCCGATCCATCGCCCGAGCTGGCAGCCGAATCCCGGGCCTGAAGGTCGTCCCCAGCGCCGATTCGCGACACGGCGCCGCGTCGCTGCTGCTAAACTGCGGCCGCGATGGATGCAGAGTTGCAGGCGAGCTACGACGAATTCCCGTATGTAAGCCTGGCCTTTCCGCAGTCGCATCCGGACCGGCTCGCGACGATCGCCCGGTTGCACGGTCTGATTTCGGCGCCGGTCGGCGAATGCCGGGTACTCGAAATCGGCTGCGCCGCCGGAGGGAACCTGATTCCGATGGCGGCGGCCCTGCCGCGCTCCCGCTTCCTCGGCATCGACTTTTCCGCCGTCCAGGTACGCGAAGGCGCTGCCGACATCGCGGCGCTGGACCTCGCCAACATCGAGCTCGAGCAGGTCGACCTGCGCGATTTCGGCGAAGAATCCGGCGTCTTCGACTACATCATCGCGCACGGCGTCTATTCGTGGGTGCCGGCGGCCGTTCAGGAAAAGCTGCTCGACGTCTGCGCGCGGCAGCTGGCAGCCGGCGGCATCGCCTACATCAGCTACAACACCCTGCCGGGATGGAACATGCGCGGAATCGTCCGCGATGCCATGCGCTACCACACCCGCCAGTTTCCCGATGCCCGCAGCCGCGTGCAACAAGCCCGCGCCACGCTGGATTTCCTGGCGCAGGCGACCGAGGGCGCGCAATCGCCTTACGCGCTCATGCTGCGTTCGGAAGCCGAGCAGCTCCGGCGCAAGCAGGACTATTACGTTCTTCACGATCATCTCGAGGAATTCAACGAAGCGTTTTTTTTCCATCAGTTCGCCGCGCGCGCGGCCGCGCACGGCCTCGCCTTCCTCGCCGAAGCGGAGTTCCGCATGATGCAGACCGACGGCCTGCCGGCATCGGTCGCACAGACGATAGACCGGATGGCACCCGAGATCCTGCAGCGCGAGCAGCTGACCGATTTCCTGCGCAACCGCAGTTTCCGCCAGACGCTGCTGGTGCGCGAGGGCGCCCCGGTCGATCGCGCCTTGGCACCGGAGCGCGTCAAATCGCTCTGGATTGCGTCGGCAGCACGCGCTTCCGGCGACGGCAGCGATCCGCGCTCGTCGGCGCCGGCTGAATTTCGCATGCCCGATGGCAGCGGACTCCGGACCCCGAATCCGATAACCAAGGCGGCGATGGCGGTGCTCGCCAAGCATTGGCCGGCGCCGATACCCTTTTCCGATCTTGCCGCGATGGCCGCGGCGCGTATCGGGCTGACCGGCGATGTCGCCGACGTCCAGACCGCGACGCTCGCCTCGGACGTGCTCAAATCCTTCTGCGCAGGTGCCGCGGAACTGCATGCGCTCGGCCCGGCGTTCGTGATCGAGCCAGGCGCAAAGCCGCGAGCATCGCCGGTCGCGCGGCTGCAGGCTGCTCGCGGTGCGTATGTGACCAATATGCGTCACGAAATGGCCGGCCTCGACGACGCGGATCGGCGCCTGCTGTCGCTGCTCGACGGGTCGCTCGAGCGCGCTGCGATCGCGGCGAAGGTATTTCCCGGCCAGCCGCCCCGAGGCGCCGCAGAAGCGCTGGACGAGATCCTGGCGCGACTCGCGCGTCAGGCGCTGCTCGTGCAATGATGAGCGACGGCGGCGATCTCGCAACGTTCGTTGCGCACGGCGCCAGCGCCGGCACCGGCACCGGCAAATCGACGAAAGACAGGCATGCGGAATAACCCGGTCAAGAGCAAGCTCGAGAGCGGAGGACGCGCGATCGGCGCGGTGGTGTTCGAATGCTTCGTGCCCGGCCTGCCGCAAATCTGCCGCAACGCCGGCGCCGAGTTCGTCATGTATGACATGGAGCACACCGGCCTGGGCTTCGAGACGCTCAAGACGCAGCTCGCGCTTTGCCGGGGCTTAAGCATCGTGCCGATGGCGCGCGTGCCTCGCGGCGAATATCACTTCATCGCCCGCGCGCTGGACGTCGGCGCCTTCGGCGTCATGGTGCCGATGGTGGCGACCGGCGCCGAGGCCGAGCACCTGGTGTCGTGCTCGCATTATCCGCCGCACGGCCGCCGCGGCGCGGCATTCGGGTTTGCGCACGACGATTACCAGGGCGGCGACGTCGTCGCCAAGATGGCGGCGCTGAACCAGCGCACGATGATGATCGCGCAGATCGAAACCGGCGAAGGTCTCGACAATGTGGAGGCGATCGCCGCAGTGCCCGGCATCGACGCGCTGTGGATCGGTCAATTCGATCTGACCAACTTTCTCGGCATTCCGGCGCAATTCCAGCATCCGGCTTATCTCGCCGCGGTCGAACGGGTGCTCGCTGCCTGCGCGAGGCACGGCAAGGCGGCGGGAATGCTCGCAACCGACGATGCCTGGGCGCGCGATTACGTCGCCAAGGGGTTTCGTCTGATGGCCTACGGCATCGACCAGCTGCTGCTGCAGGAAGCGCTGCGGCGCGGACTCGACGTGTTGAGGGACGCGGCAGCCAACGAAGGAGCTTCACGATGAGCGGCAGATTCCGGGTCGGCCTTCCGCGCGACATCCTCGACTCCCGCGGCGAGCCGGCGTTCGGCCGCGCCGCCTTGCAGATCCTCGACTCGGCGGCCGGCCTCGAATGGGAATACCTGCCGAAGATCGTGCCTGCGATCGATGCCGACCTCGCAGCAAGCTACGACGCGATCTACGTCAACACCGCGCGCGTGCCGGAGGCCGCGGTGGCGCGCGCCGATTGCCGGCTGCGCGTCGTCGCACGGCATGGCGTCGGCTACGACACCGTCGACGTTCCGGCTATGACGCGCGCCGGCGTACTTGTCACCAACACGCCTAGCTCGATGCCGCGGCCGGTCGCGACGACCGCGCTGACTTTCCTGCTGGCGCTCGCCGGCAGGCTTTTCCTCAAGGACCGGCTGACCCGAACCGGACGCTGGCACGAGCGGATGGACAACATGGGACTTGGACTCACCGGCCGCACGCTCGGCGTGGTCGGAGCCGGACGCATCGGCCGCGAGCTGCTGAGCATGGCACGCACGTTCGATCTGAAGCTGCTGGCGGCCGATCCGCAAGTCGACGCGATCGAGCTGGCTTACCTCGGTGCGCGCAAGGTCCCGCTGAGGGAGCTGCTGCAACAATCAGACTTTGTCGTCGTCTGCTGCCTGCTCTCGCCGGCAACGCATCATCTGATCGATGCGGCGGCCTTGCGCGAGATGCGGCCGGAAGCGTACCTGATCAATGTCGCGCGCGGGCCCGTGGTCGACGAGCCGGCGCTGATCGAGGCGCTAAGGGCTCGCCGCATCGCCGGCGCGGCGCTCGACGTGTTCGAGCAGGAACCGGTCGATCCGGCCAATCCGCTGCTGGCGATGGACAACGTCATCGTCACGCCGCATTCGCTCTGTTGGACCGATGAATGTTTTCACAACATGGCGTCGACCGGGCTCACCAGCATCGTCGACGCGCTTGCCGGCCGCAGGCCGCAGTTCGTCGTCAATCCCGAGGTCTTGAGCCACACGCGCGTGCAGGCGTGGCTCGGCCGCTGAAGCTCGCGGCCGCTAGCGAACGCTCCGGCGCCCGATCGTGCCGCGCCAGTAACGCAGCATCAGAAAACCGCCGACCATGCCGCCCAAGTGCGCGAAGTGGGCCACGCCCTCCTGCGTTCCGGTGACGCCCAGGAACAGCTCGATCAAGGCGTAGACGACGACGAACACGCGCGCCGGCATCGGAATCGGCGGAAACAGCAGCATCACCCTGTTGTTCGGAAAATACATGCCATAGGCGAGCAGGATGCCGAAGATGCCGCCCGAGGCGCCGACGGTCGGATAAATCTTGCCGGTGACGGCCGCGACGATCAGCTGCGCAACGGCGGCCGAAAGCACGCAGACCCCGTAAAACGTCAGGTAGCGCCGTCCGCCGAACACGCGCTCGACTGCGCTGCCGAACATGTAGAGGGCGAACATGTTGAACGCCAGATGCATCAGGTTGCCGTGCAAAAAGGCGTAGGTCACCAGCTGCCAGGGTGCGAACGCAACCCCGGCATTGAGATTGGAGGCTGCGAGCGGCCAAAGTGCGAATGGCGCGAACAGGCCGGGTGCCAGGCTTTGCAGCAGGAAGACCGCAACATTGGCGACGATCAGCGCGGTCGTGACGGGGGGCATGCAGCGTAGTTTGGGGCCGGACCGTCAGGACTCAACCCGGCGGGGGCAATGCGTTTGCGACATCGCGTCCCCAGATAGGCGCCACGGCACGTTATGATAATGGCATACTGTGTCCGTACCGCTGCCGAAAGGAAGCCCGTGCCGCTTGCGTGCCGCGCCTTGATGTCCGCCGGACTGATGCTCGCCTGCATCTTGCCGGCAGCTGCATCGGCCATACTGACGGTGCGTCCGATGTTCCCGGCGGACAACGTCTGGAACGTCGCGATCGATGCGCTCCCGGTCGATACCAATTCGGCGGCGTATGTCACGACCATAGGCGCGGCGAAGACGATGCATGCCGATTTCGGCACCGTCTACAACGGCGCGCCGAACGGCATACCCTTCGTCGTCGTACCCGGAACCCAGGCCCGCGTCGCGGTCAGCTTCGATTATGCGGACGAGAGCGACCCCGGGCCGTATCCGGTGCCGCCGGACGCGCCGATCGAAGGAGGCCCTTCGTCGACAGGCGATCGGCATGTGCTGATCGTCGATCGCGACGGCGGCAAGCTGTACGAGCTCTTCGCCGCGTATCCGAATCCCGACGGGAGCTGGCATGCGGGATCGGGCGCGATATTCGATCTGAACGGCAACGCTCTGCGTCCTGCGGGTTGGACCTCCGCCGACGCGGCCGGTCTTCCGATCCTGCCCGGGCTCGTGCGCTACGAGGAAGTCGTCGCAGGCGAAATCCCGCATGCGCTGCGTTTCACCGCGCCGCAGACGCGCAACACCTTCGTCTGGCCGGCGCGGCACAAGGCGTCGAGTCAGACAGGAGCCAACTACCCGCCGATGGGACAACGGTTCCGGCTGAAGGCGACTGTCGACATTGCGAGCTTCGGGCCGAACGTGCAAGTGATCCTGCGAGCGCTCAAGAAATACGGCATGTTTCTGGCCGACAACGGCAGCAGCTGGTTCTTGAGCGGAGCGCCGGACCCGCGCTGGGACGACAACGAGCTGCATCAGCTGGGACGCCTGACCGGCGACGATTTCGAGGCGGTCGACGAGTCGTCGTTGATGGCAGATCCGGATTCGGGCCGCACCTCGACGAGCGCGCTGCCCCGCGTAGCAACCGAGGTCGAGGTGCTCGAATTCCACCGCGACCCAAGCGATTATTTCCTCACCGTCGACTACAACGAAATCGCCGCGCTCGACTCCGGCCGCATTCCCGGCTGGACGCGGACCGGCGAGGGCTTTTTCGCCTACGCGGCGGACAGCGCAATCGGGCAGAACATGGCGCCGGTCTGCCGCTTTTTCGGCCGCGCCGACGCCGGACAGCAGTCGCATTTCTTCAGCGCCTTCGCCGACGAGTGCGCCGCCATCACCGCGTGGCTGCCGAACGTATGGCTGCTCGAATCCACGAATGTCTTCGTCGTCGCGCTGCCCGATGCCCATGACGGCTCCTGCGCGGCGGGCACCGTGCCGGTTTATCGCCTGTACAACAACGACCCCGGCGCGGTCGACCATCGCTATACGACCTCGCGCGCGATTCAGGCCCGGATGATCGCCGCCGGCTGGCTCGCCGAGGGATCCGGCCCCGGCGCGGTCGCAATGTGCGCACCGGCGCCTTGAGGCGCCCGTCTTGCCTGAAGCCCTGGCGGCGGCCGATAATGGCCCGGAGATTCTTTTCCTTTCGACTCCTCCACGATTTCAATCGATGAGCCTAACGACGCTGCCGCCAGGCACCGTGATCAGGCATGCGCTGGTCCAACTCGACGACTTCCTTCCCGCCGACGAGCTCGCATGGCTCAGCGATCGCGTATTCGCGGCGGAAAAACAGTTCGTGCCTTCCGGCGTCAGCGACAGCAAGGAAGACTACCGGCATTCGTTCGTCCTGAATCCGCCGCAGGAGCTCACACAGAAAATGGTTGCGCGGATTCGCGCCGTCATGCCAGAAGTCATCCCGCGCCTGCGGATGGCGCCGTTTCCGGTAACGCAGATCGAGTGCCAGATCACGGCGAATACCGACGGCAGCTTCTTTCGCGTGCATACCGACTCGGGGGTCAACGAGACGGTTCGCCGCCAGTTCACCTACGTCTACTACTTCAACCGCCAGCCGAAGGCATTCAACGGCGGCGAGTTGCTGATCTACGACGACGTGATCCGCAACGGCAAGCTGGCGCGCACCGATACCTTTCAGCGCATCGAGCCGCGCCATAACAGCATCGTATTTTTTCAGGCCGCGGTGATGCACGAGGTGACGAAGGTCGAGGTTCCGTCCAGGCAGTTTCGCGACGCCCGGTTCACCGTCAACGGCTGGATCCATCGCGGCTGACGCGCCGCGTCGCTGGTGCCGCCTCTACGGTGGCGGTGAGCCCGGGGCCCCGGCCGGTTTCTGTTCTGCATTGGCGCAGCGCAGCGTGTTCACCCAGTACCCGTTGGTCGCGCCGTAGAACGCCGCGAGCCTCGCTTCGACGGCGAGGCCGGCCCTGCCCGCCGCGCGCATATCCTTCAGGCCAACGCAGTTCGCCAGCACCTCGTCGGTCGTCGGAACCTTTGCATGCGCGCACTCGTGGAAAAAAAGCATGTCGTGCGTCGCGGGCGGCAACCCGGCAAGCTTCTGCGCGTTCCAGATGATCTGATAGCCCGAGCCCACCTTGATCGTCTTGCCGGTGAAGTTCATCACCTCGGTGTCTGGCGGAGGAGCGTATTCCGGTACCGTCTCGCCACGCGCGACGCAAGTCGCGCTGGTGCCATCGGAGAATGTGAACGCGCCAGCCTGCAGCGCGACGGTCAGACATCCGACGGCGACGACGACGAATTCAAGGCGACGGTGCACGCGCCCTCCGCTGCATTGGACTCTGCGGTCAGACACGGCCGGTGCCGATCTGTTCCCTGGATGTCCGGGCCGCTTCGTCCAGCTCCGCGCGCCGCCGTGCGAGCATCGCCGTCAGCAGTTCCAGCTCGCCCCAGGGCACATCGACCGGGTATTCGCGCAGCCAGCGGCTATGCGGATCTCGCAGCCACTCCTGCGGAAAGCTCACGCGCACGATTTCCTCTCCGGCTTCGAGATCTGACCTCGTGGGAGTCGGCAAGCCTTCAAGCGCAGCGTGCAAGCCCGCGCACTGATCGACGCCAAGCTCGCGGCCGCGATGCGTCCCCGGCACGATTCGACGATTGATCTCGATCAGGTAAGGCTCGGCGCTGCCGTTGGCGATCACGCACTCGAGTCCGAGCAGCCCCGACATGCCGAAGCCCTCGACCAGCCGCTGCGCGAATTCCCGCATCGCCGGTGAACGGTGATAGCGGGTGACCGTCGCCGGCCCCTTCGGCTCGGGATTGCCGACGACGCGCGACGCGGCATAGCCAACGAGCAAGGTCCCGCGCCACGCGGCGATCGCATAGTACTCGATGCTGCCCGCGATGAATTCCTGGACCAGCAGACGCCCGCGCACCTCGTTACCGAGGTCGTCAGCGTGATCGGCCGCGATCAGCGCCGCGAAGGCAGTCGCGAGGTCCGAATACGATGCGCAGATCGCCACGCCGTCGCCGAAACTCGAGTGCCGACGCTTGAGTACGACAGGGAAACCGTGTTCGAGCGCGAAAGCTTCGGCGGCGGCCAGCGCGGCGCAGACCGTAGACCGCGGCACTCTCACGCCGAGCGCGAGCGCGGCCTCGGGCAGCAGTGTCTTGTCGACGCTGGTCTGGTAATGACGCGGATCACCGAGTGAACTGCGAACGAGCGCCGACAGGCGCAAATGCATGCTCGCCGGCACGCCCGGCGGCGGAAGGATCGCAAGCAGACGCAGCATCCGGAACGACAGATCATCGCAGGGGAACAATATGCGCGGCGATGTCGTGTCGACTGCCGTAGCCAGCGCCTCTACCCATTGCAGCACCGTGGCGTCCGGCGGCAAACGATGCGTGCCGACCAGAAACCGGCTCGCGGCGATCAGCGAATCCGATGGGGCAAGCAGGTGAACGTCGAAGCCCGCATCGGCCAGCGCCTTCGGCATCCGCGCTGGGCCGATCCAGTTCGAGCTCGAAGCGACCAGCAGCGCCGAGGTCGTCATTCGGCCCGGATGCCCGCCTTGGCTGCGACCTCTTTCCAGCGAGGTACATCGGCCCGTATTTCAGCGGCGAATTGATCCGGGGTGTTGCCTATGGGTTCGTTGCCCATGGCGAGAATTTTTTCCCTCACCTCGCTCTGCTGGAGAATCTTCGCGACCTCACGGTAAATCCGGTCGACGACTTCGGGAGGCGTGCCCGCAGGGGCAAGCAGGCCGCTCCAGGTTGCGACATCGAAGCCCGGGTAACCCTGTTCGGCGACAGTCGGGATGGTTGCCCAACCCGGGTCGCGCTTGGCGCTGGTAACCGCCAGCGCCTTCAGCTGGTCGCTGCGAAGAAAGCCTTCCACGGTGCCCAGGAAAGTGAACAGCACCGGAACCTCGCCGGAGAGCACATCCTTGAGCGCCGCATTGGTGTTCGCGTACGGCACGTGCAGCAGCTCGACGCCGGCGCGCTGCGACCAAAGCGCGGCGGCCAGGTGCGGCGTGGTGCCTATGCCCGACGTTGCATAGGCGATGCGGCCGGGCTTGGTCCTGGCAAGCGCTGCAAGATCGGCCAAGGTCCTCACGCCGAGCGACGGATGCACGACGATCACCATCGGCGCATTGGTCATCCGCGTTATCGGCACGAACGCCGCGGGATCGACAGCCTTGGGGCCATAGAGGGCCGGCAGCATCGTCACAAATACCCCGCCGTTGAGAAGCGTATAGCCGTCAGGCGGTGCCTTCGCGACAAGCTCGCTCGCGATATTGCCCGACGCCCCGGGCCGGTTGTCGATGACGACCGGCTGGCCGACGGCTTCCTCGAGCTTGCTGCCGACAACCCGCGATATGACATCGACGAATGTGCCTGCCGCAAACGGAACGACGAGGTGGATCGGCCGTGTCGGCCACGGCGTACTCTCGGCGGCCTGTACGACTGGCATTTGAACGAACAGCGATGCAATCGCGGCAGCTGCAAACAAACCGCCTCTGATGCCTGGGACCTGGAGGAACTTCGGCGCCGACGAGGCCCGCAAGCGGCCGGATTCGAACATAATCCTGACAAATTCAGCGAAGGCGATGACCATGGGCGATAACCGAGGCAGTTGCGCGGAATATACACCGGCGCAGCCGCCGAGCGCATGAGCACTCATGCGACGATGCTGCGGCTCATTGCGGGATTCCGCATTTCCAGAATCCTCTATGCCGCGGCCAGGCTCGGCCTTGCGGATCTGCTGCGCGACGGTCCGGCCGACAGCGTAGCGCTGGCTGCGGCCACCGGCACGCACGCGCCGTCCCTTCACCGCCTGATGCGCGCGTTGGCGTCGATCGACGTCCTCACCGAGGACGAGCAGCACCGGTTCTCGCTGACGGCGCTCGGCCACAGCCTGCGCTCCGACGTCCCGGACTCATTGCGGGAATGGGCGATATTTGCTCTTGGCGACGAGCAATATCGCGCCTGGGGCGAGTTGATGCATTGCCTGCAAACCGGCGGCATCGCGTTCGATCACGTCTTCGGCACCGACGTCTGGACGTATCGCGCTGCGCACGCCGAGCACGCGGCCATATTCGATCATGCGATGGCGCAACTGGCCAGGAGTTACGACGCAAGCCTCGTCGCTGCGTATCCGTTTGCGACGATAGCGAAGCTCGTCGACGTCGGTGGCGGCGATGCGACGTTGCTTATCGCGATCCTGCGGGCCAATCCCGCGCTGCACGGAGTGCTCTTCGATCTGCCGCACGTCGCGGAGAGCGCGCGCGACGGGATCGCGCGGGCGGGGTTGACCGATCGCTGCGACGTCGTCGCCGGCGATGCCTTCGCAGCGGTGCCAGCCGGCGGAGATGCCTATCTTCTTTCACGGGTCATTCACGACTGGGATGACGGACGCGCGACCGCAATTCTCGATGCCTGCCGCCGGGCGATCAGCAACGACGGTCGTGTGCTGCTCGTAGAACGCCTGATGCCCGCACGCATGGTCGTCTCGCAGGCGGCACAGTCGTCGTCACTATCCGACTTGAACATGATGGTGATGAATGGCGGCCGGGAACGCACCGAAGCCGAGTACCGCGAGCTGCTGGACCGCGCCGGCCTGAAGCTGGCCAGGATCTTGCCGATTGAGACAGGAGCGAGCGTACTCGAAGCTCTTCGGGCGAGGTGAGGGCCGTCGCGTCGGCGATGCCGGTTGGCCGGGTGCCTGGCCGGCCGGCTCGTCACGCGCTATGCGTGCATCAGCCGCTGCCCGTGCTCGCGGGTCGTATGGAACCCGACCTTCGCCCAGCGCTCCATCGTCACTTGCAGGTTGTACTTGTTGGTGGCGAGGTAAACCGGATTGCCGTCGACGTCGGTGGCGAGCGACGCCATATGTTCTTTTTCGAAATTACGGCGCGTCGTTTCGTCCGGATAGGTCAACCAGCGCGCCGTCGAGATACTGGCCGTGTCGTACAGCGCATCGACCTTGTACTCGCGAGCCAGGCGGTCTGCGACGACCTCGAATTGCAATTGCCCGACCGCGCCGAGCAGCAAGGTGTTGCCGTGCACGCGCTCGAATACCTGGATCGCGCCCTCCTCCCCGAGTTCTTGCAGCCCTTTTTGCAGCTGCTTCGCCTTGAACGGATCGCGCGGCCGGGCGATACGGAAGAGCTCGGGCGCGAAATAGGGAATACCCTTGAAGCCGAGCGCTTCGCCCTCGGTCAGCGTGTCGCCGATCTGCAGCAGTCCGTGGTTGTGGATGCCGATGATGTCGCCTGCAACCGCATCCTGGCTCGCCACGCGCTCGTTCGCCATGAAAGTCATTACGTTGCCGAGCTTCATCTCGCGGCCGATCCGCTGGTGCTGCACTTTCATCGCCGGCCGATACCGGCCCGAGCAAACGCGAAAAAATGCGATGCGATCGCGATGCTTCGGATCCATGTTGGCCTGGATCTTGAACACGAATCCGGAGAACGGCGCTTCGACCGGCTGCACGACGCGCGATCCCGCGTCGCGCGGCTGCGGCGGCGGCGCCCATTCGATCAGCGCCTGCAGGATTTCCTGCACGCCGAAATTGTTGATGCCCGATCCGAAGAACACCGGCGATTGGCGGCCGGCCAGGAATTCGGAGAGGTCGAACGGCGTGCTGGCATGCCGGATCAGATCGACGTCATGCCGCAACGCCGCGACTTCGTCGGGAAAGAGCTCGTCGAGCCGGGGATTCGCTAGACCCTCGATCCGCTCGCTGTCCTCGGGATCGGCGACGCGCTCTTCACCGGGCGTGAAGCGCAGCAGGCGTTCGTGCCGCAGATCGAACACGCCGCGAAAGCGCTTGCCCATGCCGATCGGCCAGCTGACCGGCGCACAGTCGATGCGCAGGACCGACTCGATTTCCTCGAGCAACGCCAGCGGCTCGCGTACTTCGCGATCCATTTTGTTGACGAACGTGATGATCGGCGTCGCGCGCAGGCGGCAGACTTCGAGCAGCTTGATCGTCTGCTCCTCGACGCCCTTGGCGGCATCGATCACCATCACCGCCGCATCGACCGCGGTCAGCACCCGGTAGGTGTCCTCGGAAAAATCCTGGTGCCCAGGGGTGTCGAGCAGGTTGATCGTATGATCGGCATAGTCGAACTGCATGACCGAGCTGGTGACCGAGATGCCACGCTGCTTTTCGACTTCCATCCAGTCGGACGTCGCATGCCGTGAGCTCTTGCGCGCCTTGACGGTGCCTGCCATCTGGATCGCGCCGCCAAAGAGCAGCAGCTTCTCGGTCAGTGTCGTTTTGCCCGCGTCAGGGTGCGAAATGATGGCGAACGTCCGCCGGCGCGCAACGTCACGCACGAGTTCGGGCGAGTATCTGGCCTGATTCATCGATGATCCAGCACTGAAAAACAAACGCCGCCGGCCGGGAACGGCAGGCGGCGAACGCAAGGTGAATTATACGCCGCAGGGTCGCCGAGCTTTATTCATCAATAAATACAGCATCTTATACAACGTAGCTCCCAGATCGTAGGCGACAATAAGTGAATTTTCATCATCGCGCCCGCGGATTGGTCCGTTTCTGCCGAATCGTCACATGCTTATCTTGGTGGCGTCCGGATTACGGACGCGACCGGATCAACGAGGCACAGGCGTCCGACAGTCGAGGAGTGCACCATGTCTGAAGTGACCGCGTCGCCGCATGTTTCTTCACCCTACGCTTCCCTGCCCCCCGGCGCCGGAATCGCCGCGGCCCTGAAGATCGTCGTCGAGGGTTTCGCCATGCTGCTCGACCAGCATGCATTGGCCAATCGCGCCGCTTCCAGCGCAGCGCTTTCGCGCCGCAGCGTGGCGGCGCTCCGCGCGATGTATGTCGCCGGAGCCTGAATAGTCAAGCGGCCGCGCGCGCAAGCTGTTATCATTCGCGCGCGGCATTTGCTCCAGTCCCCTGCCGCAGTCGAATCCGACCCTTCCGCTGTACGCACCGTTTGGCTGTGACTGGACGTCAACGAGTTGACGACATGCCGAGCGTTTTCCCAAGGCTCTCATGTCATTTGCTTCTCTCGGACTGTCCGATGCGCTGGTGCGCGCTGTAAACGCGCACGGTTACACCACACCTACCCCGATACAGGCCAAGGCCATTCCCGCAGTTCTCGCCGGCGGCGATTTGCTGGCCGGCGCACAGACCGGCACCGGCAAGACGGCCGGCTTCGTGCTGCCGATGCTGCAGCGACTGTCGACCAGCGAGCCAACTTCCGGCAGCCGGGCGTCGCGCAAGCCCTTGCGCGCACTGATCCTGACGCCGACGCGCGAGCTCGCCGCGCAGGTCGAGGAATCGGTGCGCGTGTACGGCAAATTCCTGAAACTTACTTCGGCGGTAGTCTTCGGCGGCGTCGGCATCAATCCCCAAACCGCGCAACTCAAGCGCGGCATCGACATCCTCGTCGCCACGCCGGGTCGTCTGCTCGATCACCACGGGCAGGGCAACCTCGACTTGTCACGCATCGAGATCTTCGTTCTCGACGAGGCCGACCGAATGCTCGATATGGGCTTCATTCGCGACATCAAGCGGGTGATGGCGCTTCTTCCACGGAAACGCCAGAACCTGCTTTTTTCTGCGACGTTCCCGGACCAGATCAAGGCGCTGGCCGACTCGCTGCTCGACCGTCCGGCGATGATCGAGGTCGCGCCGCGCAACGCCACCGTCGATATCATTCAGCAGAAAATCCATCCGGTCGATCGCGATCGAAAGCGTGCCCTGCTCGCCGCGCTGATCGGCGGCAACGACTGGCATCAGGTGCTCGTTTTCACGCGAACCAAGCACGGCGCCAACAAGCTTGCCGAACAGCTCGGCCAGGACGGCATTCGCGCGTTGGCGATTCACGGCAATAAAAGCCAGGGTGCGCGCACGCGCGCGCTGTCGGAATTCAAGGAAGGCGGCCTGCGCGTCCTGGTCGCCACTGACATCGCCGCACGCGGCATCGACATCGATCAATTGCCGCACGTCGTCAATTATGATTTGCCGAACGTGCCCGAGGATTACGTGCATAGGATCGGCCGCACTGGGCGGGCCGGTGCGATGGGCGAGGCGATTTCACTGGTGTGTGTCGACGAGCACGAATTCCTGCGCGACATCGAGCGGCTGCTCAAGCGGCAGATCCCTGTCGAAGTCATCGCCGGATTCGAGCCTGACCCTCGCGCCCGGGCTCAGCCGATCCTGCAACGACAGGGTCGCGGCCAGTCGCAGGGGCGCGGCGCGGCGCCGGGCCAGCAACGGCGCGTACCCGCCGGAGGCCACAGCGGCCGGCAAGCCCGCCGCGCGCCGGCAACGCATCGCAGCGGGGTTGCCCGTAGCCGCGACGCCACTAGCCCTGGTCGCCGATAACTGGAAAAATCGCAATAGCCGCAGCGACAGTCCGCTCGGGGGAATACCATGTTTCCGCAATCGCGCGCGCACGTCTTGCTCACGGCTGCGCTGGTGCTTGCGACCGGCTTGCTGGCGCCGGGTCGCGTCGATGCGCAAGAGTACCCTTCACGGCCGGTGCGCGTCGTCGTGCCGTTTTCGCCGGGCGGCGCGGTCGATGGGCCGATGCGCCTGATCGCGCAGCAACTTTCCAGGCGTCTCGGGCAATCGGTCTTCGTCGAGAACAAGCCCGGCGCGGGAGCGACGATCGGCAGCGAACTCGTCGCCAAATCCCCACCCGACGGCTATACGCTGCTGCTGGCCTCGCAGACCAATGCGATCAGTGCGACCCTGTATCCGCATCTGGGATTCGATCCGATCGACGACTTCGTGCCGGTCTCGCTGATCGGTCGCGAACCGGGTGTCGTCGTCGTCAATCCTGCCTTGCCGGTGCAGACCTTGCAGGAGCTGATCGCCTACGCCAAGGCGCGGCCCGGACAGATCGACTATGCGTCGTCCGGCAACGGCAGCGGCCAGCATCTTTTTGCCGCAATGCTTTGCTCGATGACCGGCATGAAGCTCAACCATATCCCGTATCGCGGCAGCGGCCAGGCAACCAGCGACCTCATCGGGGGCCAGGTTTCGCTGTCGATTCCGGGCATGGCCGGCATGCTCGGCCACATCCAGGCCGGAAAGCTCCGTGCGCTCGCCGTCACCGGTAGCAAGCGAGCGCCCCAACTGCCCGAGGTGCCGACGATGGCCGAAGCGGGCGTTCCAGGCTATGTCGCCTATGTCTGGCTGGGACTGCTCGCGCCGAAGGGCACCCCGGCCGGCATCGTGGACAAGCTTTACCGGGCGGTGAAAGAGGTCCTCGCCGAGGACGAGGTCAAGCGTTACATGGCGCAGGCAAGCATCGAGCCTGTCGGATCGACGCCCGCCGAATTCGGGATCTTCTTTCGCGCCGAGAAAGAGCAGTGGGCAAAAGTCAT
This sequence comes from Casimicrobiaceae bacterium, assembly GCA_036270955.1. GTDB lineage: Bacteria > Pseudomonadota > Gammaproteobacteria > Burkholderiales > Casimicrobiaceae > PALSA-1003. Next base: position 12,137 of record DATBBM010000142.1, on the reverse strand, counting down.
TCGCGAGACCGGGGCGAAAATTGACTAGGTCGCCCACCACAACCGGAGAGGCTTCCCCGGAGCCCGGTCGCTCGAGCCTAGCGGCGCCGCCCAACGCCGCGCGCGTTGAAGGCGTCGAGCACTGGGCGAAGAAGGGCCCGGTGCGCCTGTTCCTCTGGGAAAAATTCGTCGACTCGCCGCAGGACAAGCCGCTGCTGCTGTTCGTCCATGGCTCGTCGATGGCCTCGCAGCCGACATTCGATCTGACCGTTCCCGGCCGGCCCGACTCGTCGGTGATGGATTGGTTTGCGCGCCGCGGCTTTGTGTGCTGGTGCGTCGACATGGAAGGCTACGGCCGCTCGGACAAGTGGCGCGACATCAACGCTGACATCGCCAACGGCGCCGACGATCTCGACGCGGCGACCGAATACATCCTGAAGACGCGCAGCGTCGGACGGTCGATGATCTACGGCATTTCTTCGGGCGCGCTGCGCGCGGCCTCGTTCGCGCAGCGCCATCCGGGACGGGTCGAGCGCCTCGCGCTGGACGCCTTCGTCTGGACCGGCGCCGGCGCGCCGACCCTCGAGCAGCGGCGCAAGAAGCTGCCGGAGTTCCTCGCTGCAAGGCGCCGCCCGATCGACCGCGCGTTCGTGCATTCGATTTTCGAGCGCGATCATCCGGATACCGCCGACAAGCGCGTCGTCGACGCCTTCGCCGATGCGATTCTCGCGCTCGACGACTCGATGCCCAACGGGACCTACATCGACATGTGCTCGAAGCTGCCCGTGGTCGACCCGGCGCGACTGACGATGCCGACGCTGATCATGCGCGGCCAGTACGACGGCATCGCCGCGCTCGACGACCTGATCGAGTTCTTCAAGCGACTTCCGCACCCCGACAAGCAGTTTTCGGTCATGGCCGGCATATCGCATGCGAGCTTCCAGCAGAAGAATTACCTGATCGCCTATCACATCCTGCACGCGTATTTCACTCAGCCGGAGCCGCAGTATGTCGGGCCGGCCGATTGACTTGATGCGTCCGCGGCGTCCCCGATGACGCTCGCTCCGGACCAGCTGGCGGCGATCGCGGCGCGCACGCTCGAGCATTACGAGCAGCGCGCGGAGAGCTTCTGGGAAGGCACGCGCGATCACGACGTCAGCCAGAACATCGCGACGCTTTTGAAGCACATCGAAGGCGAGCCTCCTTTTGCGATTCTCGATCTTGGCTGTGGCCCCGGGCGCGATCTGAAGACCTTGCGTACGCTCGGGCATGCGCCCGTCGGACTGGAAGGCTCGGCGCGGTTCGCCGCGATGGCGCGTGAGCACAGCGGGTGCGAGGTCTGGGAGCAGGACTTCCTGAGCCTGGACCTGCCGGCACGGCGTTTCGACGGCGTTTTCGCCAACGCCGCGCTGTTTCATGTCCCGACCCAGGAATTGCCGCGGGTGCTCCGGGAGATTCGCGCAGCGCTGAAACCTCGAGGCGTGTTGTTCAGCTCGAATCCGCACGGCGCCGATAGCGAGGGATGGAATCGCGGCCGCTACGGCGCCTACCTTCGTCATGAAACCTGGCGCGATTATCTTGCCGGCGCCGGCCTGGTCGAAGTAGAGCACTACTATCGTCCCGCCGGCCTGCCACGCGACCAGCAACCATGGCTAGCGACCGTGGCGCGCGCACCGTGAGCGTTCGCATCGCGCCCGATGAAGTCGAGCTAACGGCGGTGCGGGCACAAGGCGCCGGCGGACAGAACGTCAACAAGGTATCGAACGCCGTGCATCTGCGCTTCGACGTGCGGTCCTCGACGCTGCCCGAATCCGTCAAGGCGCGGCTGCTTGCGCACAGCGATCGGAGGATCACCGCGGAAGGCGTCGTCATCATCAAAGCGCAGCGTTATCGCAGCCTCGACCAGAATCGCGCCGACGCCCTGGCGCGCCTGCAGCGGCTGGTCGACGGCGCGGCCGTTGCGCCGCGGGCGCGCAAGCCCACGAAGCCGACCGCCGGCTCGCAGCGACGGCGGGTCGACAGCAAAGTGCGTCGCGGCGAGCTCAAGGCGGCGCGCCGGCGCATCGTCGACGACTGACGCCTCCCCGTCGACGCATTCACGCGCCGGCGAAAAGGCTGCCGACCAGACGGTCGGTCACTGCCTTCCAGCTGAAGCAAGTATGAACGTTCAGGGCGCCGCGCTCGCCCATCCTGCGCCAGGCGTCGCAATCACGCGCGGCTGCCGCCATCAGCTCGAACAAATGCTCGGAATCGGGCGCGAGTGCATCGCCGACATGGTCTTCGCTCAGGCGCGCCTGCTCGAGCGCGCTCCGGATTCGTCCGCAACACGCCGGATCGGTGAAATCATCGGTGGCGCCGCCGGAAGTGCAGATGACCGGGACGCCACAGGCCGTCGCTTCCAGGACGGGAAGGTTGAAGCCTTCGGCGCGGTACGGCGCAACGTAGACGTCCGCGGCACGGTACAGGTCGGCCATCTTGCTGTTCGAATACGTGCCGCCGGTGTAGATCATGCGGCGGATGACCGCTTCTCGCGCGCCGGCAGAAAGCTCGTCGAGCGCCGCATTGATGAGTTCCCTCGACGGATACAGACCGTCCGCTCCCTTGAGCACCAGACGCACGTCGGCTTCGCTGGCGACGACGCGCGCAAAAGCGGCAAGGAGCAGATCGATGCCCTTGTTCGGCGTCATCGCGCCTACTGACAGAAAGACGTGCTCGTGGTCTTCGACACCCAGCGCCGCGCGCGCAGCGGCACGACCGGCTCCATCGGGGTGGAACACATCCGGATCGATGCCGTGCGGAACGACATGGATGCGCGGCGGAGGAACGCCGAATCGCTCGTAGGCAGGCACACACCAATGCGAAGGTGTGACGATGTCGATCGTGTCGGGAAGCTCGGCGCCCGACGACATGCCGCCGCGTTGCCCCTCCCTCAGGACCCGATATTCGGGCGTCCCGAAGACGAACTTGCGCCCTGATCGCGCCGCGGTAAAGTCGCTCTCCTCCGCGCGCATGCTGAACGTCACCTCGGGAAGGAACTCCGCCTCGGGAGCACGCAGCGCGGCCAGCACGCGTTCCTCCTCGGGCGCTACCAGACCACGGGTCGTCTTCCATTCCGGGTAATAGTAGGGAAGGTCCCGGAAGCGCAGGTCGATGTCGCCGCGACGCAGCAGCCACAGGCAATGCGCCTGGGCCACCAGCGCGTACGAGTGATGGATGAATCGCCAACCTTCGAACTGCAGGCGTCGCTGGGCTTGGCCGGCCACGGTGTGCATCCTGGAAGCTTGCCGTCGATGTGCCCGCGCCGGGCGAAAACGCGTCGCCGGACGAGCTTAGCAGCACGCAAGCGCATTCGCCAGCGTAGCAATCGACGGTTGCCGGGCCGCAGCACTGCCGTCACCTGCTGAGCGGTGATGACGCGGCCGTTCAGATCGACCGCTAGACTCCCAGCGCTTGTGGAAGCACGGCGGCGTCCGCCGCGCGAGTCGGCGTGTCGGCGGCGGGGTCCGCGAACTCCGGCGGATCGGCCAGGTATTGATGCACGAACGCGATCGCCATGCTGCCCTCGCCGACGCCGGAAGCCACCCGCTTGACCGAGCCGTGTCGCACGTCGCCGACGGCGAACACGCCGGGCACGCTGGTCTCGAGCAGATAGGGATCGCGTGACAGCGGCCACGAACCCTGCTGGCCTGCGACCAGATCCATCACGTCGCGGCCGGTGCAAAGGAAGTCGCGTCCGTCGCGGATGACCGCCTGCGGCAGCCACGCCGTCTCCGCGTCGGCGCCGATGAACACGAACAGCGCCTCGGTCACCTCGCGGCGGCGGCGGCCGGTCGCGCGATTCTCGATGACGATCGCCTCCAATCGATCGGTTCCCTCGAGGGTGACCACCTGGCTGCGCGACTCGACGCGGATGTTGGGGCGGCTCGCGAGCTGGTCGATCAGGTATTGGGACATGCTGCGTTCGAGCGATGGGCCGCGCACGATCAGCGTCACCGTGCGCGCGTAGTTGGAGAAGAACATCGCCGCCTGCCCCGCGGAGTTGCCGCCGCCGATCATGAAGATGTCGAGACCGCGCATGTTCGGAGCCTCGGTACGTGCGGCCCCGTAATACAGGCCCCGCCCGACCAGCGTCGCCGCGTTCGGCAGATCGAGCTCCCGCCAGGCTACGCCGGTGGCGATGACGATGCTGCGTGTCTGCACGCGCTCGCCGTCCTCGAGCAGGATCGCGTGCGTCGCATTGCGCGTGGCCATGTCGATGCCGGTCGCGCCGCGCGCCACCAGGATCTCGGCGCCGAAGCGTTTCGCCTGGCGCAGTGCCCTCGCGGCGAGCTCGTCGCCGGCAACGCCGGTCGGAAAGCCAAGATAGTTTTCGATTCGCGACGATGTGCCCGCCTGGCCGCCTGGCGCCTGGCGCTCGATCAGGATCGTGCACAGACCTTCGGAAGCGCCGTACACGGCGGCGGCGAGACCCGCCGGCCCGGCGCCGATGATCGCGACATCGTATTCGCGCCGCGACGGGGCCGTCTGCAATCCCAGGCGCTCGGCGACGTCGCGAAACGAAGGCGTGATCAGACGCGTTCCGTCGGGAAAGATCACCACCGGGTAGACCTCGTCCGGCTGCGGCGTCGCCGCCAACCCGGCCCGGGCCTCGGGATCGCGCGGATCGTACCAGCGAAACGCGACATGATTGCGCGCCAGGAAGTCGCGAAGCGCGTGACAGGCGAGGTCGTAGCGGTGGCCGATGATCGTCACCGTCGCCAGCGGAGCCTCGGTCGCAAGTTGTTGCAGCCCCTCGATTCGCGTTGCCATCGTCTGCAGAAGGCGCGCATTGAGCTCCGGGCAGGCAACGATCAGCTCGCGAAAATCCGCGGCGTCGAGCCGGCAGACGTGCGAAGGCTCGGCGGCCCGGACGCTCGCGATGGTCGGCGAGCCGAGCAGCAGCGGCAGCTCGCCGCCGTAGTCCCCGGCGCGCCACTCGTTGATCGCCCGCTCGACGCCGGCGACGGACTTGTAGACGGTCAGTCGGCCGGAGAGGACGATAAAGAACGCCGGCAGCTCGCCTTCCTGGATCAACCATTCATTGCTCTGCAGCGCGATATCCGCAGCTCGCCGTGCAATCGTGTTGAGCTCGCTGTCGGAAACGCCGGCCAGCAGCGGCACGGAGCGCAGCATGTCGCCGGTAATCATCGGCGCATCATGCCATGATTTGCGAGGCCCGTTGCGATCGAGAGGTCAGTACGTCACGGGCAGCTGATCGAAAAAAGCGCGGTCGACGAAACACCATCCCCAGGATTCGCCGGGCTCGAACGACTGGATCATCGGATGCCCGGTCTCCTTGAAATGCCGCGTCGCATGCTTGTTCCTCGACTCGTCGCAGCATCCGACGTGGCCGCAGGTCAGGCACAGACGCAAATGCACCCAGTCGTCGCCGGTCTTCAGGCATTCCTCGCACCCATTGCCGCTCGGCGTCACGTCGCGGATCTGGGCGAAATGCGGGCAGGTGTCCATCGCGGCAGCCCCTTTGTCTTACCAATCTCCAATGCCGCATTCTACAACCGGGGCCGACGAACGCCCCCACCCGCGACGCTTCGAGTCGCGCTTTGCAACCCGGAACGGACGGGCCGGGCTAGGTTCGCTTGCCGAACAACTGCAGCGCCAGCGGAATCGTACTCAGCACGCCAATGAGGAACAGCGTCCAGCCCAGCGTCTTGCGTCTTTCGGTGCCGATTCGCTCGGCGACGAGCAGCCCCGCCCCGACGCCAGCCATGCCGCGCGTTGCGGCGACCAGCGCCAGTTCGGGTAACGTCACGTTCGTGGTTCTCATCGCATTTCCTTCGGTTCTATCGTCCCCAGTTGGGCGCGCCTCCGTACGGATAGCGATCGTGTATCTGGCGGCCCGACGAAATACGCCGATTCAAATCGCCCGGCAGGTCCGGATAGTCCCCGGGCCCGAAAGTGCGACAATCGCCCTCGAAGTTCGCATCGCTGCAGAAGATCCAATAGCCGCTGTATACGCGCAGCGACGCCGCGCGATCGTTGAAGTTGGTGCGGTCGAGATTGCGCACCACGTCGCGCTGCACCTCGAACGACCGGCCACGGAAGCCTTCGCCTTCATAAAGAACCGCCCGCGCTGGTCCACCGGAGCCGGGCCCCGGCCTTGGGGCCGCGACTGGCGGAGGCGGAGCATATTGCGCGATCTCGCGCGCCGATGAAATCCGATCGCTCAGGTCTCCGCCGAGATTGGCGTACTCGCCCGGCTGCAGCCGGACGCAATGGCCCGCGAAGTGCGCATCGGTGCAGACTTCCCATACGCCGTCGCGGACGACCACGGATTTGGCGCGATCGTTGAATTGGGTTCGGTCGAGGTCGGGTGTGGTTCCTCGTAACGTCATCCCTCGACCCTGAAATCCGGGGTTTTCGTAGAGAATGATTTCTCCGGCGAGCGCCGCTGTTGTGGCGAGCCCGAGAGCGGCGGCGACTGCGATTCTTGTTATCGAACGTTTCATGGCTTCTCCTGATTCTTTCGTGAATTGAGGTCGCGGCGCGGATGCGTCCAACCCGGTATGCGCCAGCGCCGTGCGCGTGCAGCTATAAAGGAGCAATTCGCGGGCCAAGCCGCGGCGTGTCGGCGCCCCTCCGACACGGTTCGGCGCGCCGAACGAACGCGACAGACGCAGCAGCGACAAAAGGCTTTTGCCGCTGGTATTTAGCGGCGCAGCGCCACGGCGCCAACAGAGGGGCCAGCGCGCAGCGCGACAACCGGCAGCCTCGCGGCGCTGTAAATTGTGCAATCCCGCGCCGCCTGCGGCTATATTTCGTGCGCTGGCCGCGCCGGTGATGCGCGCGCCCGTGTTACGGAGCAGGAATCATCACCAGACGATCCAGGCCCGATTCGGCTCCCCATACTTCGCCCGATCGGCCCAGCATCTGGCGCACGTTGGCCCCGGAGCGATCCGAGGGCACGCTGTCGAACTTTTCGCTGATCGGATCGAAGCGAACGATCGCATTGGTGCTCCAGTCGGTCAGCCAGACCTTGTCCTTGTCGTCGACCCAAACGGCATAAGCGTGCGCGTTCCCGGGGAGCTTCCATTCGCGCCAGTTGCGTGACGCCGGGTCGTACATTCCGACCTGGCCGGTGTTCCAGTAGCTGACCCAAATCCGGCCGCGCGAATCCGACCAGACACGGCGCGCGCCCTGCGCCGGTGTCGGCGGATCGATCACCGTGGCATCGCCGCTGGCCGTATCGATACGAGCGATGTAGTTTCCGGCGAGCGAAGCGAAGTAGACGTCGCCTCCCGGCGTCGTCGTTATGCCGTAGGGTCCGCTTCCGCGCGGCGCTTTCCATACGCGCATGTCGCCTGACGCGGGGTCGAGCCGTCCGTAGATTCCGCTTTGCCCGGTAAACCATATGCGGCCGTTCTTATCGAACGTCGCGGTATTGAGGTTGGCGTAGCCGGCATCGCGCGGCAGCGGCCAGACCTTGATCTCGCGCGACTTCGGATCGAAACGCACGATCGCGTTCTGGCCGCCGTCGGTAATCCAGGCCGCACCGTCTCGCCCGACGATCACACCGTGCGGCGATGAGCGGGCTCCAAGGGAGATCTCCTCGAACTTGCCCGACTTCGGATCGAGTATGCCGATCTTGCCGGTCGATTGCGCAGTGTAATAGACCGGGCCCCCGGCGACCGGCGTCGCAGCGACGTCGTGTGGATGCGCGCCGCGCGAAACGTCGTAATAGGCCGGCGCGTCTCCGGCCGCGCGCGCCCCGCTGCCGGCTCCTGCGACGGCGCTCGATGCGATAAGCAACAGGGCGATGCGTCGTGCAATTTTCATGGCCGCCTCTGACCGCCGAAAGCAACACCGATAAGCGTACCATCTCGCCTTCGCGACGTCATTCGATCTGCGACATGCCGACCCCGCTGTTGATGGTTGCAACCGCCACGGAATGGCTCGGTGCAGCGCGCATGCCGCGCGATCTCGCCAACGCCGGCTTTGCCGTGTCGTTGCTCGTGCCGCCGGGATCGGTAGCCGAAAAAAGCCGGTTTCTGGTCAATATCGGCCACCTGCCCGCCCAAGCGACGCCCGCCGCCTGGGTAGAAGCATTTGTGTCGATGGTCGAATCCACTTCACCACGCCTGGTGTTGCCGTGCGACGACACCGCGTTGCGGTTGCTGATGCTGCTCGCACTATCGCCGCCATCGATGCTGCTTCCCACGCTGCACCTGCAGCTGGCCGCGCTCATTGTCGATTCGCTTGGCGATCCGGCGTTCTATCGGGCCAGCATCGACAAGACGACGATCGGGCCCGCGGCGGCAGCGCTCGGATTGCGCGTGCCCGCGTCCATCGTCGTCACCACTCTTGGCGAAGCCAGGCAATTCATAGCGACCCACGGCTTTCCGCTCGTGCTCAAGCGCAGTCATTCGACGGCGGGAGAAGGCGTCGCCATATGTTCCGAGCAAGCGATGCTCGATCGTGAATTCACGCGACTGGCAAGAATGCCTGTGCTCGATCTCGACGACCTGGCGGCCGGCCAGATTGTGCTTCAGGAGTTTGTCGCCGGTACAATCCATTTCTACACGGCCGTGGCCTGGCGCGGCGCGCTGGTATCGGGAGTTGCGGTGGAGAAAATCGAAGGCGAACGCAAGGGCCCGACCAGCGCCGTACGCTATTTTCGCTCGCCGCAGATGCATGCCGCCACGGCAAAGCTCGCCGCTGGCTTTGGCCTCACCGGAATCTTTTCGCCCGAATTCATCGTCGACCCGGCGGGTGGCGAGCCGTATCTGCTCGAGATCAACCGGCGCATCTCGCACGGCACGCATCGCGGCGCTCGAATGAACGTCGGTGCCGGAGCCGCGCTCTATGCCGCGATGCACGGCACTGCTGCGCCGCGCGACCAACTCGCCGTGGGTGAAGAGCATTTTTGTGCGCATTTTCCGCAAGAGTGGATACGCGATCCGGAAAGTCCGTTTCTCAGGCGCTTCCCGGTCGATGTACCCTGGGACGAGCCCGAACTGGCGCGGGCTTTGACAGCTATCGCCGTCCGGCAGCTCCGCAAGGATAAAAGGGAGCCGCATGTTCGCGTTGCCTAGCTTGCCGCCGCGGCGTCCGCTGCCGACGCTGCTTGTGCTTGTCTGTGGCGTCGGCCTGACCCTCGCTGCGGACGCGGCCGGCGCGGGTGACTATCCAAACCGGCCGATCAGGATCGTCGTTCCGTTCGCGGCCGGGACGCAGCTCGATTTGACCGGACGCATCGTCGCGGCCAAGCTCGCTGAAGCCGTGGGGCAGCCGGTCGTGGTCGACAATCGCCCCGGCGCGTCGGGCAACATCGGCAGCGAGACCGTCGCGAAGGCTGCGCCCGACGGCTACACGCTGCTCCTTACCGGCTCGTTCATTACCATCCTGCCGAGCACGATCGGAGCGCGCGCGGTCGATCCGATCGCCGCATTCGCCCCGATCAGCAAGATCAGCGAGCCGCCAATGATGATCGTCGTCAATCCCGCGCTGAACGTGCAGACCCTCGACGAGCTTATCGCGCTGGCGCGCAAAGCTCCCGGCAAGATCGCTTACTCGACTCCGGGGGTCGGCAGCTCGCAGCATCTCGCCGCGATAATGCTGCAGCAGCGGACCGGCATCGAGCTGCTGCATGTCCCGTACACCAACGGCGGACAGGCGTTGAACGACGTCGTCTCGGGAATCGTTCCGGTGTACTTCAGTTTTATCGGCGCCGTCGAGTCGTTCCTGCGCAGCGGGCAGCTGAGGGCACTGGCGGTGGCGACCGCGAAGCGCGCGACCAACTGGCCGGATGTACCGACCGTGGCGGAGCTGGGCTACAAGGACTTCGCGGTCAGCTCGTGGAATTGCGTGCTGGCGCCCGCAGGCACACCTCCGGAAATCATCGAGCGGCTGCACGGCGAGCTAGCCCGCATCGTGCAACAACCCGACGTGCGGGCACAATTTCTGACCATGGGCAGCGAGGCGATGTCGAGCACACCCGAGCAATTCGGCGCCGAGCTCAAGGCGGCCGTCGTGCGCTGGTCCGATGTGGCCAGGCTCGCTGGCATGCGGGTGGAGTGACGGCGACGCCAAGGCTCGATTACAGCGCCTTGCGCAGCGCTTCGCCGTCGGGAGCGCCGAGACCGGTGCACGCGTCCCACCCCGCCTTCGCCTTGTACGCACCGTTGTCGCCGACCGTGATGTCGCGCAAGCCCTTCCCTGCAGGGAGCGCGTAAAGCTTGCCGTGCACGAATCCCAGGCGCGTTTTCTTCGCCTGGTTCAGACGCGCAATCAGGCCAGCCCACAGTGGTGCGACCGCGCTGGTGCCGCCGACCACTTGCTGGACGCCGTCGACCAGAATCCGGTAGCCGGTTTCGCTGTCGCCGTTGCCGGCGACATCGGGCACGCCGCGGCCCGCCTTGCCGCCCTTGTTCGCCGACTTCGGCACACCGGCGTGTTTCTGATAGTCGGGCAGCGAAAAAATCTCGCTGACGCCGCCACCGGTCGCCCAGCCGTCGTGGGTGTTCCACACGGTCTCTGCGACGATCGCGGCGCCGCTCGCCTGAAGGCGCGTGGCGCCGCACCCAAGAACGTGCGGAGACGACGCGGGAAAATCCACCATCGCACGCTTTCCCGGCGGGTCGGTGTCGCTCGAACCATGGTCGCCGGCCGCGGCGCAGACGGTGATGCCCAGCGCCGCGGCATCGATGCACGCCGCATCGTAATCCTTCAGCGATTGCAAGGTCGAATTGGTCTCCGCACTGCCCCAGCTGATCGACACGATTCCCGGCCGCCGCAGGTTGTCGTGTATCGCCGCGTACAGCGCGTTGATGAAGCCCTCGTCGGTATTCGGCGCGAAGTAGACGACGATCTTCGCCGCCGGAGCGACGGCACCTGCGACCTCGATGTCGAGCACGACCTCGCCGTCGGGGCTGTTCGGATCGCCGGTCGGCGCGTTGTGCGCACCGCCGACCGACACTGCCGTGATCGACGGCATCGGAACGCCGAGGCGGGAAAAGTATTTGCTCAGATCGCCCGCTCGGTAGCCGCCGCCGAACTCGAGGATCGCGATCGTCTGGCCTTTGCCGTCATAGCCATTGGGAAAGGCATACAGCGCAGCGACCTCGAGCGGCGTGAAGCTGGACGCGGCGGCTCGCGGGTTGTTCTTGCCGCGCGCCTTGGCGATGCGGAAGTGCGGCTCGACGTGCGGCCGGTTGTCGAGACCGAACACGCCTTCGACGATTCCGGCGAGTTCGGGGGGAACCATGATCGCACCGGTCCGCACGCGGTATTCCCGCTGCCCCTGCCGGTAACAGCTGAGCCTCGTGCCGAATGCCGTCTCCATCGCGGCGACGGTTCCGGAAAGATCGACGGCGCGCTGCGCGAGGCTGACGCGCGTCACATCCAGGCCGTGCGCATGCGCGAATTTCTCCACGACGGCGACATCCCGCGGGGAGGCGCCGTGCTCGGCGCGAAAGGCTTCGTAGCCGATGCGGCGGAAGCCCGCGCCGCCGGTCGGCGAACGCAGCGGTTTCTTGCGTCGCAGCCGCACCGTCACTTCGACCCGGTCGGACTTGCGCGCCGGGCCCACGTATTTGGCTTCGGCAAACGGCTTCTTGACGCTTCCGGGCAACGCCACTCCTCGAGTCTTTCGCGCTTTGGTCATGCCATTCTCCTGGAGCTAGCCTGGACGGATGAAGGTTGCGTCGGCTCTGCCGCCGGCATACGATGCATGCCTTCTCTTGCCCTAAGGATCAGCATGCACAAGATTCCGCTTTTTGCGGCTGCTCTCGGCCTCGCTGCCTGCGCCGCCGCGCTTCCCGCCGAGGCCATGATCTGCAACATCGTGTTCGATCGCAACGATCAAGTGATCTATCGCGACGTCACGCCGCCGCTCGATCTCTCCGACGGCGGATCCCGAGCGCGGGCGGCGATGCGTCAGCGCGGCGAATATCTGATGGTGATCGAGACCGATCGCTGCGCGCAGGTGGTGCCAAGGACCGACAACTCCAGCGCGGCCAGCGTCGAAGATATCGTCGCCGGAATGCGACCGTACATGGGGCGCGGCGGCGGCCAGCCGACGGCCGGCGGTGCGGCGGCGGGCGGGACCGGCAGCACCGTACGCGCGGCGGCGCCTGCCGCGGCGAGCACGTCGCGCGGCAGCT
>DATBBM010000141.1:0-24488 GCA_036270955.1 Casimicrobiaceae bacterium | reverse complement strand
ACGTCATGCCGCCACATGTCCAGGCGTATAAAGCCGCCAAAAACGTGACAAACTCTGCGGGGCTTTGTAGGACTAGCCGCGCGAGGGTGGGCACTGCTGGCAAAACAATGAGTTAAGACACCTTTAGTTCGTCAGTCACCGTCAGTCCACTACGGGCTCCAACAGATCGATGCAAACAAGAATCCTGCCGGCCGCTTCCGCGTTGCTTGCCGTTGCCCTGTTGCTCACCGTTTCCAGCTGCCAGCAAGCGACGCGTCCGGAGTCGCTTTCCTCTCCGTCGTCACGCGCGGCCGCGTGGGACGACTACGTGACGGCGTTGCTGGAATCGGAATTCAACGCCAATCCGCCGACCGCCGTCTGGGCCGGGAGGCACGAATTCGACGGCCGGCTTCCCGACTGGAGCCGCTCCGGCATCGACAACGAAATTCGCCGCCTGCATGCCCTACACGAGCGTGCAAGGCAATTCGACGATGGCAGTCTCGATGAAGGTCGACGCTTCGAGCGCGACTATGTCGTGGCAAGCCTCGACGGAGAGCTGTTCTGGCTCGAGTCGGCGCAGTCGCAGTTCAACGACCCCAGCTATTACGGCGGCGGACTCGATCCGAACGTCTATGTCGCGCGCGAGTACGCACCGCTCGCCGACCGGATGCGCGCATACATCAAGTATGCCGAGGCGGTTCCGGCGGCAGCGGCGCAGATTCGCCAGAATCTGCGCACGCCGATGCCGCGAACGTACGTGCAAATCGGACGCATCGTGTTCGGAGGGCTGGCGGCTTTCTACGAAGAAGAAGTCCCGGGCATCTTCTCGGCGGTGAACGATGCGAAGTTGCAGACGGACTTCCGGCGAGCCAACGCCGGCGCGATCGCGGCGATGCGCGGCCTCGATGCCTGGCTGGGCACCCTCGAAGCTACAGCCACCGATGGCTTCGCGCTGGGCCCGGAAAAATTTGGCGAGATGCTGCGCAGGACCGAGCTGGTCGATATCCCGCTGGCCCAGTTGAGGGACGCGGCCGAGCGCGATCTCCAGCGCAATAGCGCGGCGCTTCGTGCCGCTTGCGCAGTGTATGCGCCCGGGCAAAGCGACCAATCCTGTATTGCCAAAATGCAGGCCGATAAGCCGCAGGGTGCAGCTGTCGCGGGAGCGCAGGCGCAGCTCGCCGGCCTTCGCGCTTTTGTCGCGGAAAACCGCGTCGTAACGATCCCGTCAGCCGACCAGGCTAGCGTGGCCGAGGCGCCCGCGTACGAGCGCTACAACCTCGCCTACGTGCGCATCCCCGGACCCTACGAAAAGAATCTTCCGGCGATCTATTACATCGCGCCGCCCGACCCCGGCTGGACACAGGCTGAACGGGATGCCTATGTTCCGGGGAAGGCGAGCCTGCTGTTCATCTCGGTGCACGAAGTCTGGCCCGGTCACTTCCTGCAGTTCCTGCACTCGAACCGGTCGAAGACCCGCGTTGGACAGATATTCATTAGTTATGCGTTCAACGAGGGCTGGGCGCATTACGTGGAAGAGATGATGTGGGAAGTGGGGCTCGGTCATGGGGACGCGGAAGCGCATGTCGGTCAGCTGCACGGGGCGCTGCTGCGCAACGTGCGCTTGCTTTCGGCGATCGGGCTGCATACCGGCGGCATGACAGTCGCGGAATCCGAAGCGATGTTCCGCGACAAGGCTTTCATGGATCCGGCCAACGCTCGCCAGCAGGCCGCGCGAGGGACCTTCGATCCGGCGTACGGGAACTACACGCTGGGCAAACTGATGATCATGAAGTTGCGAAGCGACTGGACCGCGACACGGGGCGGTCGCAGCGCATGGAAAGAATTCCACGACAAGTTTCTAAGCTATGGCGCGCCACCGGTACCCCTGGTGCGGCGGGCGATGCTGGGCGAGAGCGCAGGACCGCTGTTCTGATGGAGTGCCGGGCAGGTCCCGCTCAGTACGGGCACGCCTCTTCGGGCTCGAGCGGGACTGTTGGCTGAAAGCCACGACGGTGCCGCCGCTCCTCCCGCCGACCGGGACTTGAAACCTCAGTACTTTTCCGCGACGAACCTGTATGGATAGTCCGGCTCGACATAACCGTCGGCCTTCTGCCGCTTCGGCAGCTTGACCTTCTCCCGTGGCGCATCCTTGTACTTGATGCTCGCCAGCAGGTGACCGATGATGTTGAGTCGGGCGCGCTGCTTGTTGTCGGAGCGCGCGACGAACCATGGCGCCCACGCTGTGTCGGTCGCGGCAAACATTGCGTCGCGCGCCCTGGAGTAGTCAAACCAGCGACTGTACGACTTGAGATCCATCGGCGAGAGCTTCCAGATCTTGCGGCCGTCGTCGATGCGGGCCTCGAGTCTCCGCGTCTGCTCGGCGGGGCTCACTTCCAGCCAGTATTTGAGCAGGATGATGCCGGACTGGACCATCAGTTTCTCGAACATCGGCACTATTTTCAGGAATCCCTCCGCCTCCTCCTCGGTGCAGAAGCCCATCACTCGCTCGACTCCCGCCCGGTTGTACAAGCTGCGATCGAAGATCACGATCTCTCCTCCAGCGGGCAGGTGCGGGAGGTAGCGCTGTACATACATCTGGGACTTCTCGCGCTCGGTCGGCGCAGTGAGCGCAATGACGCGAAACACGCGAGGGCTCACCCGCTCGGTGATCGCCTTGATGGTGCCGCCCTTGCCGGCGCCGTCGCGACCCTCGAAGACGATGCATACCTTGAGCTTCTTGAGCTTGACCCACTCCTGCAGTTTGACGAGCTCCACATGGAGCTTTTTCATCTCTCGCGCATAGTCCTTCCCGGAAATGTCGTCCTTGGGTGACGCGGTGCCACCTTTGTCCGCACCTGCTTTGACGGAATCGGCGTCGCCTTTTTTCCCGCCCGCGGGCGGGGCCTTCCTTGCTGCGGTCTTCTTTCCCAATGTCGTCTCCTACGTTGGATGTTGCTGGGCGCCCGATGCCGCCTGCAAGGCCTGATAGCGCTCGATCGCCACGCCGGCGTTGAACAGCATGCGCTCGCGGCCAAGGCGATCGGCGAACCCGGAATTTTGCACGACACTCAGTACGCCTGGATTCAGCCCGACCAACCATACGACGGCGCCGCGTTCGGTCGCGCGCGCCTCTCCCTCCATCAGCGCATGCAATGCCGAGTATTCGATGTCGGGCACGCGGCTCATGTCCAATGCAACCACGCGCGGCTTGTACTGCGTGACCAGCGCGTTGATCTGATCTCCGACATTCTGGGCATTTACGAAATAGAGGCGTCCCTCCGGGCGCACGATCAGCAGACCCTCGAACGTCTCGTCGTCCGGGTGTTCCGGCGACACGGGTCGTAGCACATCGGAACCGCGCTTGCGGCCGATGACGTACACCCGCGGGTTCGCACTCTGGCTGGCCAGACCGATCAGCGACAGGATGATCGCCACCACGATGCCCTGCAACGTACCGAGCAGCAGGACGCCGACTGCGGCTACGATCGCCCAGCGAAACTCCATCGTGCGCACTTTGCGAATGGCAAGGAATTCCAAGGGCTGGATGAGCCCGACCGAGTAGACGATGACGATTGCTGCGAGCGTTGCGTGGGGCAGCAAGCCCAGCAACGGCGCGAGCAGCAGCATGGTCGCGACCGCGACACCGGCAGTGACAAGGGACGTCAGTTGCGACCGACCGCCCGCGGCGCGCACGACCGCGGTCTGCGAGGCTCCGCCGCCGGCTGGCATCGCGCCAAACAGTGCGCCGCCGATGTTGCCGGCTCCGGTCGCGATCAACTCGCGATTTGCGTCGATGGGAGGATCTCCGGAGCGGGCAAAGGCGCGACCCACGGCGATCGTTTCGGTGAAACTCATCAGCGCAATCCCCAGAGCGCCGGGAAGCAGTTCCTCGATCAGCGTGAAATCGGGCATCGTGACTGACGGCAGTCCTTGCGGAATCAGGCCCACCGTCGAAACCCCCAGTGCCTGCAGCCCGAGGAACGTTGCTGCGGCGATGCCGCCGCCGAGTGCGATCAGCGGCGCTGGAGCCTGGGGCCACAGGCGCTCCATTCCGATGATCACGACGAACGTCGCGACCGCTACCGCCAGCGTCATCAGCGATGTCTCCGGGATGTGTTGCACGACGTGGAGAAGATCGAAGAAGAAGCCCTGCTTGGTGATGTGGATGCCCAGCAGTTTCGGCACCTGGTCCAGCACGATCACGAGGCCGATCCCTGCCTTGAACCCTGTCAGCACCGGCGCGGAAATGAAGTTGGCGACGAATCCCAGACGCATCAGCCTCGCCAGCAGCAGCATGGCGCCGACCAGGGCCGTCAGCATGGCTGTTGCCGTGACAAGCTTCGCCGGGTCGCCGTCCGGGACGACCAGGCCGAGCTCGGTGCCGGTCAGGATCGCCAGCGTCGTGGTAGAACTGACGCTGAGCACGCGCGACGAGCCGAGCGCGGCGTAAATCACCATCGGGACAAACGCAGTGTAAAGACCGACGGCGACGGGCAGCCCGGCGACAGTCGCATACGCCATGGCCTTCGGGAGAACGACCGCTGCAGCCGTGAGACCGGCGACGACGTCGAAGCGCACGGCGGTGCGTTGCTCGCCGGTCGTCGTATCGGTCGGGGGCTGATTCATGGCGTCGTTCCCGGTTGCCGCCGAATTCGCTGCGTCAGGTTCCGCGCCGAGCTGCGGAACCAACGTATGATTGTAGTCTCGCGCCTATGACTATGCATTCGCCTGCGCGCAATGTCACGCCGTCGTTCAACTCATGCACTGTTCGGTGCGCGACGATGCGCTCGAAGATCCCGGGCCGCGAAAAACGCAGCTGCTTGTCGAGAAGATCGTCGCGGCGCTGCGCGAACGAATCGGTGAGAGGCTGGGTGGACCGAGCTGATATGGGGCTCCCCAACGAGAGGCCGCGGCGGGTTGCCGCCGGCGTGGCCGCGAGCGTATAATTCGGGCACGGGCTTGGCGGCTGATTAGGCGCAGTTTCAGCAAACCTTCCGTATCGGGTCGTTAGCTCAGCTGGTAGAGCAGCGGACTCTTAATCCGTTGGTCGTAGGTTCGATCCCTACACGGCCTACCAATCTCGGCAAAGGGTTAGCCTAACCGCTAACCCTTTTGCTTTCCGGACGTTGCCAAAACCGCGGCGCGAACTTTTCTAAAGGCCAAACTCGCGTAGGATCGCTGCTTTGAGGGCGATCGCCTCGGGACTCAAAAGATTCCGTGGATGCGGGAACGGCACTTCGAACGCGGCCTGGATGGTTGCCGGACGCGCGGAGAGCACCAGGATTCGATCCGCCAAGTGTATCGCTTCCTCGACGTCATGCGTGATCAGCACACAGGTATGCCGTTCCTCGGCGAGAATCCGCAGCAACTCAATCCGCATCTGAATACTGGTGAGCGCGTCCAGCGCCGACAGGGGCTCGTCCATGTAGAGAATTTCGGGCTTCACGACCAGAGCCCGAGCCAGCTCCACTCTCTTGAGCATCCCCCCCGAAAGCTGATGCGGGTAGCCTCTCTCGAATCCCTTCAATCCCACCATCGATGCATAGCGATCGGCGAGCTCCTTCTTCTCGGGATGGTAGCCGTTGAGCCCGAACATCAGGTTCTGTTGCACGGTCAGCCACGGAAAGACCGAGCCTTGCTGGGAGATGACGATACCCTTCGGACTCGGGCCGTCCCTCGCTACGCCGTCGACGATGACCTGGCCCCGATCGGGACGAACGAATCCCGCAATGATATTCAGCAGCGTCGTCTTGCCGCAGCCGGAAGGTCCGACGATGGCCACGAACTCGCCGTCGTCGACGGTGAAGTTGATGTCCCCGATGACGTTCAGCGGACCCTTGGCTGTCGAGTAATTCTTCGTGATGTCCTTGACGACGATCTTAGCGGCCATACCGCCACCCGACTATCTTCAGCTTTTGCAGGCGGCGCATCATTCCGTCGAGCAAGAGGCCGGTGATTCCGATAATGACCATCCCGGCCACCACCAGGTCATACCGATTTCCGGCATTGCGAGAGTCGATGATCAAATAGCCTAGCCCCGACCGGAGAGCGATCATCTCGGCTGCAACTACGACCAGCCAGGCGACGCCGAGACTGACCCTCATGCCGACGATGATCTGAGGAAGAACCGCCGGGATGACGACCTGGAGAAAGAGCTTCGCGCGACCGACCCCGAAATTTTCGGCGGCCCAGATATATTTCCGGTCGATCGTGTGCACGCCATCGGCGGTCTGCACGATCGTCGGGAACACCGACGAAAGGAAAATGAGAAAAATCGGGGACAGATCTCCGACGCCGAACCAAAGTATGGCCAGGGGAATCCAGGCGATCGGGGAGATCGGACGAAGTATCTGAACGAGCGGATTCAACGTCGCAAAGGCGCCTCTGACCCAGCCCATCCAAAGACCGAGCGGAACGCCGACGAGGACGGCGAGCAGGAAACCGGCTCCGACGCGAAACAAGGACGCGCCTATGTGATCCCACAGCGTTCCTTGTTGCACCAGATCCAGCGTGGCAGTCACTACTTGCCACGGCGTGGGAAAAATGACGGTCCTGGTTTCGACTACCGCCACCCACCACACGGCAACGAGAACCCCCGCCATCGCCAGCGCGGGGAGGATCTGTCTTACCCTACCCACGCCGGATCTCTCCTATAGCCATGTCCCTGGCGACACGAGGCCGGTGGCGCGCCAGCGAAGCCGCGCCCACCCGGGCTCGGGCATCGGCTCGACGACGATGGTCAACAGACCGCTGGTGTGCAGCGGACAGGTAAACAGATATTCGGACGGTCGTTGAAAGGGCAACTGAAAGGATTGCCCGGGCATGATGAGCACGGGGCCGAACAACTGCGGCACATCGTCCTGGTTTCTCATTACCAGGACGTCCTTGACACCCAGCGTCAGGCGGATGCGCGATGGTATGACATCGAGATGGTGCCCCGCTTGCCTGTGCTCCCAGGTGCCCTTGGGAATCACAAAGACCTGCTCTCTGGAAGCCGAACGAATGGGAGCCAATGCCGCCCAGGCGACCGCGACGATGGCTATGCCAGCCAGCGGGATCAGGACCCGGTACAGAAGACGACTTCCAGTCACTCTGCGGCCATTGGGCTTGTGCATCCGCGGAAAATCGATGCCCCGAGCCTGCCGGTCATCGGCAACGCTCACCTGCTCAGCAGGGCTTTGGCATCGTGCTCGATATCGTCGGCGGTCACGCCGAACGGCATCATGGCGCGGAGCTTCCCTTCACGATCGATCAGGTACACAAACGACGAGTGGTCGAGATAATAAATCCCCTTGGACTTCGACGCGGCGTCGGTGTAAATCTTGTCGGACATCGTGATGCCGTACACCTTGCGTATCTCGGCCAGTTGTCCGGGCGTTCCAGTACCGGCGACGAACGTCGGGTCGAAGAATGCGACGAACTTCTTCAGATGTTCGGCATCGTCTCTTTCGGGATCGACGGTGACGAAGACGACTTGAAGGTCCTTGGCGCCTGCACCCAGCCTTTTTCGGGCTTCGGCCAGGTATCCGAGCGTGACCGGACATACGCTGGGGCAGTTCGTATAACCAAAAGCCAGCGCGACCACTTTGCCGCGGTAGCGGCTGAGCTTGAGCTCGGAGCCGTCCGACCCGCGAAGGGCGAAGTCCGGCGCCAGTCGAGGCGGATCGAAAACGCCCGCCCGCAACGGAGCGGGATTCTCGGCGCCACCGGCGGCGATCGCGACAAAGGACAGTGCAATGAGCGCCAGGATCTTGCCGGTCATTTGCCTTCCCTGATCAAAGCGAAATGCGAACGGGCTTGATATTCTGGACGAAGCTCTCGTCCACGTAGTTTTCGTAGCGGCCGGCGCGCCTGATGGTTCCCGCGGCGATGGAGAGCTGCATCAGCTCCTCGAACTCCGACCGGATCAGTCTCAAATCGCCGTAGGTGACGCGATCGGACGGATTGTCCATCACGAACTGGAGCACGTTCGGATCCTGGTTGAAGAATTTTGGACCGGCCGCGATCTGGACCGCCTTCGTCCGGTTTGCCGGCGCGAGATCCAGCCAGGTGCCCGCGGCCTGCACATAGTTGACCAGCTGCTGCACCAACGGTCGATTCTCCTTGACCAGCTCGTCGCGCACGGTCAGGACGCAGCAGATGTAGTTCGGCCACTCGTCGCGCGTCATGCTGAGCGGTCTCGCGTAGCCGGCGCGTTGCGCGACCGCTCCGAACGGCTCGCCGGTCGCGTACGCCTCCACGGCTTTCGCGTAGAGGGCTGCCGGCATGTCGGGGGGAGCCATCTCGACAACGTCGACATCCTTGAGGGTCATGCCTTCTCTCGCCAGCATCTTCCTGAGAAACAGGTAGTCGACGGCGAAACGGCTGGGTATGGCAACGCGTTTTCCCGCGAGGTCTTTGAAGTTCTTGTAGGGAGAGTCGCTCCGCACCATGATCACCGCGCCAGACCGGTGGCCCAGCGACACGACCTTCACCGGTATCGCGCTGTCGGCGAGATCCATGATCAGCGGCGCCAGCATATAAGCGGCCTGGAGCCGTCCCGACATCAGCGATTCTTTGATCTCGGGCCAACCGCTGTACTTGCTGAACTCGAAAATTTGCCCGGCGCCCTTCGACGCGTTGACATCCATCGCCGAGGCCATGCACGCGACCGGAAGCGTGAGGTTGCAGGTGACGGGCAACCCGCCGACCTGCAAAGGCTTTTCTGCTCCCAGCACAGGAGAGCGCGTGCCGACGGAAAGCAACGCCGCCGCCGCACCCTGGAGCAGCTGCCTGCGGCGCAGGAAATGCCTGCCTGGTTGGTTCTCGCCGTTCATTTTTTTCCCGTTCTTCAGCCGCCGTCCCGCGCCGGGCGATGACCGCCGGCGATCCGTGCACGTAGAGAACGCGACGCAACGCTATTATATTCAAAGGATACGACTACTGCGGCAGAGCTTGCGGGGACGGGCTGGGCGCCGTCTCCTCGAGCGCGACGGAGTCGGCCGTGGGCAGCTGGCAATAGTGGAGCAGATGGTTCCACGGGATATTCCATGGATAGCGGCGCCACTCGTCGCGCAGGAAGCTCGCGTACTGCCCGACGAGCGAGTCGATGCGCTCGCCGTGAGCCGACTGCGGCCCGGCGACATCAAACGGTGCCCCGAACTCCAGCGCAAAGGTGCCGCGTGGCGTAAATCGATAGGCCACCGGCATGACATTCGCTCCGGTCTTGAGCGCGAGTTCGGCGAACCCGGCGGCTATCTGGCGCTGCCGACCGAAGAACTCCACCCGACGGGAATGGTCGAGGTTCTGGCGGGCGTCGGGCGGATTGAAGACGATGCCGCCTCGCGCAAGCAGATGCTTGGCTGCGTGCATTTGTCGCGCAAGCTCGAACTGCTTGGCGACCGTCGTCTGTAAACCCCGCGCCTCGAGCTTGTCGTGCGTGATGCCGACCTCGAGGCCGTCGTGGCCTCGATGGCGAAGGTATACCACGAACAGGCGAGCGAACTGGGTGTGCACCGGCGCGAGGATGAGCCCCTTCCCGGCTTGCAGGGATCGATCGAAATGCTCCCAGCCGGTGACGCCGGTCAATCGCGCCACGAGCTCGGGCGGCCCCTTTTCGAGAGTATCGAAATACCAGGCTCGCCAGAGGCGACCGAGCAGGGAGAGGCCGACGAACTCGCGCGTCTTGTCTCGCGGCACTCCGAAAACCACTGCGAAGTGACGAAGGAAATCGGTGTCCTGCGGCCAAACGCCGGTTTGCACGGGCAGGCGGCCACAAAGGAACTTGAGCCACCGTGCGTTCACCCGATGCGCGATCTCGTCGCCGCGCCTCGCCGTCTCTTCGACGAACCGTTTCGCTCGGTCGAACCGCTGCCGATCGAGTTCCGAGTTAAGACGCTGCCTGAGGTAGCGCTCGATCGGTGTCAAGAGGTGAACCACGTGGCGGTTCACCTGATCGGCGGTCATTTGAGCGGAATGTCGAGTGGGCGTACGCGCTCGGCTGCAGCCCGATGCGCCGCGGGACTGTCGGCCATCGAGTCGAAGTTGCCGGAGCGATCGGTCAGCAAGGACGCGGCGTACATCAGCGCCTGCGCCTGCGTGCTGCTGAATCCCATCGCTTCCCGGGCTTTCGCATTTCCTGCATCGCTCGCCTGGTAGTACGGCAGCGCCAGAGATCGGCTGAGCTCCAATCTGGCCTGCACCTGCGACGAGAAAATCGATCGATGCTCGTCGCGCCTGGCACGCTGGCGAAAACAGCGGTCGATCGTATGCGCGGCCGCATAGGCCGAGTACATGCCGAACACGACGCCCACCGAGAAAATAGGGTCGACGAAGCCTGCGGCGTCTCCGAGCAGAAAGAACCCCGGCCCGGCAACACGGTTGGACCGGTAAGAGTAGTTTCGTACCAGTCGCACCGAGCCTTCGCAGAACGTCGCGTCGGCCAGCAGGCGCTGCAGCAGCGGGAGCGCGCGGCACTGCCTCAGGAACCAGGTCTCCCACGACTCGGCGCTTCCTTTGGTTTCGCTCGCCCAGGCCTTGGGGATGACCAGACCGATGCTCGTCGATTCCCGCAGCATGATGTGCCAGAGCCACGCCCATCCGTCGCCCTGCGGCAGGGCGCTCACGTAGGTAGTCGGCGGCACTTCGCGCACCGACTGCGCAGCATAGATCTGCCCGTCTGCCGCGAGGTACTTCGAGTTCGTGAAATAGCCCCATACGCTCATGAAGCGGAAGCCCTCGTCGAACACGCGCAATCCCAGCTGTCTGCCGATGACGCCGGTCTGCCCGCTGGCGTCGACGACGTACCGGCACCGAAGGCGCGACGCGCTGCTCTCGCCGACCGGCCGATAGCTGACCGTGACTTCGCTCTCGTCGTCCTCCGCCCGTGAAAGATCCGCCCCCAGGACCGCGATCTCCTCGCCGACCCAGGCGCCGCTGTCGCGCGCGCGCTCGAACAGAATGTGATCGAAGCGGTCGCGCTCGACATGCAGCGCGGGCCGCGTGTACCCGAAGTCGCCGAACGATAGACGGCGCATCTCGCCGTTCCAGTCGACGCTTCCGCCGGCCTTCCGCAGGAAACCTTCGGCGGCGATCGCGTCGCTTACTCCGGCTGCATCGCAGTATTTCCAGACGTCCGGCAGCAGACTCTCTCCCACCTGATACCGCGGATGCTTCTGCCGCTCGAACAGCGCAACGGAGTAGCCCTTGCCGGTCAGGTAGGTCGCGGCGAGACTGCCCGCCGGGCCTCCGCCGATCACCGCAACGTCGCAGGATTCGGGAATGCTGCTCACGCCGCGAGCTTCTTCACAATCAGATTCCTGACCGCCCGCAATGTCTGGAAGTTTTCGAGAAGGACTTCGTCGGGCGCTATCGTCACGCCGAACGTCTCCTCCACGAACGCGATCAGCTTGAAAATGGCCAACGAATCGACCAGACCTTCGCCGATGATGTCGGTATCGGGCGCAACGGCAACCGCTCCTTCCCTGCCCGTCGCCTCTTGCGCGAAGAACCGTGCGAGCGTGTCGAAGATTTGCTGGTCGGTATAGGTCATGCCTTCAAGATCTCCGTATGAGGATGGCTGGCGGCGAACTCGCACCACTCGCGTGTCGACGTTTCAACCCCGGGAAAGCTCCTCGCGCAGAAGCACTCTGTCGATCTTGCCGGTACTTCCCCGCGGCAGCGACCCGCGCACCGCGATCGACAGCGGGATCATATACGCTGGCAGACGTTCGGCGCAAAACGCACGCAGCTTGCCGGCGTCCAGCGCTTGTCCGGTGCTGGCGACCACGGCCGCTCGTATCACGTGGCCGCTCTCTTCGTCGGGTAACGCGATCGCGGCAGCCTCTGCGACTGCCGGATGCTGATGCAACACACTCTCGATTTCACCCAGCTCGACCCGGTAGCCGCGACTTTTTATCATGCCGTCCCGGCGGCCGAGAAGATGAAGCAGTCCGGCAGCGTCCTCGCGTACGAGGTCTCCGGTTCGATACCAGAGGGTGCCGTCGCCCGGTTCGCCGCGAGTGACAAAGGCATGCGCCGTGGCCTCGGGCATTGCCTGGTACCCGGTCATCAAGCTTGGACCGCTGACGTAGAGCTCGCCCGTCTCGCCCGGCTGGCACACTGCCCCCGCGTCGTTCACGACGAGCAGCTTGCAGTTGGCGCACGCCGTGCCGATCGGCACCGGCGCCGTCTGATCGGGCGGGAGCTCGTCGACCGCGTAGGCGGTGCAGACGTTGGTCTCGGTCGGGCCATACCAGTTCCAGTAGCGCGCGTCCGGGATTTGCTCGCGCAGGCGGCGCAGATGTGCGACAGGGAAGACCTCGCCGGCGAAAACAATCTGGCGCAGCCGCGACCAGTCGTGACGCTCGAGCCCGCCCGAGAGCGCGAGTCGCGCGAGCAGCGACGGCACCGAGTACCAGACGGTGATCTGCTGCGCGACGATCCAGTCCGCGAGGTTGCGGGGGAATACGTTCAGACCCGGCGGCACCAGGGTTACGCAGGCGCCCGCCCGGCAGCTCGCGAAGAGGTCGAAGACCGACAGATCGAAATGGAGCGGCGCGTGACTCGACACGACATCGGTCGGACCGAGCGCCGTAGTCTCGGCTGCCCAATCGACGAATGAGAGCGCGGCGCGATGGCTGAGCACGACGCCCTTCGGCTGTCCAGTAGAGCCGGACGTATAGAGGATGTATGCCGGGAATGAAGGATCGTGCCCACCCGAGTCGGCACCCCGGTGCGCTGGCGGAGCATGCGATGCATTCGGGCTCTCGAAGGTGAACCCGATGTCGCCCGGCTGCCGGGTCTCCCGATCGAGACCGACGAAGCCAGGCGTCGATGCGAGGGCGGGCGCGAGCGCCGACCACCGCTTCGACGACGACAGAATGCCGCAAAGGTCGCCGTTCTCGACGATACGCGAGACTCTCTTGACAGGAGAAGCGACGTCCAGCGGCACGTACGCGGCCCCGGCTCGGAGCACCCCCCAGACGGCGACGATGGCGTGGAGTGACTTGTCGAGGTAAAGGCCGACCCGATTTCCGCGCCCTGCGCCACGCGCAACGAGTTCGCCGGCGAGGCGGGCGGACGACTCGTCCAAGTCGCGATAGCTGATCGAATCCGCTCCGTCGATGACCGCTGTCCGGTCCGGGTATTTGGCGGCGCTTCCGATTAGCAGATCGTCGAGCATCTTTGGATTCGTCGGGGCTCCCGGGCGGCGCATTGGGGACCAGACCCCATCGGCCGCCGGCCTCGATGGCCCCCTATCGATCGGCCGCTAGCTTATCCCAACGGCGCTCGGTCATGTCGGATGCGGTCCGGCACGACGCTCCCCGTTTGCCTACGAGGAAATCAGCTCTTATCTGATGGTCGCCAAGTCGCCCAGTCACCAGACTGTGGGGCGTCCAACCGCTGCGATAGCGGCTTAACCGTAAGGGGTCCGATCCATGCGGTACCTGATCATTGCGCTTGCAATCCTGCTTTGCCCGGCATTGCCTGCCCGCGCGCAGTTCAGCATCGATTTCGGCGCGCCGGGGGTTCACATCGGCGTCAACATGCCGGTCTATCCCACGCTCGTTCCGATACCGGGCTACCCGGTCTATTACGACCCTCGGGCGAATTCGAACTACTTCTTTTACGATGGGCTTTACTGGGTCTACTGGGGAGACAACTGGTACGCAAGCCAATGGTACAACGGCCCCTGGCAACTCGTAGCGCCGGTCTATGTGCCCCAGTACCTGCTCCTCGTTCCGGTGCGCTACTACCGGTCGCCGCCGGTTTATTTTCGCAGCTGGTATCGCGACTCGCCGCCGCACTGGGGTGAGCACTGGGGCCGTACTTGGGAGCAGCGTCGCGTCGGATGGGACCGGTGGGATCGCCGATCCGTCCCTGCAGCCGCGCCGCTACCGGTTTACCAGCGGCAATATTCGGGCAACAACTACCCGCGCGCCATCGAGCAACAGCAGGTGATTCGATCGCAGAACTACCGCTATCAGCCTCGCGAGGCGGTAGCGCAGCAACACTTTCAGCAGCGATCCGGCCAGGGTCAGCCCCGAGCTCAGCAGCAGGGTCAGCAACAGCTCCAGACGCAGGGCAACGGCTCGAGAACCCGTACGGAGACGCAGCAGCCAGTGCAGCAGGGGTCTGCGCAGCAAACCGACCAGCGTCAGCAGATGAATCGACAGCGTCAACAGCAACAGGAACAGCTGCACCAGCAGCAGCAACAGCAACAGCAACAATCGGTGCAGGGGCAGGGGCGTCCGCCGCAGCCAGCGGCGCAAGTGCAGGGGCGGCAAAGTGCCCCGCAGGAACGGATGCGCAGCAATGCCGGCCCGCCGCCGCAGGCCCAAGGCTCCGGCCCGCCAGCTAGGGCGGCGCAAGCCGCACCGCAAGGCGCCGAGAATCACGGTCCCCAAGCGCGAGGGGGCGAGAACAGGGCCGCACCGCAGCACGAAGCCAAGAGCGAGCCGCAGGGCAAGGGGGAAGACAGAGGAGCACGCAAGGGGCAGGTCAAGCAAGATGAAAACAAGTAGCAGCAATGCGTGATTCGACACGCTGTTCCCGACTGAGGAGGCAAAAATGAGCGTTACCGGAACGCGCCGCAATCGTCCCCCGAGGGCGCGGGATGTCCGCAACCAACTATCGGAAGTCGAATCGATGCTCGGCCAAGCTGCTAAGGAAACCGGGGACAAGGCGAGCAGCCTGTTCTCGCAAGTGGAAGCCAGGCTGCGTTCGGCGACCGACGCGGTGCAGGAGCTGCAGGAAGATGCGATCAGCCGCGCCCGCGCCGCGGGGCGCGTCGCCGATGACTATGTCAGTGACAATCCCTGGCAGATGGTCGGCGTCGCCGCTGTTGTCGGCTTTCTGGCGGGCGCGCTGCTGAGTCGCCGCTGAACATGTACTTCGCTGAAGGGAATTCTTGATGCTGAAATGGGCGCTGATTTTTTTCCTGATTTCGCTCGTCGCCGGTTTCTTCGGTTTTACCGGCGCCGCAGCAAGCTTCAGGGGCATCGCGAAGATCCTGTTCTTCATCGCGCTTGCCATCTTTCTCATCGTCCTGATCTTCGGCGTGTTCCTCGGCAAGCTGGTGTTCTGATTCACCCGAAAACGGGCCTGCCGCCCGCGCTTCCAGCACACCGGCACGCCCCGCCTGCGTCTCCTACATCCGATTCAGATGCCGTCCTATTTTTTGGAATCGGGCGCTCGGTTATTTTCGGCTTTCGCGCTTCAGCGGCCTGCTTTTCGGAGGCTGCCGGACGCAACGCGGGGCCGATGCAAAGGCCCCTTGTTCGAACACTCAGGAGCAACGACAAAATGAATGGATGGAACCAGCTGGTCTTGGCAACGGCTTGCGCGATCGGGCTGGCCGCCTGCAACACGATGCAGGGTGCCGGGAAAGACATCGAGCGGGGCGGAGAGAAGATATCGGACGCCTCGGTGCGCGTTCGCGCGGAATGGCGCAACGCCCGCGACCGGTACGAGCGTGACTACGACGCTGCGCGCACCAGCTGCTCGAGCGGCCCCGCCGCGCAGCGCGAAGCTTGCCGCGAGCAGGCGCGGGTAGCGTATAACGCCCGGATGAACGAGGCGAGGACTACCTATCGTCGCAGCGACATGCGCAGCGAGTCGGCGGAAGATCGCGCGGAAGACGCCTACGAGGCGGCGCGGAACAAGTGCAACGATTTCCGCAACGAAGACGAAGACCGTTGCATCGCAAGCGCTCGGTCGTCGTATCGCCGGTGAGCGGTATCCGGCGGCGTCGGCGCCTGGCGCGATCTGAAGGAATCGGAGCCTCCTATGCTCAAATTACTTCTTGGGCTCCTCGTTGCCTTCGTCCTGGCTGAAGGAGCGTTGGCCCAGCCGGCCAATACTCCCGAGCAGGAGGAAAGAACGGTCGGTCCGTATCTGTACCTGACCGACTCGAGCGGCAACAAGATTCTGCTCAGCACGCAATTCTGGCGTAACGATCCGAAATACGACGATCGCGCGTTTCACCGCTTTCTGGACGTGATGGCGGCACTCGAGAAGCGCGGATTCCACAAAAACGACAAGGCCGTGATCGACTGGGACAAGCCCGAGCCGGTGGTCCGCTGCTATATCTATCTCGAGGACCTGCAGACAGCGAAGAAGGCGAAGGGTGCCGTCGTCAGCGACTCCCGGTTGTGGTGCGCTGACAACGGCGCGTCGGAGCACGAAGTAAAGCCATCCGATACGCCGAAGCACGTCGACGAAGTCATGAAGTATTTCGACGAGTATTTCGCCCGCGCGAAGTCCAAGGTGCACAAGAAAAGCGCATCTGGGTAGCGACGCGGTGGCCCGCGGATAAGGCAACGGCGGGCTCTTTTCGGCGGCGCCGGAAGAAACGAAGTACAACTTCCGGAAAAGGCTGACCCGGCAGCTCCCGGCTGCCGGGCGATCGGCCAGCGTCGACCCGTAAGCGGCAGCGCGGTAACATCTGCCGATGCCGTCAGCGACGAAGGCGCCGCGGATCAGCGTCGATATCCGGCCGTCGCACGCCATGCCGCTGCGCGGCGGTGCCCGGCCGTACATGGTCGGGTTCTATCTGGTTCCCGATTTTCCAATGATGGCTTTCGCTGCTGCGATCGAGCCGCTGCGCGCCGCCAATCGGCTGTCCGGCGAGAAACTGTTCGCCTGGCGGCTCTATTCGCGCGACGGCGATTCGGTGCGCGCGAGCAACGGTATCGAGGTCGCCGTCACCGCGTCGATCCGCGACGATGCCGCCCTCGATCTGCTGCTGGTCTGCGCCGGCACACCCGACGCGGGCGCGCGCGACAAGCCGCTCGCCCAGTGGCTGCGCGGTCTGGTGCGCAGCGGCGGATCGGTCGGCGGGATCAGCCTGGGCGCCTACGCGCTTGCGCACGCCGGATTGCTCGACGGCCGGCGATGCGCGTTGCATTGGGAAAATCTGGCGGCGTTCGGCGAGCAGTTTCCTCGCGTGCGCACGACGACCGACATCTTCGTCATCGATGGCAGCCGCTACACCTGCTCCGGCGGAACCGCCGGGCTGGACATGATGCTGCAGCTGATCACCGACCGAAACGGCCGCGCGCTGGCCAACGACGTGTCCGAGCAATTCATCCATCCGCGGATCCGCGGAACGCAGGATCGGCAGCGCATGGCGATCCAGGCCCGGGTGGGCGTTGCCAACCAGAAACTGATCGCGGCGATCGGCCTGATGGAAAGCACGGCCGACGAGCCGCGCGACGTGCAGCAGATCGCTGCAGACGTCGGCCTGTCACCGCGCCAGCTCGAGCGCCTGTTCGCGAAGTACCTGCACGCGAGCCCGAGCCACCACTATCTGGAGCTGCGGCTCGATCGAGCGAGGGAATTGTTGCTGCAAACCACCAAACCCATTCTCGACGTGGCGGTAGCCTGCGGATTCGCGTCGGCCTCGCACTTCAGCCGCTGCTACCGGGCCGTCTATGGCCACAAGCCGAGCGACGAACGGTCCGCGTCGCTGGTCCGTCGGGACGGGAAACCGAGTCGCTAGAGCTTGCTCGCGTAGTCCTTCTGCACCTTCTTTATGCGCTCGTGCGAGCCCAGGAACGCGTGCTTCGACATGTCGGCCGAGTATTTGCTGGCCGGCGGATGCTTGCCGACCGCCTCGGCCAGTGCGCGAATGTGGTGGGGGCCGGCACCGCAGCACACGCCGAGATAGCGGATGTCGATCGCCAGCGCCTCGCGGCCGAATTCGGCGATCTCGAAGCGATTGCAGGTAAACGGATCGAGCGCGACGGGGAAGGGCCGGGCGCCCTCGTCGTAGTGCCAGTGCGCGTCGCGCAGCGACTGGAACGAAGGCTCGCGCTCACTGGTCCGGTAGGGAACAGGCAGGGCCGCGATGTGCGTCTTAACGGTGGCGCGGATCTCGCGCAGCAGCGGCATCATCGTCGCCGGGCCGCGTATGCAATTCAGGCCGACGACGTCGGCACCGGCGTCGGCCAGCCGCTTGCACGCGTCGACGACACCCCAGTTCTCGCGCGTCACGTCGGCCTGATGCATCGCCAGGGTGATCACCGCCGTCTGGCCGGCGCGCTTGACCACGTCGAGCGCGATCAGCGCTTCCTGCGCGTACGAAAACGTCTCGCCGATGACGAAATCGACGCCGGCATCGACCGCCCAGCCGACCTGCTCCTCGAACATGGCGCGCACCGCCTTGTGCGACGCGGCGTCGGCCGGATCGTAGACGTTGGTGTTGCAGATGTCGCCGGCGAAAAAGGCGCCGCTTTCGGCCGCCACAGTCTTGGCGATGTCGAGCGCACGCCGGTTGATCGGCTCCAGGTCCTTTTCGCGCCCGATGACGCGCAGCTTTTCACGATGCGCGTAGTAGGTGAGCGCTTCCACCACATCCGATCCGGCATGCACGAAATCGCGGTGCAGCTGTGCGACGACTTCGGGATGCTCGAGGACGACCTCGGGAACGAAAGCGCCCGCCTGTAGATACCCGCGCCGTTCGAGTTCGAATACGTAGCCCTCGGCGCAGATCACCGGCCCCTGATCGAGGCGTTCCAGCAGCGAGTTCGAAGGCCGTTTCGTTGCGGTTGCGGTCATGGCGAAGCCCCGGGGCGTGAAGGCGCAACTATCGCATCCCGGCGGGTCGTCGACCAGCCGCCAGGCGACGCCGATTGTCGCCGGTGCGACGCCCGGCCGGCGCCCGGTCGCGTCTGTCGGAGGCGGTGCCGCCTCACCGATCGCGGCGTCCAAGTCCACAATGGACCAACCTGGGTCGTATCTGTAACACTTGCGTCCCGGCGCGCCCACTATGCTGCGGTGGGCCTGTAGCCCAGCGAGCAAGCCGATTCGAGGATGGCCGTGGAGACCTTGGCGTTCATTCTGCACAACCTGCCAGCCATCGGCGAGCGCACCGTCGAGCACATCTCGATCGTCGGCGTCGCCGTGGGCGTTGCGATCCTGACCGGGGTTCCGCTGGGCATTGCGATCACCCAGAGCCAACGCACCGCCGACACCGTGCTCTACCTGGGCTCGATCGTGATGACGATTCCTTCGATCGCATTGTTCGGCGTCCTGATTCCGCTGCTGTCGAAGATCGGCCAGGGCATCGGCTACCTGCCGGCGGTGATCGCCGCGATGCTCTACGCGCAGCTGCCGATCGTGCGCAACACCTATACCGCGATACGCAATGTCGATCCCGCCTTGCGCTCGGCCGCGATCGGCATGGGCATGTCGACTTCGCAGCGCCTTCTGCGTGTCGAAATCCCGATCGCGCTGCCGGTGATCATCGCCGGCGTGCGAATCGCGGTAGTCATCAACATCGGCGTCACCGCGATAGCCGCGTACATCGGCGCCGGCGGTCTCGGCACGTTCATCTCGCGAGGCATCTCGCAGACCGATATACGGCAGCTGATCACTGGGGCGCTTGCGCTGGCCTTGCTCGCAATCGCGGCCGACTATGCGTTGCTGTGGCTGCAGCGGCGTCTGACGCCCAGGGGCGCCGCGGCGAGCCCGGGTTGATCCATCGAATGGCAAAACGAATATGATCCGGCTCGAAGCGCTGACCAAGGTCTACCCGTCGTCGCATAACCGCACGGCGTCGGTCGACCGCGTCAGCTTCGAGGTCGGCGCCGGCGAGACCTGCGTCCTGCTCGGACCGTCCGGCTGCGGCAAGACGACGACCTTGCGCATGATCAACCGGCTGGTCGCGCCGACCTCGGGAAAAGTATTCATCGACGGTCGCGACACCGGCGCCGCGGATCCGGTCGAATTGCGCCGCACGATCGGCTATGTGATCCAGCAGATCGGTCTTTTTCCGAACATGACGGTTGCCGAAAACATAGGCGTCGTCCCGCGCCTGCTGAACTGGGATCGTTCCAGGATGCGCCGCCGCGCCGAAGAGCTGCTGGCGATGTTGGCGCTCGACCCCGCCGAATTCCTCGAACGGTATCCGAACGAGCTCTCCGGCGGCCAGGCGCAGCGCGTCGGCGTCGCCCGCGCGCTCGCTGCCGATCCGCCCGTGCTGCTGATGGACGAGCCGTTCGGCGCCGTCGACCCGGTCAATCGTGAAGTCATCCAGGACGAGTTTCTGCGCATGCAGAAATCGCTCCGCAAGACGGTGTTGTTCGTCAGTCACGACATCGACGAGGCGGTCAAGATGGCCGATCGCATCGCGATCTTTCGCGCCGGTAGACTCGAGCAGTACGCGGCGCCCGACGAACTGCTCGGCCGGCCAGCAAACGACTTCGTCGCCGGCTTTGTCGGCAGCGATCGCACGTTGAAGCGCCTGCGTCGGATCACCGTCAGCGAAGTGATGAGCCCTGCGGAAACCGTCGCTGCGCCGGAAGCGCCGGCGGTCGCTCCAGGCGACGATTTGCGCCGCGTCGCCACCCTCTTTCTCGAGCGAGGCGTCGACGTTCTGCGTTGCGTCGATGCCGGCGGGCGTCTGGTCGGAATCGTCACGCGCCATGCGGTCGCCGCGCGGCTTGCGGCTCCCGCCGATGGCAGCGTCCCCGGAGTGCCAACGCGATGACCACCGCCACGGTGCCCCAGCGATCGGTGCTGCCTTACGCGGTGCTGGCGGGCATCGCGCTGGTGGTCGTCTGGGTGCTGGTGGCAACGGGGCTGTGGACCGACATCCTGCGCTATCGCAAGGACATCATCTATCTGACCCGGCAGCATCTGGTGCTGGTCGCGGTGTCCGGCAGCGCCGCCATCGTCACCGGCGTCAGCCTCGGCATCTGGCTCTCCAGGCCGTCGATGGCACGGTATGCGGAGGCCACGATGCAGGCGGTCAACATGGCCACCTCGATCCCGACGCTGGGCAAGCTCGCGCTGATGATGACCCTGCTCGGTATCGGACCGCTGCCCGCGATCGTCGGCCTGTGGATCGCGACACTGCTGCCCATCGTTCGCAATACCTATGCGGGACTGCGCGCGGTGCCGGCGCACCTGGTCGATGCGGCGCAAGGCATGGGCATGAGTCCCGGCGCGATCCTGCGCCGGGTCGAGCTGCCGAATGCGCTGTTCGTGATCTTCGCCGGCATACGCACGGCGATGGCCGTCAACGTCGGCACCGCGCCGATCGCCTTCCTGATCGGCGGCGGCGGCCTGGGCGAGCTTATCTTCACCGGCATCGACCTGCAGGAGTACGGGATGATGCTGGCAGGTGCGATCCCGACGGCGCTGCTCGCGGTAGCCGTGGATTTCGTATTCGGACAGGTGCAGTATTGGCTGGTACCGCGCGGCGTCAATCCGCTGCGGAATTCTTGAGGCAAATCCAGGAGGAACGATGAACAAGGCGATAGGAATACTTTGCGGGGGGATTCTGGCGGCGGCGCTCGGCATGAGTGCGGCGGCGCAGACGATCGTGGTCGGCGGCAAGGCGTTCACCGAGCAGCAGATCATGACGGCGATGACGGTGGAGCTGCTGAAAGCCAAGGGCTTCAGTCCGAAGCGCGAGGCCGGCATGGGCAGCGCGGCGGTGCGCTCGGCACTGGAAAACGGCCAGGTCGACGTCTACTGGGAATATACGGGTACCGGTCTGGGCGTGTTCAACAAGATCACCGACAAGTTCGCATCGGCCGAAGACACGTACAAGCGCATCAAGGAAGTCGACGCCGCCAAGGGCCTCGTCTGGCTCAACCCGTCGCAGGTCAACAACACCTACGGCTTCGCGATGAATCGCGATCAGGCGCAGAAGCTCAACATCGTGACCATGAGCGATCTCGCCAAAGCGGTCAAAGGAGGCGCCAAGCTCACGTTCGCATCGAACGCGGAGTTCTACGCGAGACCCGATGGGTTGCCCGGATGGCAGACCGCATACGGGTTCGAGTTTGACCGCGACAACGTCAAGCGCATGGACACCGGTCTCGTCTATTCGGCGTTGAAGGATCGCCAGGTCGACGTGGGCGTGGTGTTCGCGACAGATGGCCGCATCCCGGCGTTCAACTTCGTCGTGCTCAAGGACGACAAGCATTACGCACCTTGGTACAACCTGACGCCGGTCGTGCGCAAGGAAATTCTCGACAAGTATCCGAAGATCGCCGACGCGCTGAATGCACTTTCCGCCAAGCTGAACGACGAAACGATGGCCAGGCTCAACGCCAGTGTCGATGTCGACAAGAAGACGGTCGAGGAAGTGGCCTCGGGATTTCTGAAGAGCAAC
This sequence comes from Casimicrobiaceae bacterium, assembly GCA_036270955.1. Lineage (GTDB taxonomy): Bacteria > Pseudomonadota > Gammaproteobacteria > Burkholderiales > Casimicrobiaceae > PALSA-1003. The sequence goes on along the minus strand of DATBBM010000141.1, from coordinate 2,401 downwards.
GGCTTGATCTGATGGCGGAGCTCGCCACGCGTCCGGGGCGGCACGAGGCGCGTATTGCAAGCGCCGCGGCTTTTGCGCGCGAGCTCGAGTTCGATGCGCTGCCGGAGGATGTCGTCCGCATCGCCCTGCGTTGCCTCCTCGATCTGGTCGGCGTCGCCGCGGCCGGTGCTCGCACGCCCGCGGCGGCGATCGTCAACGCCTATGCCTCGACGCAAATGTGCGGCCGGGATCGCGAGGCGCGGATGCTATTCGATGGGCGCCGCGCCGGCCTTGCCGGCGCGGCGTTCGCCGGTGCGTCTACGATCGATGCGATCGATGCCCACGACGGGCACGTGCTGACCAAGGGGCATGCCGGCGTCGCGCTGCTGCCGGCGCTGCTCGCGTACATCGACGGCGGCGCCGGCGCGGGCAAGTCGATCGATGGCCGCGAGTTCATCGTCTCCCTGGTGCTGGGCTATGAGCTCGCGACGCGTGCCGGCATCGCGCTGCACGCAACGACGTCCGATTACCATTGCTCGGGTGCGTGGAACGCGCTCGGCTGCGCCGCGCTCGGCGGGAGAATGATGGATTTCGACGAGCGCCGGATGCGCGACGCGCTTGGGATCGCCGAATATCTGGGCCCGCGGGGCCAGATTCTGCGCGTGTGCGCGCAACCGACGATGGTCAAGGACGGCTCGGCCTGGGGCGCGCATGCCGGCGTGACCGCCGCGCTGCTGGCGCGCGAAGGCTTTACCGGCGCGCCCGCGCTGACGGTCGAGGCGGACGAAGTGAAGCCGCTGTGGAGCGATCTGGGCCAGCGCTGGCGTATCCGCGAGCAGTATTTGAAGGCGTATCCGGTCTGCCGCTGGGCGCAGCCGGCGGTCGAAGCCGCCCTCTCGCTCAAGCGTGCACACCGCTTCGAGGTCGAGGACATCGTCACGATAGTCATCGAAAGCTTCCGCGAAGCGATCGACCTGGGCTCGCAATGCCGTGCGCCGGCGACGACCGACGAGGCGCAATACAGCCTGCCGTTTCCGGTGGCAGCGGCGCTGGTTTTCGGCACGGTAGGGGCTGCCGAAATCGGCGCCCCGGGCTTGGGCGACCCGCGAATCGCTCGGCTGCTCGCGAGGTTCTCGCTGCGCGAGGACGATGAGTTTTCACGCCGCTTTCCGGCCCAGCGCTGGGCGCGGGTCCGCATTGGACTCGCCGACGGGCGTTCGCTCGTCTCAGAGCCCGCGCAGGCGCGGGGCGGGCCCGAGCACCCGTTGTCCAGCGAGGAAATCGGAACGAAGTACCGCGAGTTCGCCGAGCCGGTACTGGGTTCGCGCCGGAGCTCGCGCATCGCCGCGCTGGCGGCCTCGCTGCCGGTCGATCCGGCGGCGCTGCCGGCGCTGATAGACGAGCTCCTGTCCGCTGCGACCTGAACGGCGCGGCGGCGTCGCCTTCGCGTCAGACGGCGTCGCGTTCGGGCCGGTGGCAAACCAACGATGTCGCGAAGATCGATGATCGAAACCTCAATCAAGGACCATCGCAATGCCCCGACTCCCTGACCGCGCTGATTACGTCATCATCGGCGCCGGCATCCACGGCCTGTCTACGTCGATGCACCTCGCGCAGAAGCTCAAGGCTAGCGGCAGGACCGTCGGCGCGGGCGGCGTGCGTATCGTCGTGCTCGACAAAACGGGCGTGGGCGCCGGCGCCTCGGGCATCGCCTGCGGCGTCGTGCGCAACAACTATTACCAGCCGGCGATGCGGGAGCTGATGGCGCAATGCGTCGACGTCTGGGAGAGCGACGCGGAAGCCTACAGTTATCACCCGGTCGGCTACATGCAGATCAGCCCCGAGGTGATGCATGCGCAGGTCGGAACCATCTACGAACAGCAGAAGGCAATCGGCTACGAGTCGACGTTCATCGAAGGCGAGGCGGATTCGCTTCGCTACATGAAGGGTCAGCTTCACGACTGGCAGGCGAAGAACATCACCTCGGTGCTGCATGAAAAGCGCGGCGGTTATGCGAACAACAAGGCGTCGCTTGCCGGCCTCGAGCGCAAGGCGCGGGCGCTGGGCGTCGAGATCGTGACCGGCGTCGCGGTCACCGGCTTTCGCAGCGACGGCGGGTCGGGCGCGGTCCGCGCGGTCGAGACCGACGCCGGAACCATCGCCTGCGACCAGGTTGTCGTCGCCGTCGGACCGTGGATCAATTCGATCTGGAACATGCTGGCGCTGCCGAAGAACATCGCCGTCAAGGGGCGGGACGGCGCGACCCATCAAGGCGTGCGCATGTGGCATTACATGGCGCTTCAGGAGGGCACGCTGGGCGTCGATCCGGAATTTCAGAAGACCAACGACGGCGCGATGCCGCCGGTGATACACGTCGACACCGACGCGCCGCTCTACTCGGACCGCGACGGAAAGCTGATCA
>DATBBM010000140.1:0-10655 GCA_036270955.1 Casimicrobiaceae bacterium | reverse complement strand
CCACTCTTGTTCGCTGATCCATTTCGCATGCGCGACCTCGGCGATCGTCTCCGCCTGCATCGGATGCGGGGGGAGGCCTGCCGCCCGCAGCACGGGGGTGACGTCGTGCTGGGCCTGCGCTGCGATGCGCGGGACGGCTTCCGCAAGCATTTGTTTCGCCTGCACCGTCAACGGATCGGGCTCGACGCTCGGACGCACCGTCCGCTCGATGGCGGCGGATGCGTCCGCGGCCTGCGGCGGGACGCCCCTGGTCGGCGGCGACGGCACGCCCGCAGCTGAAACGCCGAACGAAGCGTCGGGAGCGGACCTCGCCGGCATCGGCGGTTCGATCGCGCGCGGGACGGGGACGGCTGCGGGTGCGCTCGCGCGCGGCGACTCGGCGCCGCCGAGAAAAACCGCTCCGCTCGGCGGCGCATCGGTCGCCTCGCCGCTCCGCAGCGTGGGCGGGATCGGTGCCGGCTTCGGGCTCGCGCCCGGCGCCGCCGCGAGCGCAAACTGCCCGGAGGGAGGTTTTGTCGTGACTGATCCCGAGCGTTGTGGCATCGGGCTCTGCGCTGCAGCTTGCGAGCGCCGTACATCGCGTTCCTCGACCGGCGCGGGTGGGCGATCGCGCGCCTGCACCAGACCCACGATGCGGCCGAGCAATGCCTGCCATCCGTTTTTCGGCGGTGATGGCTTCGGTGCAGGTTTCGCCGGCGCGGTGGACGATCGTTCCTCGGCCCCGGATTCAGGCGCACGCAATGGCGCCGGTTCCGGCGACACGGGGCTGCGGGAATTCTCGACGGCCAAGGCGATCGCTACCCCCGCGCCGGAGGCGCCGGGTGCCGGTTCGAGTTGTGCAACGGGCGCCACGGTTTGGCCTGCCAGCGGTGGAGGCGACGAAGGTAGCGGCGCCGTCTGCGAAGAAACTGTCACCGGCGGTTTCGCCGTTGCAACGCGAACGCGCGCGGCCGGCGACGTCGACCGCGCAACGAGTGACGCAGGCGGGCGCGGCGCCGAGCGCACGCGCGCGCTGGCACGCGACGACGAAGCTGCGCGTCCATGCAGCGTCGGTGTGGCACTCGAAGCTACCGATGACCGCGAACTCACCGGAGCGCGCTTGCCCGTCGCGCTGGGCTGCACGCGTGGTTGCGGCGCATTCGAGGGAGCTCGTTCTCGAGCCGTCGCGCCGGGCGAAGACGAAGCTTTCTCGGCGGTCGTCGATTCCGGTGCTCGCGCAGCATCGGCGGCGCCTGCCTGCTCGCGTGGGGTCTCGCTCGCCGGTCGGGGCTCTTCGGTGGCAAGCCCGCTGGAGGCGCCGATACCCGGGGGAGGCGCTACCCGCGCGACCCCGTCGCGCTGTGGTTGTGCCACTGGATCGTTGCCGTTGGCCGCCGGATTGGCAAGGTCCGGGGCAGACGCCGTTGCCGCGGGGGCGCTGTCTGCGCTCGAGGTCGAATTCGGCACCTGCGGCGGTGAAACCGCACCGCTCTCGCCCGATGCACCGCTGGTGCGCTCGCGCAGCGGGTCTCCGGAATCGCCGATAAACGACGGCGCCGATGCCGCCACGCCCGCGACCAGCGAAAGCAAGAGCAGCTTCGCTCGCCAAGGGGCTCTTATTTCCGGCCGTGGAGGAAGGTATGGTCCGATCGCGGCCACTTCGGCGCGCGCAGCGCCGGCCGCAACGAGCTCGGGAAGCACGATCGGTTCCGCGCTCGCGATGTGCGTGAGCGGGGTAACCTCAGCGACGCGGCCCAGGGTCGCGATGCGCGTGACGGGTGTGATCGGTGTGATCGGCGTCGCCGTCCCGGCCGCGACCTCGCCACGCGCAAGCGTCCACCCTATCTGGAGCGAAGCGGCGAGATCGGACTCGTCCAACCGCGCCCCGCAGAAGTCGATCAGCTCCCCGTGCGGACGCCAGTGCGGCAGATCGCGATCATGGGTGTCGCGCAGCCGGAAGATCAGCGACCGCGCATCGTCATAGCGACTCGATGTCCAGCCCGTCTCCGAGCCGTCCGCCCCCCGGTGATCCGACGGCAGATAGCGCTTCAGCATCGCGGCGAGGCTGTAGAAGTCGCAGCGCCAGTCGAGCACTCTCGTCGGCTCGAGGTCGCCATTGCGACCGGCCTCAAGCGCCTTGAGCAGGCGCGGCGACTGGTAGTCGTAGTCCTTCTGCCAGCCCAACGGCAGCGGAAGCGCGAGGCTCTCGCGACTCACGAGCGAAAACGCGAAATCGATCAGCGCGAGCCGCGCAAAAGCCGGATACAGGCGATCGTCGTCGCCATCGGGATCGAAGTCCGCCGGTGCGTACGGAATGCAGATGTTGTCGGCCTTGATATCCAGGTGGACGAGCTCGAGCGCGTGAATCTCGTTCAGCGCGACCAGACAGTGTCGCGCGAGTGCCCACCAGTGTGCGCAGTCCTCGAAGATATTTCTGCGCACGGCGCCGTTCCGCACGACGGGCACGAGCGTGGCCCATTGGTCGACGGTGACGCCTGCGTCGCATGTCTGCACGCGGCGCATGCCGTGCTTCGCGCCGGCGTCGAACTGGACGACTTCGGGCACGCAGCGGATGCCGTGACCGATGAGGCGCGCGAGGATGCGCCACTCGCGTTCGGTCCACGGCCCGAAGTCGCCGTTCGGCGTCGCGAGGAAGCGTTTGGTGTAGCGGCGAGGCTCACCGGGAGCAACCGCCTCGCGATACACCTCGACGTGCTCGCCGGTAACCATCTTGAGCCGTTCGCGACCGAATACGCGGTCAACTTGTTCGGGTGTCATGGCTGCACCTCGTGGACATTGACATTCGCCTGCGGGAAGAGGCGCGACACCGCGTCGTGCATGGCGAGCCATGCACCCGCTGCCGCGAGAAACGTGACGATGACGCCGAGCGAGATTCCGCGTGCTATCCGCGCAGCAGCGCCGCTCGACGGGTGCACGACGAGCACCGTGGCATCGTCACTGCTCCCTCGCTCGCGAGCGAATTCGACGAGCCGCGCGCAGCGCTCGCCGAGCGGCGCAGACGCGCGAAGAACACGCGCGATATCGCTTGCTGCCGCGTGCCGATGGACGCCATCGCTGCATAAAACCAGCATCTCGCCGGCGGAGAGCGCGACCTTCCGGACATTCGGAGCATCGACGGCGCCGTTGCCGACCATCCGCGCCGGATCGTCCGGGCAGCCGCCGGAAGGCGACCGCTCATTGAGGTGCCGGTAGGTGTCGTCCGTGGTGAGGAGCTCGGTCCCGTCTGCGCGCGACGCACGCAGTCGATACACGCGGCAGTCACCGACCCAGGCGACCAGCCACTGCGAGCGGCGCGCATTGACCGCCACGCACAGCGCGACCGTCGCCGCCCCAGGCGTGCTGGTCCGCCGCGCGATGCTGCGCGCGATCTCGCGGTCCGCCTCGAGGATCGCCGACCTGACCGCATCCGCACCCACGCGCCCGTGACCGAGCACCGCATGGACATGCGCCACGAGCTCGCGACTCGCGCACGACGCCAACGCTCCCGAGCCGACGCCGTCCGCGACGACAAAGAGCCCCGCGTTTCCGTCGAGCGGGCTGTGTTCGTCTTCGTTGACGGCATGCCGGCGCCCGCGCGACGACGCGACGGCCGCGTGCACGCGAGCCCATCGCGTTGCCGTCACCGCCTCGCGCACGAGCGCGGCGCCGCACGCGATGGGGCCGGAGGTCGGCGTAGGCACGCGCGTCGCTTCGACGTTCGTCTTCATTCGAAACGGCCAGGCTTCATCCGGCGCGTGCCAGCGTGAGCTCGCACGCCATGGTGCGATCGGTCCCTTCGTCGAGCTTGAGCGTCTCGCCCGGGTGCCAGCGGAACTCGGTGCCGGGCCGGTGAAACGTTCCATCGACCGTGACCCCGTTGTCGCCGTGCACGAGCGCGGTGACACTGCCTTCGTCGAACGAGACGATGTCCAGATGGTGTCCCGAGACATCGCTGTGAGCCCAATCGACGACGAGCGCCTGGTTGCGCGAGCGGCCGATGCGCAGCGGCAGCGCATCCTTATCCAGATCGATGCTGCGCGAGCCTGACGCCATTCGAGCCGTGAGCGTCCACGTCTGACCGCGTCGTCGCGGTGGAGCGATGGGGGTCACCGGCGTCGCCACCGCTTTCGCGGGCGTTCCCTTGGCCGGCGATTGCTCCAGATCTCCGGACAGGTTTAGCGACAAGCGCGGATACTGACCCGGCTCGCCGCGCATGCGCGCCGAGAGCACGAGCCACGTGCCGAGAGGCAGCTCGACCGCGGCCGGACGCGAGGAGGGCGCATCCGACGGCAGGCGTGCGATCACGCCGCTCGTCGACTCGACGCGGATCCCGTTGGTCGAGCCGGTATCGGCCACGCGCCAGGTGCCGTTCTCGAGCCAGATTTCGCAATGCCGGCGGCTTGCATAGACGCCGTCGACCACGATGTCGCAGCCTTCGCCTTTGCCCACCGAATATCGACGGCCTATCGCGATTTGTTTGAGCTCGATGCGGTGCGTGCCGGCGGCGTCCTCGATGTCGACCTGGATCGCGCGCGCGGCGAGCGGCGTTTGCAGCGTCTCGGGCACCGGCGCTTTCTCGTCGCGCGACGGCGCGCGCATATCGATCTCCGACCAGCGCCCGACGAGCGTCACGCGATACGGATTACCCGCGCTGAGCGGTATCGCGGAGGAAAGCTCGGCAAGGAGATCACCGTAGCGCTCCTCCTCGCGCTCGCGGGCGGTATCGCCGGTGTCGACTTCGGCGTTCAGGCCCGCGAACTGCGACAAATCGATGGCGCTCGCGTTGCGCAGTCTCGCGATTACTTCCTTGGCGAGATAGCGCTTGATCTGCTCCGGCCGGAACTCGCGGACGAAGCGGCGCAAGAGCTCCCGATCGTGGTCGTTGCCTTCGCATTCGAGCTCGATCGACGTAAGTAGGTAACGGTCGCGTTCCGCGATCGCGAGATGCAGCCGAAGCTGGCTCGTCGCGAACTGTTCGAGCTCGCCGCGTATTGCGCCGATCAGCGACGCGTAGGGGCCCAAGTGCTCGGCTTCGTCGATCGTGCCCGGCCCATGGTCGAACACGCCGACACTCGGCTCGCGCAACCGCGCCGTTCCCGCAGCGTCGCCCCGCGCGGCATCGTGCGCATGCGGCGGCGGATCGCGTCGCGACCCCGCGTTCACCTTTCCCAGCATCCAGCGTTTCACGGCCATGATGTCCTAGCTCCTGTAAGCAATGACGAGGATCGCCAGCGGCCCGTCGCCTCGAAGCGGGCGCACTCGTGCGGCTGCGGGCAGTCCATAGCGTCGCGCGAGGCGGTCGAGGAATTCGCCCCAGGCGGGTTGGATTGCGTCGCCCGCATTGACGCGCCGCTTGAGCGCAGGCAGCGACAGCTCGATGAGCACGCTGATCGCCGCGACCTCGCCCAGCTGCACGATCATCCGTCGCAACGTGTCCTCCATATCCGAGATGCACGTCGCGAGTGGACCGTCGAACGTCCATACAAAGGGTCCGCCGATCGCGTACGAGGCGCTCGCGTTCGACCGCTTCGGAATTCGTTGCGACGTGGCCTTCACTCGACTTTTCCTGGGATCATGCCCGCGTGGCGCGCGGCGATCTGCATGCCGATCTCGGCCGCGGGGTTCGGACCCTGATCGCCGGCACCGTGAACGCGACCCGACGCCACGAACCAGTTGCGTTCGGTCAGCACGCCGATCACCTTCGTCCAGCGCGGGTCGTCGGGATTCGTCCGGTACGCCGCGACGTACCACTTGTACGGCCGCAATGGCCCGCAGGCATCGCGGTCGCGTCGGGTCCTCCCGCCGCCCCCGGCACACAAGTGGGCGAGGTCGGACAGCGAGCGCGCGTCGTTGGGAAACGTAGGTGTGCCGGTCTTGCCGGCGATCCAATCCATGCGCGAGCACGTGCGCGCATCGAAGACCTGTTCGCAGGCCAGACGGGCAGTGCCTGCGCGGTGACTGAAGGACAGGCCGTCGATGACGACCTCTGCGGCTTCGCGCGGAATCCGGTTTTGTCTCGCGTCGACGAGGCTCGCGCGCACGGCGGCCGGCTCGAGTCCCCGGCCGCCGGCAGGTGCCACGCCGCGCAGCGCGTCGACGAGATGCGGCGCTCGCACCTCGTCCTGGCCGTTGGCGGCCGCCGCGAGCGTGGCCATCATGCCCGCGACGCCGAGGGCGCTCGCGCGCGCCTGGCCCTGGCCCCATCCTTCCGCGACCATGTCGACCACGCTGCTGCGGCATTTCCCCCAGTCATCGCGGTTGAACCGCTTGCCGTCGGCGCCGGCGGCACATTGCTTCAGGCGCTCGCGGTCCAGCGCGGCTTCGTGGCGGAGCCTGAAAGGCGCCCCGGCCTTTGTCCCGACGGGCTGCGTCAACAGCCGGCCATACGGAACGTCGAGCGATAGCGGCTGGGCGCCACCATCGTCCGCGCGCGTGTCGGGGGGGCGGCCGAACAGGAGGTCGTGCTTGCCGCATTGTTCGCTCGGCTCCGCGCACGCTCCGTTCCACCCGAAAGCGCGCGCCATTGTCTGGATCTCCCACGGACGCGGACAGGCAGCGAACCCGAGGTCGGCGCAGAACATGCGATCGAGAAAGCGCGCGGAGTTGGAGCGCGCGAGTTGTCCTCGCAGGCTCTCGGCCGACGGAACCGCCGTGGGCGATCGCGCCATGTCCGCGCGCTCGCTGGCGAGCCATGCGGGCCCGACCGAGGGGTCGGTGAGGAATGCCGCCGCCATGATCGGCTTGATCGTCGACCCTGGCATCGCATCGTGAAAGACGGCCGGATTCAGCAATGCATCCGGCCGATAGCGCGTGGCATACGGCAAATGCAGGTTGCAGCGCGCCGAGCGAGCCGGCCCGTCGTACTCCTGTCGCGTGCAGGGGGAAAGCGCGCCCGCGAGCGCTTCGATGCGGCCGCTTTCGACGTCGATCACGGCGACCGCGGCCATGCGCACCAACGCATGCTCGAGCAGCCCGTCACCGACCGCGCGCTCGCCGTCGTCCTTGCGCACGATGCCGACGGCGCGACAAACATCGGTGCGGCCGGTGTAACACGAGGCCGTCCGCTGGGCGATCTCCTGCAGCATCGGATCGATCGTGAGATCGATGGAGAAGCCGACGTCGACCCCGGCGCCTCCGAGCTCGATGCGGTTCGGCCCGTAACTGTACGCGGCTCGCATGGGCTGTCCGTCATGCTGCGCCTCGGTATATGCGCGATACAGCGCGCCGGCCTGCCGATGTAATGTTTCGAGCGGCTGCAGTATCGCTCCGAGCGAAGGCGGGATCTTCCAGCGTTCATCGTTCACCGGCATGTCGGGAGTCGGCTCTCCGGCGATCGGAAGCGCCGGCGAACGCAGCGCGTTCTCCGCGGAGATGCCCCGCATTTCGGCGCGTCCGCAAATGACGCTTTCGATACCACGCGCTCCGGCGGCGAAATACGTCCTGGCGTCACTTGCGGCGGACTGCGCTGCGCCGAGATAGATGCAGCCGGGAATGCCGGCCCACGGGTTCGTGCGGCCGAGGCCGCGCGCAGCGATCTCGACGAACTGTTCGGGGCGCCAGGCGGCGACAGCGCGTCCGACTTCCGTGCCGCGCCACGCGAAGGCGGCAAGCATGCGTCCGTCGGAACGCGCAAGAGCGGCAACCCCAGAGGCGATGTCCTCGCACCTCAGCGCGAAGCGCTGGTCGGGATATTCGGCCGTTTCGAGCGGTGTGCGCAGCGCGGCGACGACGGCGTCGAACCAGCGTCCGGCATCGAAACCGACGACGTCGCTGACGCGGCGATTGTCGATGCTGCTGAAAGCGGCGAGCGCGCGGTCGATCGTTTGCAGCTGCACGGCGATGCGAGATGCCGGCGATGCCTCCGTCCGCGACTTTCCCGAAAGGAAGTTTCGCAGCGCCGCGAGCGCACCGGGATTCGCGTTCCACTGCGCGCGGCACGCCGGAATCCGTTCGAGCAGCGTCTGTGCCGACGGCAGTTCGGACGCGACGCGGTCGCGACGAACAATCGCGTATTCGAACGTCTTCAACGCCGCGACGTGCCGAATGCTGATGTGGCGATCGCCGTTGCGCGACGCGGGTCCGGCGTCCTGCCGCGCCGACGCGACGATCAGCAACACGCCGCACATGACGGGGACGACCGCCGTGGTCGCCGCAATCGCGAACTGCAGCAGCGTCGTTCTCCGTCGCTCAGCCATGGGCCTCGTCCGGTGTCCCGTTCACATTGATGGCGAGCCCAAGCATCGCCGCGTTCAGGATCAGCGACGTCATCCCGAAGCTTACGAAGGGAAAGGTCACGCCGGTGAGCGGGATCACGGCGATGTTGCCGGCGACCGTCACCGCGAGCTGGCACATGGTGAGCACGACCCACGTCACGCAGATCCAGCTCAGGAATGCCTGCTCATCGTTGCGGATGCGCGCTCCGGCGCGAACGAAACGGGGCTCGCCGCGCGTGGCGCCGGCATGGCCTCGAACCATCAAATGGAGCCATATCGCGCAGCCGAGCGTGAACGCCCACGCAGCGGCCCAGCCGAACTCGCCGACCAGCGCAGTGAACGTGTAATCGCTCTGAATCTGCACGGGAACACCGGCGCACGTGCCGGCCGCGCCGAATCCGCACCATGGGACCGCGCCGAGTCTGAATCCGGCTGCCGGGGCCGCTTGCTGGAACCACGTGACCAGCGCGAGCTGGTCGCTCGCGGATGCCAGCGGGGCGGCGAGACTTTCGAGCCGCGCGGCGCCGACATCGTCGAGCGAGCCCAATCGGAACAGTGCGCCGGTCGTCACGACGATCCATGCGACGAAGACTGCCACCGCGATCCCGTACGCCACGCCGGTCGTTCCGTGACGCTGATACCACCACATCGCAACGGATGCCGCGATGAGGGCGCCGGCGCCGTAGCCAGCGATCAGGAGCGGCCCCATGTCATGGGTGACCAGCATCGCTCCGATCAGCACCGCAACCACGAAGAGGAGCGGCCACACGTAGCGGACTAGCGAACCGAGCGATGTGCCGCTTCGAATCAAACGCTCGGTGAACGGCGTGCCGCGCAGGAAGAAGAACCACGCTGCGCCGACGATGAGCCAGAGACGCCCGAGTTCGGAAGTGAGCTGGCGAACGTTGAGGAGCAGCGAGCCGACGAGACCGATCAGCAAGATGAGCAGCGCGATGAGAATGGCGGCGCCGCCGACAGCGCCGCAGCGCGCGGCGATGCGGCTCGCACCGCCGTCCAGCATCGACAACGTCCAGGATAGGGCGCGCCCGATCGGCTGACGAGCGAATGCGACGACGCTGAAGGCAAGCATGCCGGCCCAGAGGTGGCCCTGGTGATACAGCGCGAGGTAACGATTGCTCGGATGGCCGTTCGCCGACAGATCGAGCAGAACGAGCCACCCGATGCCCGTCGCGAATACGAGGCCGGGGTACGCGAATGCGGACGAAGGCCGCTGGACGCCGGTGGTAAGCGCCCTGGAGACCCAGGGCGCACAGAGCAAGAGCAGCGCCCCGGCCGCGGCGAGCGCAAGCACGAACGGAGCGGGCATCGACAACAGCGACGCCGACTCACTGCCCAGGTGGAAGGCGTGGTCTGTTGCAAGCGGCAAGGGCACGCGGCCGAGCCACGCGCCGGCAGCGGCAACGATGAGTGCGAGCGCGATGCCCCGCGCAGCGAGCCCCGCACGGCGGCTCAACTGCAGCAGCAGGAATCCGGCGAGCATCCATGCTGCCCATTGCCAGCCTGCGGTGCGCAACAGAGCGCGCATCGCGGCGTTCTTCGCATCGCTCGTCGCCGCAGCGTGCGCGATGCTGGGCAGCACGGGGTCCGGCAGATGCGAAACCCCGACGATCGCTTCGGCGAAGCGTCCGTCGCGTCCCGACTCGTGCGCGGCGAGCACTGCGAAACAGGGAAGCAGCGAGGCGATCGCGATGACGACGAGCAAAGCCTCGATCAGCACCGTCCGGACCGTGCTCGATGCCTCGTCGAAGGCACCCGCGATCGGTGTGGTGCCGGAGGTCACGGACAGCACCTTCATTTGTGAGCGGTAACTGCTGCCGCTCCTCCTTGCGTTGTTTCAGCGATGCGCTGCCGAGAGATCTTCGAGCGCGAGCGATGAACTCGCGTCGCTGCGGATACCGCGCCAGTATATGCCCGGCTTTTTGTGACGAGCAAGGCTCCGCGTCGGCTTGGCGCTGCTCCCGATACATGTGCTTCAGCGGGGAAGTGTCCTTGAAATGAATTGATACAAATCGGATGCGTTTCTGTGTATTGTGCATGCCACCGCAGGCGATATGGATATTGCCCGATCTGCTGACGCCGTACGAAGACCGCTGTTGCACGGAACTGCGCGCTCGAGCGTGATCACGCGACCGCTACCGCCCTGCAAATGGACGTCATGCCGCCGCATGTCCAGGCGTATAAAGCCGCCAAAAACGTGACAAACGCTGCGGGGCTTTGTAGGACTAGCCGCGCGAGGGTGGGCACGCTGCTGGCAAAACAATGAGTTAAGCCACCTTTAATTCATTAGTCACCGTCGAGTCATCACGGCCTGCCAACCAAATCCATGCAAACAAGAATCCCGGCCGCTTCGGCGTTGCTTGCCGTTGCGCTGCTGCTCGCCGTTTCCAGCTGCCAGCAAGCGACGCGTCCGGAGTCGCTTTCCTCTCCGTCGTCACGCGCGGC
>DATBBM010000139.1:0-70544 GCA_036270955.1 Casimicrobiaceae bacterium | reverse complement strand
CCTCCGGCAAGCTGGAGTTCACCCGCCCCAGCAGCGACCGGATCGATCTCGCGCAGGCGAGCGCCGCGACGATGCGCTCGATCCGGGGCGCGGAGATCGCGATGATCTTCCAGGAGCCGATGACTTCGCTGAATCCGGTCTTTCCTGTCGGCGAGCAGATCGCCGAGTCGATCCGGCTGCACCAGCGGATGGACTTCGGGGCCGCTCGCCGTGAGGCGCTGCGCATGCTCGTGCAGGTCCGCATACCCGACGCCGCCAACGTGCTGACGCGCTATCCGCACCAGTTGTCCGGCGGCATGCGGCAACGGGTGATGATCGCGATGGCGCTGTCGTGCAAGCCCCGCTTGCTGATCGCCGACGAGCCGACGACCGCGCTCGACGTGACGATCCAGGCGCAAATTCTCGAGCTGATCCGGGCGCTGCAGAGCGAGATGCATATGGCCGTGCTGTTCATCACGCACGACATGGGGGTCGTCGCCGAGGTCGCCGACCGCGTCGTCGTCATGGTCGGCGGCGAAAAGGTCGAAGACGGCACCGCCACGCAGATCTTCCACGCGCCCAAGCATCCGTACACCCAGGCACTGCTCGCGGCAGTGCCGACCTTGGGGGCGATGCGCGGGACCGACTTGCCAGCGCGTTTCGTGCTGCGGCGGCAGGAATCCGGCGCCTACGTCACGCCGACGCAGACCCCGGTGCACATGCCGCCGTCCGGCGCCCGCGCACCGCTTCTGCGTGTGCGCGGCCTCAAGACGCAGTTTCCGGTACGGGGAGGAATCCTGGGGCGCGTGCGGCGGCGTGTGCACGCGGTCGAACAAGTCAGTTTCGACCTCTATGCGGGCGAGACACTGGGCCTGGTCGGCGAATCCGGCTGCGGCAAGTCGACGACCGGCCGCTCGCTGCTGCGCCTGGTCGACATCGAAGACGGCAGCATCGAGCTGGACGGTCGCGAGATCGCGCGGCTGTCGCCCGAGCAGTTCCGGCCGCTGCGGCGCGATATTCAGATGGTGTTCCAGGACCCCTTTGCGTCGCTCGATCCGCGTCTGACCGTGGGCTTTTCGGTCGCCGAGCCCCTGTACATTCATGGCGTGGCTTCTGGCCGCGCCGCCGAAGAGCGCGTCGCTTCGCTGCTCGAGCACGTGGGCCTTTCGCGAGTCCATGCGCAGCGCTATCCGCACGAATTCTCCGGCGGCCAGCGGCAGCGAATCGCATTGGCGCGCGCGCTGGCGCTGCGGCCCAGGATCATCGTCGCCGACGAGGCCGTGTCGGCGCTCGACGTCTCGATACGAGCCCAGATCGTCAACCTGATGCTCGATCTGCAGGATGCGTTCGGCCTGTCCTATTTGTTCATTTCCCACGACATGGCGGTGGTCGAGCGGATCAGCCACCGGGTCGCGGTGATGTATCTCGGGCAGATTGTCGAGATCGGGCCCCGCCGTGCCGTCTTCGAGAATCCGCAGCATCCATACACGCGCAAGCTGATGGCCGCCGTTCCTGTCGCGGACCCGGCGCGACGGCGCCGCAAAACCGAGCTATCATCCGAAGAGATACCGAGCCCGATTCGGGCAGTCGGGGACGACCCGGTCGTCGCCCCGCTGGTCGAAGTCGGCCCCGGTCATTTCGTCGCCACCCATCGCATTTCCGGCGCGTATTGAACGAGGGTCCGCTCGCCTTTCCGCCTCATCTGGAGAACCGCATGAAATCCCTGCCACGTATGCTTGCCGCCGTCGTTGCCGCGTTCGCCGCCCTGGCGACAGGGCCCTCGTTCGCCTCGAAGGATGTCGTATTCGCCGTTGCGTCGACGTTCACCACGACCGACCCTTACGACGCCAACGACACGCTCTCGCAGGCGATGGCGAAGTCGTTCTACGAAGGCCTGTACGGCTTCGACAAGGATATGAAAATGATCCCGGTCCTTGCCGAGAGCTATGACGTGAGCAAAGACGGCCTCGTCTATACGATCAAGCTCAAAAAGGGCATCAAGTTCCACGATGGCACCGACTTCAAGGCAGACGCCGTGAAAACGAACCTCGACCGGGTGACCAATCCGGACAACAAGCTCAAGCGCTATGGGCTCTACAACAACAACATCGCCAAGACCGAAGTCGTCGACGACTACACGGCACGTATTACGCTGAAGACGCCGTTCTCGCCGTTCATCGCCCAGCTGGCGCATCCGTCGACAGTCATGATCAGTCCGTCGGCGCTCAAGCAGTACGGCAACAAGGACATCGCCTTTCACCCCGTCGGCACCGGTCCGTTCAAGTTCGTCGAATGGAAGCAGACCGACTATCTGAAAGTGGCGAAATTCGACGGGTACTGGAAGAAGGGTTACCCGAAGGTCGACACGATCACGTGGAAGCCCATCGTCGACAACAATTCACGTGCGGCGACCATGCAGACGGGCGAAGCGCACTTCACCTTCCCGGTGCCCTACGAGCAGGCCGAGATTCTGAAGGGCAAGCCCGACCTGGAGGTGGTCGCTGCGCCGTCGATCGTGCTCCGCTATCTCTCGATGAACACGCAGCAGAAGCCCTTCGACAACCCCAAAGTCCGCCAGGCGATCGCCTATGCGATCAACAAGGAGGCGCTCACCAAGGTCGCATTCAACGGGTACGCGACGCCTGCCGAAGGGATCGCGCCGCAAGGTGTCGAATACGCCGTCAAGATCGGTGAATGGCCCTACGATGTTGCGAAGGCCAAGGAGCTCATGAAGGAAGCCGGCTATCCGAGCGGATTCGAAACCGAGCTGTGGTCGGCCTACAACCATACGACGGCGCAGAAGGTCACGCAGTTCCTGCAGCAGCAGCTGCAGCAGATCGGCATTCGCACCAAGATCACGCTGCTCGAGGCGGGTCAGCGCGTCGAGAAAGTCGAGAGCTGGCAGGATCCGGCGACCGCACCTGTGCGTCTGTACTACGTCGGCTGGTCGACCTCGACCGGCGAAGCGGACTGGGCCCTACGTCCGCTGCTCTACGGCGAGTCCTGGCCGCCCCGACTCTTCAACACCGCGTATTACAAGAACCCGAAGGTGGATGCCGACATCAAGGGCGCGCAGCTCACCACCGATGGCGCGGAAAAAGCCAAGCTCTACAAGGATGCGCAGGAAACGATCTGGAAGGATGCGCCGTGGGCGCCACTGGTCGTCGAGAAGCTGCTCTCTGCGCACAACAAGAAACTCAGCGGGGTTTACGTGATTCCGGACGCATCGTTCAACTTCGCCGAAGTCGATCTGAAGCCCTGAACGCGGCGGTGGCGGCGGCGCGACCCGCCGCCACCGCGCCTTCGCGCAGGACTCGAGCCCAGTCTCCGGCGCGCTCGCCCCGATGCTCCAGTACATCGTCAAGCGACTTCTCGGGCTGATCCCGACCTTGCTTCTGGTCGGCGCGCTGGCGTTCCTGTTCGTTCATCTGCTGCCCGGTGATCCTGCGCGCCTCGCGGCCGGCCCGGATGCGACGCCGGAAACGGTCGCCCTGGTCCGCCAGGATCTGGGGCTGGACAAGCCGCTCCCGCAGCAATTTGCGCGCTTCGTGTCGGGCATCCTGCACGGCGATTTCGGTCGATCACTTCGCACCAAGCGCCCGGTCAGCGTGGAGATCGGCGAACGATTCATGCCGACGTTCTGGCTGACCATTGCTGCGATGTCCTGGTCGGTTGTATTCGGCATGACGATAGGCGTCGTCTCGGCGGTCTGGCGTAATCGCTGGCCCGACAGGCTAGGCATGGCGCTGGCGGTCTCGGGCATTTCCTTTCCTGCGTTCGCGCTCGGCATGATGCTGATGCAGATCTTCGCCGTGCAGCTGAACTGGCTGCCGACCGTGGGCGCCGACAGTTGGCGGCACTACATCCTGCCCTCGCTGACGCTCGGCGCGGCCGTCGCCGCGATCATGGCGCGATTCACACGTTCATCGTTCGTCGAAATACTGCAGGAGGACTATGTGCGCACGGCGCGCGCGAAGGGCCTCGCCGAGCAGACGGTCGTCGTGAAGCACGGGCTCCGCAATGCGCTTATCCCGGTCGTAACGATGATGGGGCTGCAATTCGGCTTCCTGCTCGGCGGGTCGATCGTCGTCGAGGTTGTATTCAACTGGCCAGGCATGGGACGGCTGCTGGTCGATGCGGTGGACATGCGCGACTATCCGGTCATCCAGGCCGAGATATTGTTGTTCTCTCTCGAATTCATCCTGATCAACCTGATCGTCGACGTCCTCTACGCCGTGATCAACCCGTCGATCCGGTATCGATGACCACCGCCGAGGCAGTCGTCATCGAGAACACCGCGGTTCGCACACCGTGGACCGAGTTCTGGCGCAAGTTCAAGAAGCAGCGCGTCGCCGTCGCGGCCGGCATTTTCGTGCTGCTGCTGGTGGCCGTCGCGATCTTGGCGCCGTGGATCGTGCCATACGATGCGGAGAATTTCTTCGACTACGACAGGCTCAATGCGTTGCCCTCGCTGCAGCACTGGTTTGGCGTCGACCCGCTCGGACGGGACATTTTCAGCCGCATCGTAATGGGCGCCCGGGTTTCGCTCACCGCCGGCTTCGTCTCGGTTGCGGTGGGTGCGGTCATCGGCACCGTGCTGGGGTTGGTCGCCGGGTACTACGAAGGATGGCCGGAGCGCATCATCATGCGCATCTGCGACGTTCTGTTCGCCTTTCCGGGCATCCTGCTGGCGATCGGGATCGTGGCGATTCTGGGCGGCGGCATGACCAACGTCATCATTGCGGTGTCGATCTTCAGCATCCCGACCTTCGCCCGCCTGGTTCGCGGCAACACACTGGCGCTGAAGCACCTGACCTTCATCGAGGCGTCGCGCAGCATCGGCGCTCCGGACCGGACGATCATCGCGCGTCACATCTTCCCCGGGACCATCGCCGCCGTCGTCGTCTATTTTTCGCTGCGTATCGGGACGTCGATCATCACGGCGGCAAGCTTGTCGTTCATCGGCATGGGGGCGCAGCCGCCGACGCCGGAATGGGGTGCGATGCTCAACGAGGCGCGCGCCGACATGATGACTTCCCCGCATGTGGCGCTCTTTCCCAGCCTCGCGATTTTCCTTACGGTGCTGGCGTTCAATCTGCTCGGCGACGGACTGCGCGACGCGCTCGATCCGAAGATAGACCAGAAGTAACTGGAACTGCGCTCCTGGACACCCCACGCCGCGCGCCGGAATCGCGCAGCGACGAACCCGAGTCAGGTCACGGAATGGTGACCCCGAGGGTCAGCAGCAGCCCCGCTCCTCCGAGAATGACGAGTTCCGAGCAAACGCGCGAAATGCAGTACCCGACCGACGGAATGATCACGGGCGCGACGCCCGAATGGTTAAGCGGAATCTTGTCGCGATACTGGCCGTGATACCCGTGGATGATCCCGCCCAGGACCTTCACGTAAAGCGGCTGCAATTCGGGAAACGGCCGCCAGCGCCAGCCGCCGAAAATCGCCTCCGATGCTTGCCCGAACGAGTTGTCGAATGCCGCGGCCCCGGCCAGCCACTGGTCGCTCAAATGATATTCGCCGTAGATCAGCTTCGGATATTTGACGTGGGCGGGATCGTAATGGAAGTGCCAGTTGACCACGCTCGTCTGCAGATAGATCCGGTCGGTGCGCCAGGGTTCATCCGCCACCGTCGACGGCGAATCGGTTGGGACCGGGCTACGATCCGCGGCGGCCTCCTGCGCCGCCGGCGCAGCGCTCGCCAGCGAGACCAGGAGACCAAGAAGGAAAACGCAGGTTCGGCGCGGTCGATCGCTACGACGTAGGGAGGGCACTTGTCAAGGTGGGCGGCGCCACGCAATGCGGCAATGGACGCCGTGCGACTGATTGCGAAGTGCCCAACGCTAACACATCCGGCACGGCTTGTCGCGCGTGATCACGCCGGACACGCTATCGACGGCCCGAGGCGCTCTTTCGCGGCGGCGACGCTCGCGACATCGGATAGCGCGACGCCATTCTTTATCGCGGTGATCTCGGCCAGGATCGAGACGGCGATCTCCGGGGGCGTGCGACTGCCGATATAAAGGCCGATCGGGCCATGAAGTTTTTCGATCTCCTGCGTCGTCAGGTCGAATTCCTCGAGGCGCCGGCGTCGCTTGGCGTTGTTGGCACGCGAGCCCAGCGCACCGACGTAGAATGCCGGCGACTTGAGCGCCTCCATCAACGCCAGATCATCGAGCTTCGGATCGTGCGTAAGCGCAACCACTGCGCAGCGTTCGTCGAGCTTCATGTCGACGACGGTATCGTCGGGCATCGTTCTGACCAGCGTGACGCCGCCGATGTCCCAGGCGTCGGTATATTCCTCGCGCGGGTCGCAGACGGTGACCTGATAGTCGAGACCGACGGCGATCTGCGCGAGGTACTTGGACAGCTGGCCGGCGCCGATGATCAGCATCCGATACCGCGGGCCGTGGACGGTGGTCAATGCCGCGCCGTCGAAGCTCAGACCATCGGCCGCGCGCGCCGGCGCGAGAGTGACGCTCGCCGTCTCGAGATCCAGAGTGCGCGCGACCAGTTGTCCCCGCTCGACCAACGCCAGGAGCTCGGCGATCCTGCTGTCGCCGCGCAGGGGCTCGAGCACCAGCTGGATCGTGCCGCCACAGGGCAGACCGAACTTTCGCGCATCTTCCGCGGACACCCCATAGGTGACCGCCTGCGGCCGGGTCACGTAGGCGCCTTCGCGACGCGATCGCTCGACGATGTCATCCTCGATGCAGCCGCCCGACACCGAGCCGACCACTTGTCCATCCTCGCGCACGGCGAGCAGCGCGCCGGGAGGCCGCGGCGACGAGCCCCAGGTGCGAACGACGGTAACGAGGAGCACGCGCTTGCCTGCGTCGAGCCATTCTGCGCTCCGGCGAAGGACTTCGAGATCGACGCTGTCCATCAGGCGTGCCCTTGCGCAATCCGATAGCGGCTATTCTACGCTGGCCGCAGCCACCAATAAATCGCGATGCCGGCGACGATCAGAGCCGCCAGCAGCAACCTGATTCGCATCGTTCGCAGCGCGCCGGCGAGCTCGGGCGGCGGCGCTTCGGTTGCCCCCGCCGGGGAGGGCGGACTGCCGCCGGCGCGCTCGCTGAACCGGGCAAAAAAGTCATCGGCGACCTTGGCCGCAGCGCCGTCGATCAGCCGCGAGCCGATCTGCGCCAGCTTGCCACCGACCTGCGCGTTCGCCGCATAATCGATGCGCGTGTTCGCATCGACCGGGGACAGCTCGACCTTTGCCGACCCGTTGGCAAAACCCGCGGCGCCGCCCTGCCCTTCGAATTTCAGCGTATACGAGCGAGGCGCAACAATGTCGGCCAGCAGCAGGCGCCCGGTGAATTTCGCGCTGACCGGCCCGACCCGTGCCGTCATCGCAAGTCGATACTCGGTGTCCGAAACACGGTCGATCGATTCGCAACCCGGAATGCATGCACGGAGGACTTCCGGATCGTTCAGCGCTCGCCATGTCGTGTCGAGGTCGGTCGGCACCACGCGACTGCCTTTCATTTCCATGATCGCGGCCTATGAGTCCGTCACGCGGCGCGCAGATGCTCGGTGCCCCGACCCCGCCCGGCTGGCCGGCGGGCGAACGACTCCGCCAGCTGCTTCAGACTCTGCAGATTGTGCACCGGCAGAAAATCGTCGACGAAGGGCAGCATTGCACGAATCCCCGCCGGCCGCGCTTCGAAGCCCTCGTAGCGCAGCAGCGGATTGAGCCAGATCAGCCGCCGGCACGACTTGGCCAGCCGCTCCATTTCCTGCGCCAGGCCGTCTCCGACGTCGCTGTCGAGGCCGTCGCTGATCAGCAGGACGATGGCGCCCTGTCCGAGCAGCCGCCGCGACCAGCGCCGGTTGAATTCGCCCAGGCACGCCCCGATGCGCGTACCGCCCGCCCAATCGGTGACGGCACCGCTGATGCGCGCGATTGCGACATCGACGTCGCGCTGCTTCAGATGCCGGGTAATGTTGGTCAGGCGCGTTCCGAACAGCAGTGTATGCACACGATCGCGATCATTGGTGATCGCGTGAAGGAAGAAGAGCAGCATGCGCGAATAGCGGTCCATCGAGCCCGAAATGTCGCACAGGACGACCAGCGGCGGACGCCGGCGGCGTTTTCGGCGCCACGCCAGCGGCACGATCACGCCGCGCGCCGAGGTCATCGCGCGCAGCGTCGCACGCAGGTCGACCGCATGTCCCCGCGGTGCAGCCACCGTGCGCCGCACCGGCATCTCGGGCATCGGCAGGCGCAGGCGTGCGATCATGGCCTTGACCTCGCGCAGCTCGACGGCCGTCATCGATTCGAAATCGCGCGTCTGCAGCACTTCACGCGGCGAGAAGGTGAACGCCGCATCGAGATCGATCTCTTCGCCCTCGACCTCGAGCTCCCGCCGCGGCGACGGCGCCATTGCATCGGCCAGTCGCGCCGGCAGCGAAGCCTGCGCCTCGTCCGGAACGCGGCCGCGAACCTTCGGCAACAGCAGAGCCATCATGCGCTCGAGCAGCTTCGGATTGCGCCAGAACAGATCGAACGCCTGGTCGAACAGCACCTTGTGCTCGTGCCGCTCGATCAGCACCGATTCGAGCGCGGCGCGAAAATCATCGCGATTCCCGACACCGACCGCCTCGACCGCATTCAGCGCAACCACGACTTTCGCCGGGCCGATCGGCAAGCCGGCGGCCCGAAGGACCCGCGCGAAATGCAGGATGTTGCCGGCGAGCCTTTCGCGTCCGAACAGCGCTTCCGTCGATGCGATCATGCCGGCAAGGCGACCGCTCCCGCGCGTGCCTCCGCGACCAGCCTGGCCGCCACGTCCGGAGTGATCGCGCCGACGTCGTCCTGGTATTTGAGCAGCGCTCCCAGCGTATTGGCCACCGTGTCGGGGTCGAGGGTGACGCGGTCCAGCGCAACCAGCGCTTCGGCCCAGTCGAGCGTCTCGGCGATTCCAGGCGCCTTGAAAAGGTCGATTGCGCGCAGGCGCTGCGTGAACGCGACGACTTCGCGCGACAGCCGCGCGTCGGCGCCGGGAACTTTGCGCCGGACGATCGCGAGCTCGCGCTCCGCATTCGGATAATCGACCCAGTGATACAGACAGCGCCGCTTGATCGCATCATGGATCTCACGCGTGCGATTCGACGTGATGACGACGATCGGCGGCTCCGCGGCCTTGATCGCGCCAAGCTCGGGAATCGTCACCTGGTATTCGGCGAGCACTTCGAGCAGGTACGCTTCGAACGGCTCGTCGGTGCGGTCGAGTTCGTCGATCAGCAGCACCGGTGCCGCCCCGTTGTGCGGCTCCAGCGCCTGCAGAATCGGACGCCGGATCAGAAAGCGCTCGGCAAAGATGTCCGTGCCCAGCGATTCGCGGTCGACCTTCCCCGATGCCTCGGCCAGACGGATCTCGATCATCTGCCGCGGATAATTCCATTCGTAGACCGCGGAAGCGGTGTCCAGACCTTCGTAGCACTGCAGCCGGATCAGCGCACGGCCGAGCGCGGCGGCGAGGACCTTGGCGATTTCGGTCTTTCCGACGCCGGCTTCACCTTCGAGAAACAGCGGGCGGCGCATCTTCAGCGCCAGATAGACGCTGGTCGCCAGGCGCCGGTCGGCGAAGTAGTCGTGCTGTTCGAGCAGTGCGGCGACGGCGTCGACGTTGGCCGGTAGCGCTGGCGTCATGGCGGAAGTGTGGCGGCGGGGTGAGTGTCGATTATAGCGGCAACGCGCGCATGATGCTGCCGCTGCCTTGCGCGGCGCACCGCCGCTCGCGCGGAGCTTCGGCCGGCGGATACGGCGGTCAGTGAAAATCGCGCGAGTGGGTGGCCAGCTTGCCGAGCAGCGTCGTCTGATCGAGCAATCGCGCCGCGATCAGGTGCACGACCTCGCCTTCGCGCTCGAGCGTGCCGTATACGGTCAACAGATTCGCGCGCAGCAGCTCCTTGCGCTGCCGCTCGGCCAGGTCGCGCCAGACGATTACGTTGATCATTCCTGTCTCGTCCTCCAGGGTCACGAAAGTGACGCCGCTGGCGGTGCCCGGCCGCTGGCGCCCGGTGACCAGCCCGGTGACGCGGGTGACCCGGCCATGCGGCAGCGCGTGCAATTCCGCCGCGGTCGACATGCGCTGGCGCTGCAGCCGGTGGCGCAGCAGCGCCAGCGGGTGCCGGCCGAGCGTCAGGCCGAGGCTCGCATAGTCGGCGATGATGTTTTCTCCCTCATCAGGAGGCGTCAGTATCGGCGCTGCATCCGCGATCGACGCGTCGGCCAGCAGCGGCGGCATCCGCTCGATACCGCTGACGTCCCACAGCGCGCGCCGGCGATGTCCGGAGAGTCGTGCCAGCGCCCCCGCCGCGGCCAGGGCTTCGATATCATGACGGTTGAGCTCGGCGCGTCGGACCAGATCGGCGACATCGTCGAACGATCGCGACTCGCGCGCGGCGGCAATCCTCTTGCCACCGGCTTCCGACAGGCCCTTCACCAGGCACAGGCCGAGACGCAGCGCCGGCTGCGGGGATCGCGACACCGGCGGCAGGTCCGCCATCGTCTGCCCTTCCGGCGGCGCTTGCGCTTCGCCTATCGTCTCCAGCGTGCATTCCCACTCGCTGATGCATGCATCGGCCGGCAGGATCGTGCCGCCGTGCCGGCGCAGGTCCTGCGTCAGTTGCGACGGCGAATAAAATCCCATCGGCTGCGAATTCAACAGCGCACAAGTAAACGCCGCCGGCTCGTAGCACTTGAGCCATGACGACACGTAAACCAGCAGCGCAAAACTCGCTGCGTGCGACTCGGGAAAGCCGTACTCGCCGAAGCCGAGTATCTGCTGATAGATCTGCTTTGCGAATTGATCGTCGTAGCCGTTGGCGCTCATGCCGTCGAGCAATCGCCGCTCGAGATGCTCGAGCCCGCCCTTGCGCTTCCACGCGGCCATCGAGCGCCGCAACTGGTCGCTTTCCCCCGGCGTGAATCCTGCCGCGACGACGGCGAGCTGCATCACCTGTTCCTGGAAAATCGGCACGCCGAGCGTGCGCTCAAGCACGCTCCGGACTTCCGGCTTCGGATAGATGGCCAGCGCGGGATTCTGCCTGCGCTTCAGATACGGATGGACCATGCCGCCCTGGATCGGCCCGGGACGCACGATCGCGACCTCGATCACCAGGTCGTAATAGCATCGTGGCTTCAGCCGCGGCAGCATCGCCATTTGCGCGCGCGACTCGATCTGGAAGACTCCGACGGTATCGCCGTGGCCGATCATGTCGTAGACCGCATCGTCGCTCATGGTCGGATCGATGTCGGCGAGCGAGAGCCGCCGCCCGTAGCGCGCCGACAGCAGGTCCAGCGCGCGGCGGATCGCCGTCAACATGCCCAGCGCCAGCACGTCGACCTTGAGCAGGCCCAGCGCGTCCAGGTCGTCCTTGTCCCATTCGATCACCGTGCGTTCCGGCATCGCCGCATTTTCGGTCGGGACCAGGTGCGAAAGCGGTCCGCGTGAAATCACGAAGCCGCCGGTGTGCTGCGACAGATGCCGCGGAAAGCCCAGCAGGCTCGTCACCAGGGCGGACAATTGCCGCATCAGCGGGCTCTCTGCGTCCAGACCGGCGTCCCCGATTCTTTCGGGCAATGCCTGGCGGCCATCCCACCACCCCACCGCCTTTGCCAGCCTGTCCACTTGCGACAGATCGAGCCCGAGCGCCTTGCCGACGTCGCGCAGCGCCGAGCGCGGCCGATAGCAGATCACCGTTGCCGTCAGCGCCGCGCGGGTGCGGCCGTATTTCTGGTAGATGTACTGGATCACTTCCTCGCGGCGCTGATGCTCGAAGTCGACGTCGATGTCGGGAGGCTCGTCGCGCTCGCGGGAAATGAAGCGCTCGAACAACACCTCGGTGCACGACGGATTGACTTCGGTGACGCCCAGGCAATAGCAGACTGCCGAGTTCGCCGCCGAGCCGCGTCCCTGGCAGAGGATGCCTTTGTCGCGCGCGAATTTGACGATGTCGTAGACGGTGAGGAAGAACGCTTCGTAACGTTTTTCGGCGATCAACGCGAGCTCGCGCTCGATCAGCGCGCGCACCTTGGCGCGATCCTTCGGTAGCGTGCCGGTGGCAGGAAAGCGTCGCGCAAAGCCTTCCTCGGTCAGCCGACGCAGGTAGGCGGCCGGCGTTTCGCCCGCGGGAACGATCTCCTCCGGATACTCGTAGCGCAGCTCGTCCAGCGAGAATCGGCAGCGCGCGGCGACCGCCAGCGTCTCGGCCAGCCACGCCGGAGGATAGATGCGCTCGAGCGTGGCGAGCGGCCGCAAATGGCGCTCTCCGTTCGGATGGAGCGCGTGGCCGGCTTGCGCGACCGTCGTCTTCAGTCGGATGGCGGTCAGCGTATCCTGCAGCGCGCGGCGACCGCGGGCATGCATGTGGACGTCGCCGGCGGCAACGAGCGGTAGCCCCATCGTCGATGCGATTTCGGCGAGATCGGCGCAACGCGCCGCGTCGTCGGCGTCGAGCACACGCTCGACGGCGATCCACAGCGCATCTCGAAAGCGCGGCTTGAGCCAGCGCGCTTCGTCCGCGTCGGGAACCCGGCCCGGCAGCCACAGCGCGAGACAGCCGGCGACACCGTCGGCAAGGTCGGCGCGCGACAGGCGATAGCTGCCCTTCACTGCGCTGCGCCTGCCGCGCGTGATCAGCGCAGCCAGGTTGCCGTAGCTTTCCCGATCGGTCGCCAGCAGGATCAGTCGCAAGCCGTCATCGAGGCGAAACTCGCTGCCGATGACAAGCTTCAGTGCGCATTTTTTCGCTTCGATGTGCGCCCGCACGACGCCGGCGAGCGAGCATTCGTCGGTGATCGCCAGCGCCGCGTAGCCTTCCTCACTGGCGCGCGCAACCAGCTCTTCCGGATGCGAGGCTCCGCGCAGGAAGCTGAAGTTGGAAATACAGTGCAGTTCGGCGTAAGTCATGTCGGATCGCCACTAGGCGAAGATGCCGTGCACGAACCACTGCCCGCCGCGATCGCGATAGAGCCACAGCTCGCCTCCCTGCGCATCGCTACCGACGAAATAATCGCGGCCTATGTCGCCGCCATCCCACCAGCCGCTCTCGATGCGCTCCGGGCCGGACAGCAAACTCAATTGCGCGGACGCGGGATCGGCGCCGAGCGGACGCGGCCGGGGCAACAGCCACAGCGGCCGCCGCGGTGGATCGGCCGGAAGCGGTGCCGCGCTCGCCGATGCGGTGCCGCGATAGCGCCAGGCATGCTCGGGACGATGATCGGCATGCAGACAGATCTCGCGCACCGAGTCATCGCCAAGACGCGCCCGCACGCGCTCGATCCACTGCGCGCCGCTCTCGCCATGTCGATGGGCTCCGGCAAAGAGCTCGCCATCCTGCCCCGGGAGCGGCGCGGTTTCTTCCGAGACCAGCCGGATCGCCTCGACCCGGTCGGGCAGGTCTTCGCGCGCCAGGCGCTCGCGCAGCACGTTGACCATGTGCTCGACCTTGCGCGTCGCGGCAAGGCCGAGCACGATGGCGGTCGGCGGCGCGTCTTCATGAATCAGGTCGCAGCGCAGTCGCGTGACGCCGGCGCCTCGTCCCTGCAGGAATCCGGCGAGCTCGACAACCAGCCGCTTGGCGGCGAACAGCAGCGCCTCGGCTTCGGCAACCGGCACTGGCAATTCGAGCTGGCCGTGATAGCGCTCGGGCGGCACGAACAGCGGGCGCGGATCGGGCTGGATGCCACGCGCGCGATCGATTTCGTCGAGCAGCCGCTGGCCGAACCGCCGCGCGACGCCGTCGCGCGGCAATGCCAGCACGTCGGCTATCGTATGCACGCCGATGCCGGTCAGCGTGTCCAGCACGGGGCGCGCGCTGTCGAGCAGCGCGACGGGCAATGCGGTGAGCCGCGGCTCGAGATCGGTCGCATGCTCGATCGCGATTGCCTGACCGGCCTGCGCCAGCAGGCTCGCAGCAAGCGCGGTCGGCGCGGTGGCGATCACGCCGGAAAAACCCAGCGCGCCCAGGCCGGCATCGATGCGTCCGAGCAGCTTGGACAAGCCTTCGAAATAATTGAGGCAGGCGGAGATCTCCAGCAGCACCATCGCCGGCGGTTCGATGCTGATCGTCGACGTCCATTGCCCGGCCCACAAGGCGATGCTTTTGAGCGCGGCGGCTTCCGCGCGCTCGTCGCGCAGGTGAATCGCGATTTCCGGATCGAGCGCCAGCGCTGCTGCAATCGACAGGCCGGCAACAATGCCGCGCCTTTTCGCCGCGTCGTTGGCGGCTACGACATCGGGACGATGGCTTGCGCTGCTGACGACCGCGGCGACTGTTCCGGTGCCGGCGCGCGAGAACACGGAGAGCGGAAGACCCGGAAAATAAAGCGCGGTCCAGAGCATGGCCCGACAGCGGAAACTTACGCGGCGTTGGTGGGGCGGCCGACGCTGCGGTCCACGATATCGTCGTGCGGACGAAGGCGTGGACCCGTTTCGCGCGGATCCGGCCTCGAACCCCTCCTGCCTTCATCGGCGCGCGCCAGGGCACGATTCCAGACCAGCGCCGACGGACCGCCCACCGGATAGTGCGGCTTGAAACTCACCCTCCGGATTGCCGCAAGACGATAGCTGGCCGCCGCGGCGTCGCCGGTTGCACCGGCTGTCGATCGATGCCGACCCGCCGCCGCGGATTCGGCCGAGACATCCAGCAGCAAAGGCCGGACCATCACACCGCCGCGGCGCTTGAACACATCGATGCGCAGCCGGCCTTTTTCCGCGACCAGCCGCAAGCGCAGCGGCGACGGAGAGGCCTGCGCTGCGCAGGCTGTGCCTGCGAACAGGAAGGCCAGCGTATCGCTTTCGTGCGCGGCGAGCTGCAGGCGCCGCAAACGCTGATCGTTGTGACTGCCAGGCCAGAAAAGCAGCGCCCCGACGCTGTCGGCGCGCAGCACCTGCTCGGCCGACCACCAGCGGTCATTGTTTTTATCCGCGGCGACGACGAAAAGCCGGGCCGGCTCGATGCCGGAACCGGCGAACGCCGGCGCGTAGGGAATCTGCGGCGGAGCGACCAGGACGATCGTCTCGCCGGAACGGGCGAGCCGACCTAGCGCCGGCAGCAGCAGTCGCAGTTCGCCGATGCCCTGGGCGTCATGCAATAGCTCGGTCAGCGCCCTTTTCGGCCAACCGCCCCCCGGCAGCTCCCGGTCGAGCTCGGGAAAACCGCTGCAAACCGCATCGTCGGCACATGCCAGCTGATCGCCGCGCCAAACCAGCGGGTTGTGCAGCAGGGCAGCGAAGGCGGGCTTCATTGATGGAACCGCGAACCGGGCCCGCCCGGGCGAAGGCCCGGACGGGCGACGGTCAGGCAGGAAAGGACAGTCTATCGAACGATCGTTCGATAAGTCAAGCCCTGAGCCGCTGCAATCGCTCAGCGGCGGCCAGCAGCGTCTGCTCGCGCTTGGCAAAGCAGAATCGGATCACCCGGTGGTCGGTCCCGCCTTGATAGAACGCCGACAGCGGGATCGTCGCGACACCGAATTCGCGGACCAGCCGTTGCGCGAACTCCTGGGCAGGCTCGTCGCTGACCCGCCGGTAGCGAGCCAGTTGAAAGTAGCTGCCCCGGCAAGGCAGGAGCTCGAGCGGAGTCGCGGCAAGCGCGGTCCGCAGCAGATCCCGCTTGGCGGCGAAGAACGCCGGCAGCGTTTCGTATCGGGCCGGTTCGCGCAGGAACTCGGCCAGCGCATGCTGAACCGCGCTGTTGACGGTGAAGACCGTGAATTGATGCACGCGCCGGATTTCGTCGCTGATCTCGCGCGGCGCCAGCGCGTATCCGACCTTCCAGCCGGTGGCGTGAAACGTCTTGCCGAACGAAGCGATGACCACGCTTCGCGCCGCGAGCTCGGGATCTCGCGCCAGGCTCAGGTGCTGCGCGCCGTCGTACACCATATGCTCGTAGACCTCGTCGCTGACGACGACAATCTGGGTGCCGCGCGTCAGCGCCGCGAGCCGCGCGATATCGTCGGCGGAGAGCACGCTCGCGCCCGGATTGTTTGGAGAGTTGATGACGATCATTCGCGTGCGGGGCGTGATCGCACTGGCGAGCGCCGCCCAGTCGATCGCGTAGTCGGGAAAGGTCAGCGGCAGCGTGACCGGCGTCGCGCCGGCGAGCCGCACCGCGGGAACATAGCTGTCGTAGGCGGGCTCGAACACGATCACTTCGTCGCCCGCATGAGCGAGCGCCTGGATCGATGTGAATATCGCCTGCGTCGCGCCGGTGGTGACGGTCACTTCGCGCTCGGGGTCGTAGGCATGGCCGTAAAGGCGCGCCACCTTGGCGGCGATGGCTTCTCGCAATCGCATGACGCCGGGCATCAGCGGATACTGATTGTGGCCCGCACGCATCGCCGCGTCGACCAGTTCGATCAGCGCGGGGTCTATCGCGTAGTCTGGAAAACCCTGTCCCAGATTGACCGCGTCGTGCTTTTGCGCGAGGGCCGACATCACCGTGAAGATCGTCGTGCCGGTGGCCGGAAGCTTGGAGCGAATGTCGAGCGCCATGACAGGAGCGAGTTTAGCAGCGGCGCTGCTTGCTCGAGGTTTGACGTCGCCGACGCGCGGAGCGATGCTAGACGCTCGCAACAAGTGATGACGGCGATGGCCACCCTGCCCGCAACCTCCCGCAGCGATCCGGCGGTGCTGAGCCTGATCGGCAATACACCGCTGGTCGAATTGACGCGACTGGATACCGGCCGCTGCCGCCTGTTCGTCAAACTCGAGAGCCAGAATCCCGGCGGCTCGATCAAGGACCGCATCGCGCTGGCGATGATCACTGCCGCCGAGCAGGACGGCAGGCTCAAGCCGGGAGGAACCGTCGTCGAGGCAACCGCGGGCAATACCGGCCTCGGCCTAGCGCTGGTCGCCCGCGCCAAGGGCTATCGCGTGTTGTTGGTGATTCCGGACAAGATGTCGAGTGAAAAGGTGCTGCATCTCAAGGCGCTCGGCGCCGAGATCCGGATGACGCGCTCGGACGTGAACAAAGGACATCCGGAGTATTACCAGGATATGGCGGCTGCACTGGCCGCGGACATACCCGGCGCGTTCTACGCCAACCAGTTCGGCAATCCGGCCAACCCGATGGCGCACGAGCGCACGACGGGGCCCGAGATCTGGGAGCAGATGCAGCATCGGGTCGACGCGGTTGTTTGCGGCGTGGGCTCGGGCGGCACGCTGACCGGCCTGTCGCACTTTTTCGCGCGCGTCAGCCCCGGCACCGAGATGGTGCTCGCCGATCCCGTCGGGTCGGTGCTGGCGTCCTATGTGGAAACCGGGAAGATCGGCACCGCGGGCTCGTGGGTGGTCGAGGGCATCGGCGAGGATTTCATTCCACCGATCGCCGACCTTTCCGGAGTGAGAAAAGCGTATTCGATTTCCGACAGGGAAAGCCTGATGACCGGCCGCGCGCTTCTCCAGTCCGAATTGATCCTCGGCGGCTCGTCCGCCGGCACGCTGGTCGCCGCGGCCCTGCGCTACTGCCGCGAGCAAAGCTCGCCCAGGCGCGTCGTCACTTTCGTTCCCGACACCGGAAGCAAATACCTTTCCAAGATGTACAACGACTTCTGGATGGTCGACCAGGGTTTCCTCGAATTGCCGCGATACGGCGATCTGCGCGACCTGGTGTCGCGCCGTTACGAGGACCGCGCGGTGATCGCGGCGAGCGCAGATGACACGCTGCTCGCCGCGTTTCAGCGCATGCGCATGGCCGACGTGTCGCAGTTACCGGTGCTTGCCGACGATGTCGTTGTCGGCATCCTGGACGAATCGGACCTGTTGCTGCACGTCTACCGGCAGCCCGATCGATTCCATGACAAGGTCGCGACGGCGATGACGCAGCGACTCGAGACTTTGAAGCCGGACGCGAGTTTCGCCGAATTATTGACCGTGCTGAATCACGATTATGTCGCGATCATCGTGCACGAGGGCCGTTTCTTCGGTCTCATTACCCGCTATGATCTGCTGACGCACCTGAGGAGAAGCCTGCCGTGAACGATTCGACCGTCAAGTCCGCCGCCACGGCGACACAGGGATTCTCCACGCGCGCAATTCACGCCGGCCAGGAGCCGGATCCGTCGACCGGCGCGATCATGACGCCGATTTACGCCACTTCCACCTATGTGCAGACCAGCCCAGGCGTGCACAAGGGTTACGATTACGCGCGTACCGGCAACCCGACGCGGACCGCGCTGGAAGCATGCATCGCCAGCCTCGAAAACGGCGCGCGCGGGTTCGCCTTCGCGTCGGGGCTGGCGGGCATGGCGACGCTGGTCGACGCCATGGACGCTGGTGCCCACATCGTCGCCAGCGACGATCTGTACGGAGGGACTTACCGGTTGTTCGAGAACGTGCGCAAGCGCTCGGCCAACCTGCGCGTCAGCTTCGTCGACATGGCCGATCCACAGAGACTGCGCGCGGCGATCGGCGCCGATACCAAGATGATCTGGGTCGAGACGCCGAGCAATCCCCTGCTCAAGCTGATCGATCTGGCTGCGATCGCCAAGATCGCCCGTGAGCGCGACCTGATCGCGGTCGCCGACAACACGTTTGCCAGCCCCTGGATACAGCGCCCGCTCGAGCTCGGCTTCGACGTCGTCGTGCACTCGGCGACCAAATATCTGAACGGGCACTCGGACATGATCGGCGGGGCCATAGTGATCGGCGGAGAAGCCCGCCACGCGGCACTGGCCGAGCGCCTGGCCTATCTGCAAAACGCGGTCGGCGGCATTATCGGCCCGTTCGACAGCTTTCTCGCGTTGCGCGGCCTCAAGACGCTCTCGCTGCGCATGGAAAGGCATTGCGCCAACGCGGCTGAGCTTGCGAGCTGGCTCACCGAGCAACCGGAGGTCGCGCGCGTCCACTACCCTGGCCTGCCTTCGCACCCGCAGCACGCGCTGGCGCGGCGTCAGATGCGCGCCTTCGGCGGGATGGTGACGATCGTGCTGAAGACCGATCTGGCCGGCACCAAGCGCTTCCTGGAAAACTGCCGGCTGTTCGCGCTGGCCGAGAGTCTGGGCGGCGTCGAGAGCCTGATCGAGCACCCGGCGCTGATGACGCACGGCTCGATCCCCGAGCCGATGCGCGCGGCACTCGGCATCGGCGATTCGCTGGTCCGGCTGTCGGTCGGCATCGAGGACGTCGATGACCTGCGCCGGGATTTGCGCAACGCGCTCGACGCGATCTGATCCGCGCACGAAGTCGCGATCGATGTCCGCGACTTCCGCAGATTCCGCAGCCGGCGATTTCTCGCCAGCCCAACTGCTCAACCCGCGGCGGCGACTGCCCGCGCTGCAAGCACCGAAACCAGGTGCGCGCGATATTCGGCTGAGCCGTGCAAGTCCGTGTTGAGCGAATCGGCCGGAATCTTCACCGCCTTGGCCGCGTCGGCGGTGAAGCTCTTCGCCAAGGCAGCCTCGAGCGCGCTCGAGCGATGGACGTGCGAGGCGGCGCCGGTGACCGCGACGCGCACGCCGGCGCCCGTTTGCGCGACGAACACGCCGACCAATGCAAAGCGTGACGCCGGGTTCGGGAATTTGACGTACGCGGCTTTTTTCGGCACCGGAAAACTCACCGCGGTGATGATCTCGTCGGGGGCCAGCGCGGTTTCGTACATGCCCTTGAAAAAGTCGTCGGCGGCGATCTTCCGCTTGTTGGTCACCACGGTGGCATTCAACCCAAGTACCCCGGCCGGATAGTCGGCCGCCGGATCGTTGTTGGCGATCGAGCCACCGACCGTTCCGCGGTTTCTGACCTGCCTGTCGCCGATACCTTCGGCGAGCGCGGCCAGCGCAGGGATCGCCTGTTTCACGACGGCCGAGGCCGCCACCTCGGCATGCGTCGCCAGCGCGCCGATGACGATGGCGTCGCCTTCCTTCCTGATGCCTTTCAATTCCGCGATGCCGGACAGGTCGACGACCGTTCCCGGATTGGCGAGCCGCAACTTCATCGCGCCGACAAGACTCTGCCCGCCGGCGAGCGGCTTGCCGCCGGTCCGGGCGAGCGCGGAAGCTGCGTCGGCAACCGATTTGGCGCGCTGGTATTCGATGGCGTACATGCGGATATCTCCTTAAGAACGTGTCGCCGACTGCAGCGCGCTCCACACGCGATGCGGTGTCGCGGGCATGTCGATGTACGTCACGCCGGCCGACGACAAGGCGTCGTGCACGGCGTTCATCAGGGCCGCTGGCGATCCGATCGCTCCCGCCTCGCCGCAGCCCTTGGCGCCGAGCGGATTGTGGGTGCACGGCGTGACCTTGGTCGCCACCTTGAACGACGGCAAATCGTCGGCGCGCGGCATCGCGTAATCCATGTAGCTGCCGGTCAGGAGCTGCCCGCTGTCCTTGTCGTAGACGCATTGCTCGAGCAGCGCCTGCCCGATGCCCTGTGCGAGACCGCCATGCACCTGCCCTTCGACGATCATCGGATTGACGATGGTGCCGAAATCGTCGCAGGCGCTGAAATTGACGACCTGCACGACGCCGGTGTCGGGGTCGACCTCGACTTCGCAGATGTGCGTTCCGGCCGGGAAGGTGAAGTTGGTCGGGTCGTAGAACGCGGTTTCATCGAGCCCCGGCTCGAGCTTGTCCAGCGGATAGTTGTGCGGCACATACGCCGTCAGCGCGATTTCACCGAAGGTCTTGCTGCGATCGGTTCCGGCGACGGTGAACTTGCCGTCGCCGAATTCGATGTCGGCCTCGG
Source organism: Casimicrobiaceae bacterium (assembly GCA_036270955.1). GTDB lineage: Bacteria > Pseudomonadota > Gammaproteobacteria > Burkholderiales > Casimicrobiaceae > PALSA-1003. The sequence goes on along the minus strand of DATBBM010000139.1, from coordinate 49,848 downwards.
CGGCCTCGAGCAGATGGGCGGCGATTTTCCTGCCCTTGGCGATCACCTTGTCCAGCGCCTTGACGATCGCCGTGCCGCCGACGGCCAGCGAGCGCGAGCCGTAGGTTCCCATGCCGAACGGCACGCGACCGGTATCGCCGTGAACGATTTCAACCGACTCGATCGGGATGCCGAGCCGGCTCGCGACGATCTGCGAGAACGTGGTCTCGTGTCCCTGACCGTGGCTGTGCGAGCCGGTGAAGACGGTCACGCCGCCGGTCGGATTGACGCGCACCTGCCCGACTTCGAACAGCCCGGCGCGCGCGCCGAGCGCACCGGCGATGTTCGATGGCGCGAGCCCACAGGCTTCGATGTACGACGCATATCCGATGCCGCGCAGCTTGCCGCGCTTGACCGCCTCGGCCTTGCGGGCCGCGAAGCCGCGGGTGTCGGCCATCTTCATCGCCTCGTCCAGGCAGGCATCGTAGTCGCCGACGTCGTAAAGCAGCGCGACCGGCGTCTGATATGGAAAGTTGCGGATGAAATTGCGCCGGCGGATGTCGTCCTGTGCGATGCCCATTTCCGCCGCGGCCGCGTGCACCAGCCGCTCGACGACGTAGGTCGCCTCGGGTCGTCCGGCACCGCGATATGCGTCGACCGGTGCGGTATTGGTGAATACCGCGGTCACCTCGCACCAGATCGCCGGCGTCGTGTATTGGCCCGCCAGCAGGGTCGCGTAAAGAATCGTCGGAATGCACGAGGCGAACGTCGACAGATAGGCACCCATCGCCGCCGTCGTCTGCACCCGCATCGCCAGAAATTTGCCCTCCTTGTCGAGAGCCAGCTCGGCGTGCGTGACATGGTCCCGGCCGTGTGCGTCGGAAAGAAACGCCTCGCTGCGGTCGGCCGTCCATTTGATCGGCCGGTTGACTCGCTTCGACGCCCAGACCAGCGCGGTCTCCTCCGGATAGAGATAGATTTTCGACCCGAAGCCGCCGCCGACATCGGGCGCGATCACGCGCACCTTGGTCTCGGGCAAGCCGAGCACGAACGCAGTCATCAACAGGCGCTCGACGTGCGGATTCTGGCTGGTGACGTATAGCGTGTAGCTGTCGTCGGCGCGGCTATAACTCGCGACGGCCGCGCGGGGCTCGATCGCGTTCGGGATCAGGCGGTTGTTGACGATGTCCAGCTTGGTCACATGCGCGGCGCCGGCGAACGCCGCGTCGACGACGGCCTTGTCGCCGAGCGCCCACGTATAGCATTTGTTGCCGGGTGCGCCGTCGTGAATCGCCGGCGCGCCTTTTTTCAAGGCGTCGACCGGATTGACGACCGCTGGCAGAACTTCGTAGTCGACGGCGATCAATTCGGCAGCATCCTTGGCCTGGTCCGGCGTTTCGGCGATGATCAATGCGACACCATCGCCGACATAACGGACCTTGCCCTGAGCCAGTATCGGATGAGGTGGCTCCTTCATCGGTTGCCCGTCGGTGCCGGTGATCAGCCATCCGCACGGCAGCCCGTTGACGCCGGTCAGGTCATCGCCGGTCAAGATGGCGATGACGCCGGGCGCGGCTTTCGCCTTGGCGGTGTCTATGCCGCGTATGCGCGCATGGGCGTGCGGCGAGCGAAGGAAATAGCCGTGCGTGTGATGCTGCGGGTTGATGTCGTCGGTATATTGGCCGGTGCCGGTGAGAAAACGATAGTCTTCCTTGCGGCGCACCGACTGGCCCACGCTGTTGAGATCGTTGGCACCCATCGTCTATCTCCTCATCGCCTGCGCGCCCTGCTTCACCGCCTTGACGACGTTCTGGTAGCCGGTGCAGCGGCACAAATTGCCTTCGAGCTCGGCACGAATCGTCTTCTCGTCCGCGTCGGGATGTCGCTGCACCAGGTCGATCGCCGACAGCACCATGCCGGGCGTGCAGAATCCGCATTGCAGGCCGTGACAATCCTTGAAAGCGGCCTGCATCGGATGCAGCTTGCCATCGGCTGCGGCCAATCCTTCGATCGTGGTTATCTTCGAGCCGTTCGCCTGAGCGGCGAGTATCGTGCACGACTTGACCGCGTTGCCGTCGATCAGCACCGTGCAGGCGCCGCATTGACCGGTGTCGCAACCGACGTGCGTGCCCGTCAAGCCGAGGTTATTGCGGATGAAATCGACCAGCAGCGTACGCGCATCGACGTCGGCGGCTGCTGGCTTGCCGTTGACCGTGAGTGACAGCGAGACGGGCACGAGGCTCCTCCTTCGGATTTGGCCGCCGGCGCGGGGATGATCGCAGGCGGATCACACGGCGGCGAGGCTAGGATACTCCGCGCGCAAGCGCCCGGCAACGTACGGCTAGTACAGATTACCTATGTATTGCGACAGGTTCTCGATGTCCGCGTCCGACAGCGTTGCGGCCACGCTGGTCATGTTGCCGGCATCGTTTGTCCGCCGCCGCGCCTTGAAGTCGGACAGCTGTTTTTTGATGTACTGCGGCCACTGGCCGGCGACGCGCGGAATCTCGTTCTGCCCGACGAAGCCGCCAAGGTGGCACATCGGACACAGAACCGCGTCGGAAGTCTTGCGGCCCGCCTCGACGTTGGCGGCATCCACCTCGAATTTGATCGGCGCCTGTTTCTGTGCGGCGAAAAACTGGCCGAGCAGCGTCATGTCCTCGGTCGAAAGCTTCTCCGCCACCGGCGACATCTGCTCGTCGCTGCGACGCCCCTCCTTGAAATCCTTGAGCTCGATGTAGATGTAACGCCAGCTTTGCCCGGCGAGGATCGGATATTCGCCGACGGTCGAATTGCCGTCCGGTCCGTGGCACGCAAAGCAGACTTGGGCCTTGGTTCGCGCGGCCGCCATCTGCGTCGCATCGAGCTGCTGGGCCTGCGTCGGGACCGCACAGGCCAGCGCAGACAGAATCAGGATCGTGGTCTTGAGCATGTCCATTCAAATAAAACGGCCACTTCGCGCGAGCGAAGTGGCCGTGCGGGTCAGGAGTCGCGGCTAGGGCAGCGCAAACACGAATACGCTGTTGCCGCGCTTGGCATTGATCTGGTTGTTGCCTCCGGCGGCCACCGCGATGTACTGCGTGCTGCCAACCATGTAGGAAACCGCGGGTGCATTGACGCCGGCGCCGCAGTTGAATTTCCACAGCTCGCGGCCAGACTTCGCATCGTAGGCCTTGAACCAGCCGTTCGCTTCACCGTTGAACACCAGGCCGCCGGCAGTCGCCAGCACACCGCCGATCAGCGGCTGCGGCGTCTTCGCCTTCCACGCCACCTTTCCGGTGTCGATATTGACGGCGACCAGCTGTCCCCATTGCTCTTCACTCGGGATCGTCTTGAACGCGCCGCCCAGCCAGAGCTTGCCGCCCGGGTACGGGACTTCCTCGACATGGTAGGTCATCGGCTGATGCAGATTCGCCGCGTAGGCCATGCGCGTCACGGGATTGACCGCCATCGGCGACCATTCGACGCCACCGTTTGCGCCGGGAAGCATCCGCGCGCCTTCCTTGGTCGGCAGCACCCACATGTTCTCCTGCGGGATCATCGCCTCGGAGAAGCGGATGAGCTTGCCGGTGTTCCGCTCGTGCACGTAGATGTGACCGGTCTTGCCGCCGTGGATAACGACGTCGACCATCTTGCCGTTGGCGTCCTTGGCTTGCGTCAGGATCGCCGGGCTGACCGCGTCGAGGTCCCACACGTCGTGCGCGATGTACTGAAAGTGCCACTTATAAGTGCCCTTGTCGAGGTCGATGGCGACGATCGAATTGGTATACAGGTTGTCGCCCGGGCGGATCGCGCCGTAAAGGTCCGGCGAGGGATTGCCGGCGAGGAAGAACACCGTCTTGGTCTTCCGGTCGATCGCCGGGGTCATCCACACGCCACCGCCGAGCTGCTGATAGAACGAGCTGTCCTTGGCGAAGGCTGCCTTCTCGGCCTCGATATCGCGATGCATGTCGCGGCCGGTGGCGTCGTTCTTCGCCCATACGCCTTCGTGACCCTTGTCGGGGATGCTGTAGAACGTCCACAGCAGCTTGCCGTCCTTGGCGTCGAACGCCTTGATAAAGCCGCGGATGCCGTATTCGCCGCCGTTGGTGCCGATCAGGATCTTGCCATCGACGTACGCCGGCGCCATCGTCTCCGAATAGCCCTTGTCCGGATCGGCGATCTGCGTCTCCCACAGCAGATTGCCGGTCTTGGCGTCGAGCGCAACCAGCTTGGCGTCGATGGTTCCCATGTACAACTTGCCTTCCGCGATCGCGACGCCGCGGTTGTTGTTGCCACAGCAGACGGTCACGATCGGACCGAGCTTGTGCTTGTAGTGCCAGTACTCTTCGCCGGTCTTCGCGTCGATCGCATAGACGTGATTGAACGACGTCGTCAGAAACATGACGCCGTTGTCGACAATCGGCGCGGTCTCCATCGATTCGACCACCGCGGTCTGAAAGACGAAGGCCGGCTTCAGCCGGGCGACGTTCTGGGCGTTGATCTGCTTGCCCGTGTAGTAACGGGTCTGGTCATAGCTGCCGTTCGAATGCAGCCAGTTCTTGCTGTCGTTGGCCGCGCCGTCGAGCATCGACTGGGTCACGCTGGTGAGCGCCGGCATCGCACGCGTCGTCGTAGTGGCGGGTCCCGCCACTTCCTGCGCGGCGAGGGGTGCGGAAAATCCGCAGGCCAGCGCAAGCGCAGCGGCTAAGCGCCAAGAAATGCTGAAATCGGACGGCATAATTGATCCCTCCAGGAGATTTATTTTCGTTGCGCTCGCATCGGCCCGCTGCGCCTGAGTCCAGAAGAGCAACGCGTCGGCCTGCTCGCGTATTTTGCGTTATAGTCCAACCAAAATGGAAAAGCAATCTGTGGACGACAAGTCAAGAAACGGGGTACCTGCGGCGCCGCGGGCTCGCTGCGCGCCGGGGGCGCGGCACTTTGCAGGTCTTGTCTTCGCGGCATTTATTGCACTGCCGCACGCCGCGCTGGCGCAGGACTGGTCGATCAATGCGAGGCTTTTGGCAGCAGCGCGCAGCGGCGACGAGGGCGGGCTGGTACGAGCGCTGGCCGATGGCGCCGCCGTCAACGCGCGCAGCCGGATCGGCGAATCCGCGCTGGTGATAGCGCTCAAGAACGACCACCCCGCCCTGGCCTCCCGCATGCTGGACGCCGGCGCCGACGTGAACCTAGCCGCGGTCAACGGCGTCACGCCGCTGATGGCAGCGTCGCACGCCGGTCAGACCGAAATCGTCAGGCGGCTTCTGGCCAGCGGGGCCGATGTTTTCGCCGTCGACCGATTGCAAAAGACGGCCATGACCTATGCGGCAGGCGAAGGACGCACCGATATTGTGCAGCTGCTGTTGCACGCCGGCGTCGATGCCAACACCGTCCTCGCGCACAACCTTACGGCGCTGATGTGGGCCGCCGGATACGGGAAGACAGAAACGGTGCGCGCCTTGCTCGCCGCCGGCGCCAAGCCCGAGCTCAGAGACGATCGCGGTAAGACCGCCCTGGATCTCGCGCGCGAAGGAAATTTCCCCGAGACGGCGAAGTTGCTGGAATCCGCGCTCAAGAGCTAAGGGAAGCGGCTCGCGCACGGCGACTTCACCCCGCGCCGCGCGCTCCAACGGCGCGCTTGCGCGCTTGCGGTCCGATCGGCCACATCCGCCAGAGCAGGCCGTCGCGCAAGCCCCACTGATGATAGATCGTCGCGGCGACATGCGCGCCGATGGCGGCGACCAGCACCCAGTTGCTGACCAGATGAATCACGCTGCACGCATCTTTGACCGCATCGTTGGCGCCCGCCCACGATGGGAGCACCCAGCCGAAGAACCTCACCGGATACCCGCTGGTCGCCGAGCCGACATAGCCGCTGAAAGCAGCGATGAACATGACCGCGTACAGCAGCAGGTGGACCGCCACCGCCGCGTGCGCCTGCCACCGTGGAAGCGGAGGAAGCTCCGGCGGCCGGTGCGAGGCGCGCCAGGCAAGCCGGACGGCCATCAGCAGCAATGCGACCAATCCAATCGACTTGTGCAGGTTGTACGCGTCGGCGCGGGGTCCGACCGGCTGTTTCGGGATTGTCTGCATCCACCATCCGAGCACCACAAGGCCGACCACCGCCGCGGCGATCGCCCAGTGCATGACGATCACGGCCGTCGGATAGCGTTGAGTCGAATCAGAACCTGACATTGGCACTGGCGCCGATCAGGTAATTACGCTGCGCCGACGGCTCGAAGAACCGCCCGTTGGTATCGCCGACGATCACCGAGCCGACGTAGTTTCGGTCGGCGATGTTGTTGACGCGGGCGAATTCGCGCAGCGTCCACGCGCCGATGCGCTGCTCGAATCCGGCGCGAACGTTGGCCACCGTATAGGCCGGGGCAGCGTCGGTATTGCGCTCATTGACGTAGAGCTTGGCCGCGTACTGCGCTTCCAGCGCGACCGAGAAGCCTGCCCAGTCGGCGCGCGTCCAGGCCAGCTCGGCGTAGGCGCTGGTTTCCGGCACGGCAGGCAGGTGCGATCCCGAAGGGACGAGCAAGGGCGGTGTGCCGGTGGTCGTATCCTCGGCGAATCTCGCCGACAGGTAAGTGTAGGCCGCATAACCGGTCAGACCGCCGCCCAGAGCGCCTTCCCACTGCGCCTCGAGCCCGCGCCGCCGGGTCTTGCCGGCGTTCTTGTAGGTCGTACGGCCGCCGGTCGCGGCGTCGACGATGATCTCGTTCGACGTGTGCGTGAGGAAGGCAGCGAGATTGACGCGCTGAGCCTCGGCTAAGTACGCCTTGACGCCAATTTCGGTCGAGCGGCTGACCGCCGGCCGCAGCGCGAAGTTGAGGCCGGTGCCCGTATTGCGATAAGCCAGCTCGATGAAGGTCGGCGTCTCGAAGCCCTCGCCCCAGTTGGCGTAGACGTTGATGTCCTTCGCCGCATGCCAGACGACGCCGGCGACGGGACTCGCATGCGAGAAAGCGACCCCTCCGCTGTCGTCCGGATTCGTCGCGGTGATGTAGTGGTCGACCGAATCGAAGCGCACGTCGCTGTAACGCGCGCCGGCGAGCAACGACAAGGCGTCCAGCGGAAACCACTCTGCCTGCGCATACGCGTCCTGATTGCGGACCGTGTCGTCTTCGTCGCGCCGCAGATCGCCCAGTGCGCCGCTGTTGTTGACGAAGCCCTTGCGCGCCTGCTGCTGCCGGTCGTACGCGGCTCCGACCGTCAGCGTCAGCGGCCGGCCGGCGGCGGAGAGACGGGTCGTCGCGCGAAGGTCGACACCGGCGAAGTTGCCTGACAGATCGGTGACACCGCCCGATGAAGTGTCGAGCGTGCCCGCGAGCGCCAGGTATTGCCGAACCGAGCGCTGTCCGCCATAAGCCGTCAGGCGCAAGGTGGTGTCGGCACCCATGCCGTGTTCGATCGTCGCACCGCCCTGCTGCTGGCCGACGGTCTTCCGCGTATTGAACAGCGTAGCCGCAGGGTCCGCCTGCCGCGGGTTCGCCCCCCACTGCGCGCGCGTCAGCCCGAGCGGGTCCTGCGCTTCGGGCTGGTAGAGCGAGTTGGCGATCATCGTGACCCGGGTGCCGTCGTCGAAGGCGAACTTGACCTTCGCATTGACCTGATCGCGCTGCGCTTCGCTGTGGTCTCGGTAGCCGTCGGTAGCGAAGTGATTGGCGACGACCGAAAAGTTGACGCCGCGCTCTTCACCGCCGAATTTCGCGATCGCGTTCCACGTGCCATAGCTGCCGCCGACGACCTCTGCCTGCGCCGTCGGCGTCGGCGGCCCGTCCTCGCTGAAGATCGAGATTACGCCGCCCGCGGCATTGCCGTACAGGGTCGAGAACGGGCCTCGCAGGACTTCGATGCGCTGCGCGGCGGCCAGACTGAAGCTGCCTGTCTGGCCCTGCCCGTCGGGCATCGTTGCCGGGATGCCGTCCTGGTAGAGGCGTATCCCGCGCACACCGAAGCTCGCCCGCGCACCGAAGCCGCGCGAGGAAACCTGCAGATCCTGGGCGTAATTCCACCGGTTTTGCACGACCAGGCCCGGAACGCGCGAGAGCGATTCCGACAGATTGATCTGCAGCTGTCCCTGCTGGATCCGTGCCGCGCCGATGCTGTCGATGGCTACCGGCAAATCGAACGCGCGCTCTTCGATCCGCGTCGCTGTAATGACCAGCGGGTCGATGCGCACGACGTCCTGTGCCCTCGCGGACTCCGGCATCGTTGCGCCGAAGATCGCCAGCAGCATCGCTGGCGGCACGATCCGCCACGTCCTGCGCCAGCGAGGGGCGGAGTTTGGCATGTTCTGCGCGCTGAAGACATTCCGACAAAGTCGTGTAGCATAACCGATCGTTCGCGCCGGCTCCATCGCGACGCAACCGACGCTTTCTGGGAGCAATCATTACCATGCGCTTTTCGCGGATCCTCATTGCGGCGGCGTTGTCGCTCGCCGGCTCGCTACCGGTCGTCGCGGCGCCGATCGCGTACACCTCCAACGAGGGGTCGGGCACCGTGTCGATGATCGATACCGCGACCGACAAGATCACCGCAACGTTCAACGTCGGCGGCAAGCCGCGCGGGATCGCGCTTTCACCCGACGGGAAGCGGCTTTACCTGAGCGATCAGACGGCCAACGCGCTGGTGACCGTCGATGCGGCGACCGGCGCGGTGCTTCTGCGCACGCCGCTGGGAAAATCTCCCGAAGGCATCTACCTCTCCAGCGACGGCAAGCTGCTGGCCGCAGCCGTCGAGGAAGACGATCAGGTGATGCTGGTCGATACGGCGAGCGGAAAGGTGGTACGGCAGCTCAAGATGCGCGGCAAGAATCCAGAACACGCGGTGTTCAGCCCCGATGATCGATGGCTTTACGTCAGTAGCGAGGAAGCCGACAGCGTCGACGTCGTCGACCTCGGCAAGGGCGAGGTCGTGCAGTCCGTGAAGGTCGGCGACCGGCCGCGCGGCATCGGCTTCCTGCCCGATGGCAAGCGCGCGTACGTGGCGGCGGAACACGCAGATACGGTTAACGTGATCGATGTCGCAACCATGAAGGTCATCGCAAGCATCAAGGCCGGCAGTCGCTCCAACGGCGTCACCGTCCGGCCAGACGGCAAGCGGGTCTACGTGAGCTCGGGCGGCGAAGGAACGGTGCAGGTCATCGACACGGTGAGCAATGCGATCATTGCCGCGATACCCGTCGGCAAGCGCCCGTGGAACATGGCGATCACGCCGGACGGTCGCAAGCTTTACGTCGCATGTGGACGGTCGAATGCGATCGCTGTCGTCGATACCGCGACCAATGCCAAGATCGCCGATATCGCCGTAGGAGATCTGCCCTGGGGCGTGGCGCTCCGCTGAACGCAGGCGACGGGCAGAGGCGAACGGCGCGGCGCGTCGTCGCGCTTTCATTGGCGCTGGCCGGCGCGGCATCCGCTGCGCGCGCCGACAATCCGGCGGAAGTTTTCGAGTTGCCCAAGGTCGAGGTCATCGGCACGACGCCGTTGCCCGGCCTGGGCACCGCGTTGAAGGATGTCCCCGCCAACGTGCAGAGCTTCAGTCGCGCCGATCTGATGCGGCAGCGGCCGCTCGACCTGAGCGACTTCCTCGAGCGCAACGCCAACAGCGTCGGCGTCTCCGCTGCGCAAGGCAATCCCTACCAGCAGGATCTCAACTTTCGCGGCTTCGCGGCCTCGCCCCTGCTCGGGACCCCGCAGGGCCTGTCGGTGTTTCAGGACGGCGTGCGGATCAACGAGGCATTCGGCGACGTCGTCAACTGGGACCTGCTTCCGGTCTCGGCGATTTCGAGCATCCAGCTCATTCCCGGCTCGAATCCCGCGTTCGGCCTCAACACGCTGGGAGGCGCGCTGGCGATCTATACCCGCAGCGGGACGCAGAGTCCCGGCGGCGCGGTCGAGGTGTCGGCCGGTTCGTTTGGCCGGAAGTCCGCGGAATTCGAATACGGTGGCGTACGCGACCACGTCGACTATTTCATGACCGGGAACGTCTTCGACGACAAAGGCTGGGCGGATCACAATCCGAGCCGGGTGAGGCAATTTTTCGGCAAGGTTGGATATCAGGACGACAACGTCGACTTCGACGTGAGTCTCACGCTCGCAAACAACAACCTGCAGGGCACGCAGACGCTTCCGGTGTCCTGGCTCGACACCCCCAGACAGGCCTACACGTTTCCCGACCTCAACGAAAACAAGCTCACGTTCCTGACCGCGAAAGGCAGCCGCTTCCTCGCGGAGGATGTTCTGCTCGGCGGAAACGCCTATTACCGTCGCTTCCGCAACACCAACGTCAGCAGCAACGTAAACGACGATTTCGGTGCGGTCGATCCGGACACGGGCATGCCGGCGCTCAATCAGGCGACCAACGATCGCTCTTCCATCGATCAGAGGAGCTGGGGCTTCGGACTGCAGCTGACGCTGCTCGGCGAGCTTGCCGGGCGCAGGAATCAATTCATCGCTGGCGTGAGTGGCGACTTCGGCGACACGACGTTCGCGCAGGAATCGCAGGCCGCCAATTTCACCGTCGATCGCGCAGCCGTCGGCATCGGCCCCTTCGCACCCGAGACCGACGTCGGCACGACCAACCGCTACGTCGGAGTCTATTTCAACGATACGTTAGCCCTGGACCAGCAGTGGACGCTGACGCTGTCCGGCCGGTACAACCATGCCCGGGTCGCCATCAACGATCGCAGCGGCACCAGTCCCGACCTGGACGGCAATTTCACGTTTTCCCGCTTCAATCCGGCGATGGGGATCAATTTCAGTCCTTCGCCGACGCTGACCGCGTATACCAGCTACAGCGAGGGCATGCGGGCGCCGTCTCCGGTGGAGCTCACCTGCTCCGATGCCGCAGCACCATGCAAGCTGCCGAACATATTCGTCGCCGACCCGCCGCTGAGCAAGGTTGTCTCGAGGACCATCGAGGCAGGTGCACGCGGCAAGCTCGATGCGGCGGCGCAATGGGCGATTGCAGCCTATCGCACCGACCTGGACGATGACATCCAGTTCATCTCCAGCGGCGCCGGCGCCGTGAATGCGGGCTACTTCCAGAATGTCGGCAAGACTCGCAGGCAGGGTGTAGAGCTCTGGGGGGGGACGCGCGTCGGCGCACTGTCGCTCAATCTGCGATACAGCCATACCGAGGCAACGTTCCGCTCGGCCTTCGTCGCCGCGAGTCCGAATAACTCGGCAGCCGACGAAAGCGGTGCGATCGCCGTCAGTCCGGGAAATCGCATCCCCGGTATTCCATCGAATTCAGCGAAGCTTCGCGCCGACTACGACTTCGACGACCGTTTTTCCATCGGCGGTAGCATCGTCTACGCCTCCAGCCAGTACGCACGGGGCGACGAGAACAATCAGGACCGGCATGGTAGGGTGCCGGCGTACGCGGTCGCCGACTTAGATGCGCGCTACCAGGCAGCCAAGGACTTTGAGGTCTTCGCCCGAATCGCCAACGCGTTTGACCGGCGCTACCAGAACATCGGTGTGCTGGGTTCCAACGCCTTCACCGGGCCCAATCGCAACTTCGGACCCTCATCGGGAAACGACGCGATAGCCGAACAGTTTCGCGGAATCGGTGCGCCGCGCGGCGTGTGGATAGGACTCCGCTATTCATTCGGAGCGCCCGCGCGCAGCAACTGAAGTCTCGTGCGCACGCCGCCGGCGGACGATCCGATCAGCCGGCGAGCTCGATCAGCTGTTGGTGCAATGCCGGTCCGACCTCGATGCCATCGCGGGCCGCTTCTTCGGCAAGCGCATTCCGACGATAGCCCGGCACTCGGACGGCCGGATCCTTTTCCATTTCCGCGATTAGCGTCTCGACCCGCTCGAGATAAACCGGCATGCCGGCGAGCGCGGCCGGATCGATGACCAGGAACGCCTGCCCAACACCCGGCCGATTGCCTTCGTCGACAAAGAACGAATCGGCTTCGAAGCCCATCGCGGCGCCGGTCAGCGCGCAGGCGAGCAATTCGACGACCAACGCGAGCGTCGCGCCCTTGTCTCCGCCGAGGGCCACCATCGATCCGCCCAACGCCGCCCGCGCGTCGGTTGTCGGGTTGCCGTCGGCGTCCAGCGCCCAACCCGCAGGAATCGACCGGCCTTCCTTCGCCGCGATCATCACCTTGCCCCGCGCGACCTGCGAGAGCGACAAGTCGATGGTGAGCGGCGCACCGCTCCTGCGCGGAAAGACAGCGGCGATCGGATTGGTACCGAGCAGCGGATGCCTGCCGCCAGCGACCGCCATCGCCGCGGGTGAGTTGCCGAACGCCAGGCCGACCATCGCGGCCCCCGCGACAGGCGCGAGGTGATAGGCGGCGACGCCGAAATGATGGCTGTTGGTGACGCCGACGAAGCTCACGCCGAACTCGCGCGCGCGGTGAATCGCCTCGGCGACGGCCAGCGCGCAGGCGGGAAACGCGAGCCCGCCGGCGGCGTCGACCAGCGCGGCGCCACCGCGCGAACGTACCACGCTCGCAACGGCATCGCCGACGGCGCGGCCGTTCCTCAGATGTGCGGCGTATTGGGGAACACGTGCGACGCCGTGCGAGCCCAATCCTTCCGCATCGGCTTCGGTCAGCGCCTTCGCGGTGGCCGCCGCCATGGCCGCACTCGCGCCGGCGCGGCGCAACGCGCGCTCGACAAGCTCGCGCAGCGCCGCCTGTGCAAGCCTAGGCATGCGCGCCGTCGCCCCCGCGCCGTAACAGCGCGGCAGCGACCTCGCGCGCAACCATCGCCGAAACGCGCGCGTTCGACTCGAGCGTGACGCCGGCAATATGCGGCGTGAGCAGCAAGCCCGGACACCCGGCGAGCACATTCGCGGCTGGCAGCGGCTCGCGCTCGAAAACGTCGAGCGCCGCGCCGCCGAGCATTCCACCACGCAGTGCCGCGGCCAGCGCCGCTTCGTCGACGATTCCGCCGCGCGAGGTGTTGATCAGGATCGCATCTCGCTTCATCAGCGCGAGCCGGCGCGCATCCAGAAGCCGGCGCGTCTCCTCCGTCAGCGGCAAATGCAGCGATACGATGTCCGACTCGCGCAAGAGATCGTCCAGCGGCCGCGGCGCCGTGTGCCGCTCGCCCCACGAGGCCGAATCCGGCGCGATCGCGGCATCGTGGCCGATCACGCGCATGCCCAGCCGGTGCGCGAGCTCTGCCACCAGACGGCCGATGCTGCCGAAGCCGACGATGCCCAGCGTGCTGCCCGAGAGCTCCCGACCTTGGGCCAGCGCGGCGCGCGGCCACTCGCCCGCGCCGACCGCGGCGCTCGCACCGTAGGCCTGGCGTCGCAGCAGCAGCGCCGCGGCGATCACATATTCGGCCACCGAGCGTGCATTGGCGCCGGTAGCGGGTATCACGTCGATCCGCCGCGCCTCGCACGCGGGAAGATCGATATTGTCCAGCCCGACGCCGAGCCTGCCGACGACTTTCAGCCTTGGCGCCCCGGCCAGCAGCGCGGCATCGACCTGTGTGCGGTTGCGGACGATCAACGCGTCGGCGCCGCTCAATTCGACGCCCAGTTCGGCCGGACGCTCGACCAGTGCGGCGTCGTACCGCACGTCGAAATTCCGTGCCAGCGAGGTCACTGCCGCATCGTCGATGAATTCGCTGATGACGATGCGCACGCTGCGCGGCTCACTGCGGCGAGAACAACTGGTCGATGTTCTCGAATGCCTTGAACTCCAGCGCGTTGTCGAACGGGTCGAGCAGGAACATGGTCGACTGCTCGCCGATCTGACCCTTGAATCGGACATGCGGCTCGATGATGAACCGCACTCCGGCCGTTTCCAGACGGTCGGCAAGGCTGTTCCATTCCTCGACTTCCAGGATCACGCCGAAATGCCGCACAGGCACCTGATCGCCGTCGACCAGGCTGGTCGCCACTTTCATGTCGGCGGCGCCGACCCGGAACGCGACAATCTGATGGCCGAAGAAATCGAAGTCCACCCATTCCTGGGCACTGCGTCCCTCGGTACACCCCAGGACGCCGCCGTAGAAGCGCCGGGCGACGGTGAGATCGGTCACCGGAAAGGCCAGATGAAAGCGCGGATAATCGCCCCGCGATGCTTGTGCTTGCCGCACTGGCTTGGCGCTCCAGCTCAATTCTGCATCCCCCATCTGCGCACCGTGCGCTGTTCGATCGTGCGAAAAATGACGTTCTCGACCAGGAGGCCGATCATGATCACCGTGAAAAGACCGGCGAAGACGTTGGCGATCTCGAGCTGATTCTTGTTCTCGTAGATGAACCAGCCCAGGCCGCCCGAGCCCGACGATACGCCGAACACCAGCTCGGCCGCGATCAGGGTGCGCCACGCAAACGCCCAGCCGATTTTCAGCCCCGTCAGGATGCTCGGGAACGCGGCAGGGATCAATATTCTCCCCACGTACGACAGGCCGTGCAGTCCATAGTTGCGGCCGACCATGCGCAGCGTATTCGACACCGACAGGAATCCGGAGTGCGTATTCAGCGCCACCGCCCACAGCACCGAATGGATCAGCACGAATACCAGGCTGCCATTGCCCAGCCCGAACCAGATCAGCGCCAGCGGCAACAGCGCGATCGCCGGCAGCGGATTGAACATCGAAGTCAGGGTTTCCAGAAAGTCGGTGCCGACCCGCGAGCTGATCGCCACGGTCGTCAATACGGCCGCCAGGGCGATGCCGGCCGCGTAGCCGATCAGAAGTACCTTGATCGAGGTCCAGGCCTTGCCCAGCAGACCGCCGCTGATCATCGCCTGGGCAAAGGCTTGCAAGGTCGCGCTGAACGTCGGGAACAGGAGGTCGTTGTGCAGCCAGCGCGCATAGAGCTCCCAAGCGACCGCGAGCAGCACGAGTATCGCCAGCTTGCGCACCGCGCCGATGTTGTAGATCCGCTCGCCGATCGATAGCGGGCGTTGCACGACGCCGAATTGCGAGGCGTCGACGGTTGGCCGGAGAACGTCAGGACGTATCGCGTCGGCTTCAGGCATGGAATTCATCCTCACTCTCGACGGGCTCGGCGAAGAGCATCGCATGGATCTTTCGCTCAAGCTCTCTGACCGCTTCCCCGTGCGTGGCGCTTCTCGGCAGGCTGTTCAGCTCCGCCTTGACCTGTCCGGGGTGCGGCGACATCAGCAGGATCCGGCTGCCGATGGTGATCGCCTCGGGGATCGAATGTGTGACGAACAGAACGGTAAAGCGCGTGTCGTCCCACAGCTGCAGCAATTCGTCCTGCATCTTGCGCCGGGTCAGCGCGTCGAGCGCGGCAAAGGGCTCGTCCATCAGCAGCACGTCGGGCTCCATCGCCATGCCTCGCGCGATCGCGACCCGCTGCTTCATGCCGCCGGAAAGGGTGTGCGGATAGCTGTCTGCGAACTTGGTCAGGTTCACCTTGTGGATGTATTCGAGCGCCTTTTCCTCCGCCGGCTTGGGCGGAAGCTTGCCGCTGGATACCAGCGCGAACACCACGTTCTCCTTGACCGTCTTCCAGGGCAGCAACTGGTCGAATTCCTGGAAGACCATCATGCGATCCGGTCCCGGCCGCGTCACCGGCACGCCTTTGAGTCGGATCTCGCCTTCAACCGGATTCAGATAACCGCCGACTGCCTTGAGCAGAGTCGACTTGCCGCAGCCAGACGGTCCGAGCAGGATGAAGCGGTCCGATCGAAATACCTGGAAATCGACGCGATACGTCGCGGTGATACGATGCTCGGTAGTCTTGTACTGAATCGTTACGCCGCGAACATCGAGCAGCGGCTCCGTGGTTTCGGCCATGCTTCCTCCTCAGCGGCGCAATTCGGGCCCCGGATAGCTGCCGGGTCCTCAGCCGCTGCGCGGCATTCGTCTCAATGCTGCCAAGGCAACCGGTCCAGATCGACGTTGCCGCCGCTGATGACGATGCCGACGCGCAACCCCGCGACCGGCAGCTTGCGCTCGAGCAGCGCGGCGAGCGGCACAGCCGACGATGGCTCGATGATCAGCTTGAGCTTGTCCCAGGTCAGCCGCATCGCCCGTACGATCGCCTCTTCCGAAGCGGTACCTATCGCATCGACCAGTGTCGACAGCACGGCAAACGTCTTGACCCCCAGCGACGAGCGCAAGCCGTCGGCGATCGTCCGCGGATCGGTCTGCGGGACGATACGCCCGCTCTGCAGCGACCGCCAAGCATCGTCGGCGCCCGCCGGCTCGGCGCCATAGACGCGAATCGACGGGTTGATCCCTCGCGACGCAACCGCGGTGCCGGACAGCAGCCCGCCGCCGCCGACCGGCGTGATGACTGCATCGAGACCGGGTATCTCTTCGAGAAGCTCCAGCGCGGCGGTCCCCTGCCCTGCGATGACGCGCCAATCGTCGTAAGGATGGACCAGCAACGCACCGGTTTCGGCCTGCACGGCAGCGCAGGTCGTATCACGCGCTTCGAGCGTCGGCACGCAGAATCGCACGGTCGCGCCCAGACCCCGCACCGCAGCTTTCTTTATCTCGGCCGAGTTTTCCGGCATCACGACCCACGCCGGAATGCCGCGACGCGCCGCGGCCCATGCGACCGCGGCGCCGTGGTTGCCCGACGAATGCGTGACCACGCCGCGCCTCGCTTCCACGTCGTCGAGCGAAAACACGGCGTTGCATGCGCCGCGCGCTTTGAACGCGCCGACCCTCTGAAGATTCTCGCACTTGAAGAACAGCGTCGCTTCCGCCGCCGTGTCGAGCGACCGGCTGGTCAGTACCGGCGTGCGATGCACGTGCGGCCGGATGCGCGCTTGCGCGGCGCGTATCGCCGCGAGATCTACGGCGATCTCGCGTGCCGCGGATGCATCGGTGGCGCCCATCGTCGCTGAGGCCCTAGCTTCCTGGCAGATTCTGGGCGTTCGGAAAGAACATGTCCTTCCACGATTCCGGCGGATTCTTGATCGAGCCGATCTTGGTCATGAAAGCGACGTATTTCATGACGTTCTGCGGGGTCGTGGTGAACACGATCGCCGGGTCGTTCAGCATGTCCTCGATCTCCTTCAGGGTTGCCTTGTCCTTCGACATCCGGAGATAGGACTCTGCCGCCCAGTGCCTGTCCTTGTTGATCAGCGCCGTTGCCTCGTCGAGCGCCTTGACGAAGGCGTCGTACAGCTTCGGATTCTCGCTCCTGAACTTCGACGTCGTCCAGACGACGTTGAAGGTTGCCGGACCGCCGAGCACGTCGTACGAGCTCAGTACTGTGTGTACCGCCGGATTCTTCAATTGCTGGTACTGGAACGGCGGCGAGCCGAAATGTGCAGTGACTTCCGATTGTCCGGACAGCAATGCGAGCTGCGCATCCGGGTGCGACATGCTTACCGTCAGCGGATCGAGCTTGTTCTGCTGTCCCTCGCCGAACACCTTTTCGGCCGCCATCTGCAAGGTCACCGCCTGGATCGATACCTTGACCGCCGGGAGCGCGATTTTGTCCTTGTCGGTGAAGTCCTTGAGGGACTTCACCGCGGGATTGCGCGTATTCAGGTACAGCGGCATCGAATTGATCGCGCCGACGGCCTTTACGTCGAGATTGCCCCGCGTCTTGGCCCACAGGGTCACGAACGGCCCAACCCCTCCCGATGCGAACTGCAGGCTGTTCGACAGCAGCGCGTCGTTCATCACGTTGCCGCCGGCAAACTTGGCCCAATCGACAGTGACGTCGACGCCGTTGGCCTTGGCGTGTTTTTCGATCAGCTTCTGCTCCTCCATAATCATCAGCGGCAGGTAGCCGATGCCGTATTGCTGCGCGACCTTGATCTCGCTCATCTCGGCGCGCGCACAAAACGGCAGCAGCGCCGCCAAAAACACCGTTAGCACGAGGCGGCCTCGCAGCGGCAAAGCTTTTCTCATCATTGGTCCTGTGGACATCGTAAGCATCGGAACGGAAGCGGTGCGGAACGCCGCGCTCATGCGCTCTCGTACAGCCGGGTCATCACGAATTCGCGATGGCCCAGCGCTTCCGCGGCGGTCAGCCTGCCGTTCGCCGTGCGAAACATCATCTCGAGCAGCTTGTCGCCCGCCTGATCCATCGTGATGCCCCGCTGCAACAGCGCCGACGTGTCGACGTCGATATGCTCGCTCATCGTCCGCACGGTGCGCGGATTGGCGCAGATCTTGATGACCGGAAGTATCGGATTGCCGATGACGTTGCCCTGGCCGGTGGGGAAGAAATGGACGACGAAGCCGGCCGCGGCGCACAGGGTCACCATCTCCGCGGCCGCCGACGAGCTGTCCATGAACCAGAGGCCGGGGCCCGAAGGCGTCTCCGCCTTGTCCAGCACGCCGTCGATGATGCATTTCTTGCCGATCTTCTGGATGTTGCCGAGGGCCTTTTCCTCGATCGTCGTCAGCCCGCCGGCGATGTTGCCCTTGGTCGGCTGCGAATCCGAGAGATCGGTGGTCTTGTGCCGGTTGATGACCTCCTGATAGCGGTCGAACACGCGCATGAAATCGGCGCGGACCTTGTCGTCACGGCAACGCGCGGCGACGATCTGCTCGCCGCCGGTAAGCTCGGTCGTTTCGCCGAACACCAGCGTGGAGCCCGCTCCATAAAGCTTGTCGAATGCATCGCCGACGGTGGGATTGGCGCCGCAGCCCGAGGTCGTATCCGATTCACCGCATTTGGTAGAGACCCAGAGCTCGTCGATCCCGCATTCGACCCGTTGCTGTTCGCTGGCGGCCTGCATGAACTGGCGCGCCGCCTTCGACGCCCTCATGATCGTGTCGTGATCGCCGTGCAGCTCGATGCCGAAGCCGGCCACCGGCTTGCCGGTTGCCGCGATGCCGTCGACAAGCTTCTGGGTCCATCCCTCTTCGATGCCGATGACGACCACTGCGGCAACGTTCGGATTGCTTCCCGCGCCGATCAGCGTGCGAAAGTGCAGTTCGAGGTCGGGACCGAACTGCAGCCTTCCATAGGGATGCGGAATCGCCAGCACGCCCTTGACATTGTGCGCAACCGCTTCGGCCGCGGCGTTGGACAGATCGTCGACGGGCAGCACGATCACATGGTTGCGTACGCCGACGCGGCCATTCTCGCGGCGATATCCCCAGAAGCTTTTTTGCATCAATGATTCCTTGCTAACGATGGTTGGTCGCAACGAGCGCGAATGCGGGCACCAGGCAAGGGGCGATCCGCGCGCCGAGCGGAATATACGGCTTCAGCGCATGAGAGCGGCAGCGCGGGGAGCAACGCCCCGTGCCGCCGGGCGGCGCCGCTCGTCACCAGCGCTTGGTCCTGATGTTGTGGACGTGCGCGTGTTGTCCGGCCTTGATTGGCGCGACGACCTTGCCGATGTCGACGCCATACTTGATCACGGTGTCGCCTATGTTCAGGTCCCTCAAGGCGACCTTGTGTCCGAGCGGGATGTCTTGCGCGCAGCGCAAGTCTATCGTCCGGTCCTCGTCGAGGATCAGCCCGGTCAGCGTTTGTCCGGCCTTGATGCCTTCGACGACGACGACGGCGACCGAGTCGTTGGGATCATGCAATACACAATGGATCAATGCGGAATCTCCTGCTTCGAAAACACTCGCGGCGACACGGGATCGAGCGCCGCTGCAGGGTCAAACATAGCATATTGCGCCGCCTACAGCCCGAGCTGGTCGGCCAGGTCCGCGAAATCGCCGGCATTGAGCGTGCTCAGCCGATCGGGGCCGCCGCGCGCCGTACCCGGACCGAATTCCAGCGGACGTTGCACGTAGGCGGTTTGCAGGCCGCAGCGCCGCGCCGCCGCGAGATCGTCCTTGTGCGCGGCGACCAGCATGACGTCGGCCGGCTCGAGCGCGAGCAATGCGGCCGCACCGAGATAGACCTCGGGATCCGGCTTGTAGTGTCTGAAGAGCTCGGCCGAAAGAATGCAGTCCCACGGAAGGTTCGCGGCTTTCGACAGCTCGACCAGCAAAGCCATGTTCCCGTTCGACAAGGTGCCTATGATGCAGCCGCGTTTGAGGCGGCGCAGGCCCGCCCGTGCGTCCGCCCAGGGGGCGAGGCGGTGCCAGACCAGGTTGACCGCTTCGATCTCCCGTTCGTCGAGGGCGAGGCCGAAACGGCCGACCAGCCCGCGCAACATCTGCAGGTGCAGGCTGTCGAGCGGCTGCCACGGCAGTTCGCCGCGGCGCACCCTGTCCATCGCCGGACGATAGCCGGCACGCCAGGCATCGGCGAACTCGTCCCAATCGGCGCGGA
This sequence comes from Casimicrobiaceae bacterium, assembly GCA_036270955.1. Taxonomy (GTDB): domain Bacteria; phylum Pseudomonadota; class Gammaproteobacteria; order Burkholderiales; family Casimicrobiaceae; genus PALSA-1003. The sequence goes on along the minus strand of DATBBM010000139.1, from coordinate 29,721 downwards.
CACCCTGCCGCCTGCCGATGCGCGCCAGTTCCTTGCTGACGCTGCCGCGCCAATCGACGACGGTCCCGAAAACATCGAACAAAAGCGCTGCGGGGCGCTTGTACGGTACCGCCCTCGCCATCAGAAGTCGAAGCCGCTCTGCCGGACCGGGCCGAACCAGCGCCGGTGCGCCGCGCACGGTCCGTGCTGCGCCAGCGCGGCCAGGTGCTCGGGCGTCGAATAGCCCTTGTGCCGCGCGAACCCGTACAGCGGGTAGCTGCGGTCCAGGTCGACCAGCATTGCATCGCGCGTCGTCTTGGCGAGTATCGACGCCGCGGCGATCTCGGCGACCAGACGGTCGCCGTCGACGATCGCCCGCGAAGGATAATTGAGCTGCGGACACTGGTTGCCATCGATCCAGACCACTTCGGGCGCCGTCGTCAGCTGCTCGATCGCCCGCTTCATCGCGAGCAAGGTCGCCTGAAGGATGTTCAGGGCATCGATCTCTCCGACATCGCTGTAGGCGACCGCCCATGCCACGGCGCGGGCGCGGATGACGACCGCCAGCTCGGCGCGCCTCTCGGGCGTCAGCAGCTTGGAATCGCGCAGTCCCTTGACCCTGCGCTGCGGGTCGAGAATCACCGCAGCCGCGACCACCGGCCCGGCCAACGGCCCCCGGCCGGCTTCATCGACCCCCGCGATCAGCATGCCACCCCCGCCGTGCGCAATTCCGTCACCACCGCTTCAGCCGCGATTGTCGCACCATCCGCCGTCAGCGCATCGGCGAGCGAAGCAAAAAGCGCTTCGGTGCGCCGCCTGGTGACCGCATCGTCGTAGAGATTCAGCGCCGCCCGCGAAAGATTGTCCGCCGTCGCCGCCCATTGCAGGAATTCCGGCGCGACAAAGCGCCCGGCGAGAATATTGGGAAGTCCGACGAAAGGCAGCAGCAGTTTGCGCTTGACGATCTGGGCAGTGACCGGGTGGACTCTGTAGAAAACCAGGTGCGGGCAGCGCGCCATCGCCGCCTCGAGCGTGGCCGTACCGGACGCTACGATTCCGACGTCGGCGGCGCGCAGGGCGTCGCTGGCGTGGCCGTACAGCAGCTTCAGCGACAAGGACTCCAGCTGCAGGCGGTACTGGACGCGCTCGAAATATTCTCGCGCATTGCGGCTGACTAGCGGCACCACGAACCTCGCCAGCGGCTGCGCTTCGAATAAAGCCACCGCGGTCTTCAGCAGCAGCTCGGTATGCATCTCCAGCTCGGACATCCGGCTGCCGGGCAGCAGCGCGAAGACCGGCGTGCCCATCTCGAATTTCAACAGTTCGCGCGCCTCCCGGCGGCTGGCCGCCGTCGCCGCGCCGGCCGCCAGAGGATGGCCGACGAAGGTCACCTTGATGCCGGCATCTGCGTAGAGCGGCAGCTCGAACGGAAATAGTGCGAGCAGGTGATCGACCGAGCGAGCGATCGTGCCGATGCGCTCACGGCGCCACGCCCAAACCGACGGGCTCACATACTGGATCGTCCGGATCCGGCGCCCCTTGAGCCTTGCCTCGAGTCCAAGATTGAAATCGGGCGCATCGACTCCGACGAATAGCGGCGCCCTCGCCGCCCGGAGGCGCCGGAAAACATCGCCGCGAATGCGGAGGAGCGCGGGCAGATGGGTGATCACCTCGGCGTAGCCGCGTAACGCAAGCTCGGTGTGCGGATACCAGAGCTCGCAACCGGCGGCTTCCATGCGCGGGCCGCCGATGCCCGCGAAGCGCACTCCGGGCAACCGTGCCCGGACGGCGCGGATCAGGTCGGAGCCCAGCGCGTCGCCCGAGGCTTCGCCGGCGACGATTCCTATCGTCACCGCGGCCGGGTCGCGGGCGACCGCGGTCAACGGACGATCCCGCGCCCTGGGGTCTCCAGAAACGCGGTCAGCGCCCGCAGCGCGGGCACGGCGACGGCCGACGCGGCAATCTCCGCTCGCGCGTCGTCGAGCGTGAGGCCTTGACGGTACAACGTCTTGTACGCCCTCCTGATCGCGGCTATGTCCTCGCCGCTGAATCCGCGGCGGCGCAGGCCTTCGCTGTTGGTCCCGCGCGGCGTGGCCGGCGACCCCGACACGGTGACATACGGCGGCACGTCCTGCAGCACGATCGATCCGGCAGCCAGCATCGCGTGCGCGCCGACGCGGCAGAATTGATGCACGCCGACAAAACCGCCGAGCACCGCGTAGTCGTCGATGACGACGTGCCCGGCAAGCTGGGCATTGTTGGAGAACGTCGTGCCGTTGCCGATCACGCAGTCGTGGGCAACGTGCGAGTACGCGAGCAGCCAGTTGCCGTCGCCGATCGTCGTCACCCCCTTGTCCTGCGTCGTGCCGGCGTGGATGGTCACGAATTCCCGGATGACGTTGCCGTCGCCGATCACCGTGCGGGTGGGATCGCCGGTGTATTTCCGGTCCTGCGGAATTTCACCGATCGACGCGAATTGGAATACCCGATTGTCGCGTCCGATGCTGGTCCGATCGGCGATGACCACGTGGGCGCCGATGCTGGTGCCGGCGCCGACCGTCGTTCCGGCGCCGACCACCGTGTACGGCCCGATGACGACGTCGCCCGCGAGCTCCGCACTCGCGGCGATGATCGCCGTCGGATGGACGCGCGTCACAAGCGTCAGAGATCGCGCAGTGCGGCGAGCAATTCAGCCTCGGCAACCACTGCGTCGCCGACGCTGGCCCGCACCGCGAACTTGCCGACGCCGCGAACCAGCCGGACCTCGGTCGATTCCAGGGTCAGCTGATCGCCCGGCGTGACCGGCCGCTTGAAGCGCGCGTTGTCGATGCCGGCAAAGAAGATCAGCGACTTGTCATCCGGCATTCTCTTCAATGTCTGATAGACCAGAATCACCGACACCTGCGCCAGCGCCTCGATGATCAGCACCCCGGGCATGACCGGATAGCCGGGAAAATGACCCTGGAAGAACGGCTCGTTGATCGTCACGTTTTTCAAGGCCTTGATGCTGCGCCCGGGAACGCATTCGATGACGCGGTCGACGAGAAGGAAAGGCGGCCGATGCGCCAGATGCCGCATGATTTCTTTGACATCCATCTGCATGGTCATTCTCCCTGTCCCCGGCGGTCGCGCTCGAGCGCGCGGACCCGGTCGGAGAAGCTGCGCAGGCGCCTTATGATCGATGCGACGTGTTGCCACTCCCGATGCGGCAGCGAGGGAAAGGCCCCGGTGTAAACGCCGCGCTCCGGGATCGGGTCGAACACGCCCGAAGCAGCGGAGATCACCGTCCCGTCCGCTATTTCCAGGTGCCCCGTGATCATCGCCGCGCCGCCGATCTGGCAATCGCGACCGATCTTGACGCTGCCGGCGATGCCGACGCAGCCGGCAATCGCCGTGTGCGCGCCTATGCGGCAGTTGTGCCCGATCTGGATCTGATTGTCGAGCTTGACGTCGTCTTCGATGACCGTGTCGTCGATAGCGCCCCGGTCGATCGTCGTGTTGGCGCCGATTTCGACATCGGCGCCGACGACGACCCGGCCGAGCTGGGGCACCTTCAACCACTTCCCGCCCTCATCGGCCATTCCGAACCCGTCGGCGCCCAAGACGGCGCCGCTGTGAATCAGCGTGCGCGCGCCGACGACCGTGCGCGCGTACAGGACGACCCGCGGATGCAGCACGATATCGTCACCGAGGCTGCAATCCTCGCCGATCGCGCAGCCGGCATGGATCCACGTCCGTTCGCCGATACTCGCGCGCTCGCCAATGACTACGTAGGGACCGATCGTCGCGCTGGGAGCCACGCTGGCGCTCGCCGCAATCACCGCAGTCGGGTGTATGCCAGGGGCGCCCGGGCGCGGCGGATGAAAGAGCGCCGCGACGCGCGCATAAGCCGCATACGGGTTCGAAGTCACCAGCTTCGGCAATTCGGTATCGGCCGCAAAGCGCGGGTCGATGATGACCGCGCTCGCGCGTGTCGACTGCAGCTGATGCCGATATTTCGGATTGGCCAGGAAGGCGATCGCCCCCGCGGTGGCGCCGTCGAGGGTCGCGACCCGGTCGATAAGCACACCGCCGTCGCCGACCAGCTCGGCGCGCGCCGGTTCGGCAAGCGACTTCAGTGCGATGGCCCGAGCGTCTTGACCGTTGCTCATGCGCTTTGGGCGGCCGCGGCTTGGCGGGACTACTTGTCGGCGAGCGCCTTGATCACTCGTTCAGTGACGTCGATGCGCGGGCTGGCGTAGATGACCGGATCCTGAATGATGAGATCGAACTTTTCATCGATCGCGATCTGCTGGATAACCTTATTGGCGCGCTCCTGCACGGCGGTGAGCTCCTCGTTGCGCCGCAGGTTGAGATCCTCGCGGAACTCGCGCTGCATTCGCTGCAGGTCGCGGCTCATGTTGGCAAGGTCCCGCTCCTTGGCGCGGCGGTCGCTCTCGGCCATCGTCACGCCATCCTTCTCGAGCGTCGCCTGCAGGTCGCGCACCTGCTTGCCGAGCTTCTGGATCTCGGCATCCCTGCCGGCAAACTCCTTTTCCAGCTTCTGCTGTGCGCGCTTGGCCGGCGCCGCCTCGCGAAACAGCCGCTCGCTGTTGACGAAGCCTATCTTGTAGTCGGCGCCCTGGGCGAAGCCGGGAACGGCAAGCGAGGCCGCGAGAAACGCCCCGGCGGCACAAATGAGCAACTGCTGCATGCGATGTTTCAACGTTCTCTCCTGCGCAAGTCTTGCGGCGACCACGGCCTCCAGTCGCGCGCTGGATGTCCTGCCGACCGCCAGTCTACGCTCGCGCGCCAGCTAGAATATCGTACCCACCTGGAATTGGAAGTGCTGAATGCGGTCCCCGGGCTTTGTCTTCAGCGGGATGGCATAGCTCAGCTTCAGCGGTCCGACCGGAGAGTTCCAGGCGACCCCGACCCCGGCCGAATAGCGGAACGATTCGAGCTCGGGTTGCAGGCCGGCGTCGCGAATCATGCCCGCATCCGTAAACACCGACAACCTGACCGACTGATCGTTCGCCTTGGCGCCCGGCAGCGGAAAGAACAGCTCGGCGTTGGTAATGATCTTCTCCCGCCCGCCGATCACGTTGCCCTGGAGATCCTGCGGGCCCAGCGACGCCGTCTCGTAACCTCGGACCGACCCCACCCCGCCGCCATAATACGCCTTGAAAAAGGGCAGCGTCTTGTCGTTCAGGCCGCCGCCGTAGCCGAAGTCGCCGCGAAGCATCAGAACCGTGTTCAAAGGCATCGGCGTGAACCACTGGACCAGATAGTTGAGCTTGTAGTACGTCAGGTCTCCGAAGGGCAACGCAAGTTCGCCCAGGAGGCTCTGCAGTACGCCTCTGCTGGGGAACAGGATGCTGTCGCGCGAGTCGCGCGACCAGCCGGCCGTCAGGATGTAGCTATTGGTCACCGAGCCGAAATCCTTGACGAACCGGAAGTACGCGGGCGGGCTCTGGTCGAACAGCTGTATCCGGGTGTGCTCGACCCGTCCCCCGAAGGTAATCGTGTCGGTCTCGGTGATCGGTACGCCGAACGACGCCGCTGCGCCAAGCGACTCCGACGAGTACTGCGCGATCGGCAGCGACGACGGATCGACGTTCCTGTTATAGATCTCCAGTGTCCGCGAGACGCCGTCGCTGGTCCAGTACGGCTCGGTGTAGGTGAGTCCGATGGCGCGATTGACGCGGCTGCTGTTGATCGAGGCGGCCAGGGCGTTGCCGGTGCCGAAAATGTTGTTCTGGGAGATCGACCCCGACAAGACGACGCCGTCGGCGCTCGAATAGCCGACGCCTGCCAACAGGTTGCCGGTCGATTTCTCAGTCACTGTGACCTCGATATCGACCTGGTCCGGGCTTCCCGGAACTGCGGGCGTCTCGATGTTGACGTCTTCGAAGAAGTTCAGCCGCGTGATCCGGACCTTCGATCGCTCGATGCGCGCGGCGTCGTACCACGCACCTTCGAGCTGGCGCAACTCGCGGCGTATCACCTCGTCTCTCGTCTTGCTGTTGCCGCTGATGTTGATGCGTCGGATATATACGCGGCGGCCCGGATCGATGAAGAAGGTGAACGCCGCCGTCCGCTTGACGCGGTCGATCTCGGGGACCGCGTTTACGTTGGCGAACGCATAACCGTCGCTGCCCAGCCGGTCGGAGAGCGCCTTGGTCGACTGGGTGAGCTTTTCGCGCGAATACACGTCGCCCGAACGGACCTGGATCAGGCGCATCAGCTCGGCTTCGGGCAGCAGCAGCTCGCCGGCGAGCTGGACGTCCGACACCGTGTACCTCGGTCCCTCGGTGATGTTGATCGTGATGTAGATGTCCTGCTTGTCCGGTGTGATCGACACCTGGGTCGAATCGACGGCGAACTCCAGATAGCCGCGATTCGTATAGTAGCTGCGCAGCGTTTCCAGGTCGGCTTGCAGCTTCTGTTTCGAATACTGATCGTTCTTCGTGTACCAGGTCAGCCAGCCCGGCGTAGACAATTGCATCTCGTTGGTCAGCGTCTTTTCCGGAAATGCGCGGGCGCCGACGATATTGATGTTGGCGATCTTCGAGGGCTCGCCTTCCTCGACGACAAAACTGATGGCGACGCGATTGCGCTCCTGCGGAGTGACCGTGGTCGTCACCTTGACGCCATAGTTGCCGTGGTTGATGTACTGGCGCTTGAATTCCTGCTCGGCGCGCTCCAGCGCTGAACGGTCGAAAATCCGCGACTCGGCGATTCCGATATCCTTCAGCGCTTTTTTCAGTGTGTCCTTGTCGAATTCCTTGGTGCCGCTGATGTCGATCTGGCTGATCGTCGGCCGCTCCTGGACGATGACGACCAGCACGCCATTCTCGGATTCGAGGCGGACGTCGCGAAAAAATCCGGTCGCGTACAAGGCCTTTACCGCGGCGGAGGCCTTCTCGTCGTCGACACGGTCGCCGACCTTGATCGGCAGATAGCTGAAGACCGTTCCCGCTTCGGTGCGCTGCACCCCCTCGACGCGAATATCCTGGACGATGAACGGCTCGAACGCAAGCGCGGCATGCGCGAACAGGGCCGCGAACAATGCCGGAAGCGCCTTGAATTTCGAGCCGGCGCGACGCGCGCGCGCCGGCTGACGGCAAACGGGGGGATCAGAAGAGTCGGGACAGGTCATTGAAAAGCGCCAAAGCCATCAGCATGGCCAGTACGGCCATGCCAATACGCTGGCCGACCTCGATCACGCGGTCAGGAACCGGACCGCCTTTGACAATCTCGGCGAGATAATACATCAAGTGTCCGCCATCGAGTAAGGGAACGGGCAGCAGATTGAGCACGCCCAGGCTGATGCTGATCAGTGCGAGATAGCCGATGAATGTCAGCACGCCAGCCTGCGCCGACTGTCCGGCGTAATCGGCCATCGTCAACGGTCCGCTTACATTCTTCAGCGACGCTTGGCCGGTGAGGATTCTGCCGAGCATCTTCACGGTGAACAGCGAGAGTTCCCAAGTCTTGCGCGCTCCCTGCACGACAGCCTCGGCAGGGCCATAGCGCACGGTCGTTCCGATCTGCGCCACCGCGGCGGGATCGACCGCGAGCCGCATACCCGCGAGGCCGATCTTCTTTCCGTCCTGATCGCTCGGCTCGGGTACGACAACGATGTCCTGCCGTGCCCCGTCGCGGAGCACGGTGAACGCGAGGCGCTCTCCAGGATGCGCGTTGGTAATCGCCGCGACCTCCGACGGAGAGCGGACGGTCTGACCATCGATCGCGACGATCGCATCGCCGGCGCGCAGTCCGGCCGCGGCGGCGGGCCGGCCGGGGAGGACTTCGTTGACCCGCGGCGGACCCAGATCGATCTTCAGACCCAGCGTCGAGACGAAATTCCCCTCCCAGTCGTCGCGTCGCAAGGTCTGCAGCGACAGCAGATGCTGCGACCTGGCGCCCGACCGGTCGACGATGATCTCGGCGTCGTCGCTGCCCGACGCTTTGAGCAGCCGCCAGCGCAGGTCCTGCCACGAAAGAACGTGCTCGCCATTGACCGCGACGACTTCATCGGAAGCGGCCAACCCCGCGACTGCCGCCGGCGAGCCGGCCGGAGGTGCGGCCAGGATGGCGCGTTCGCCGGGAATTCCGGCGACGTAGGTTCCCGCGAAAAGGAGCACAGCCAGAAGCAGATTGGCGATCGGCCCGGCCGCGACGATCGCGATTCGTCGCCACACCGACTGGCGGTTGAATGCGCGCCCCAGGTCGGCGGGCGAAACTTCGCCCTCGCGTTCATCGACCATCTTGACGTAGCCGCCCAGCGGCACTGCCGACAGCGCCCACTCGGTATGGTCGCGGCCAAGGCGACGCGACCAGATAATGCGGCCGAATCCGACGGAAAAACGCAGTACCTTGACTCCGACGAGCCGCGCCACGACGTAATGGCCGAGCTCGTGAAAAACGACGAGCACTCCCAGCGTCAGGGCGAAGAACAGCAGCTTCTGCAGTAGCATCATGCCGGGAGCGTGTGCAGCTGGTCGAGCTCGAGCAACTGCCGCGTCAGCGCACGAGCCTCGCGATCGGCGTCGAGCGCCTCGTCCAGTGTCGTGAGCGGCCGCGACGCAAGCCGCGACATCGTTTCTTCGCATGCCGCTGCAATTTGCGTGAAGCGGATGCGATGCTCGAGGAAAGCCGCAACGGCGACTTCATTGGCCGCGTTGAGCATCGCCGGCGCCGTCCCGTCGGCGCGAAGCGCATCGTAGGCGAGCCCCAGGCAGGGGAAGCGCGCGGGGTCGGGCGCTGCGAAGTCGAGCGCACCGAGTCCCGCCAGGTCCAGCGGCGCAACACCGGCGGCGATCCGATCCGGCCACGCCAGCGCCTGCGCGATCGGCGTGCGCATGTCCGGATTCCCGAGTTGGGCCAGGACCGAGCCGTCGACATACTCGACCATCGAATGCACGATGCTTTGCGGATGAATGACTACGTCGATCGCCTCGGCCGGGACGCCGAACAACCAGCGCGCCTCGATCACTTCGAGACCCTTGTTCATCATCGTGGCCGAATCGACCGATATCTTGCGACCCATGCGCCAAGTCGGATGCGCGCATGCCTGCTCGGGCGTGACTGCGGAGAGCTCGTTGTGCGGCGTACTGCGGAACGGCCCGCCGGACGCGGTCAGCAGGATGCGCCGCACGCCGCGCGCTGCCTCGCCGCAGGCCCGGTCGGGTGGCAGGCACTGGAAGATCGCATTGTGCTCGCTGTCGATCGGCAGCAGGGTCGCCCCGCCGTCGCGCAACGCGGCGATGAACAGTTTGCCGGCGAGAACCAGCGTTTCCTTGTTCGCGAGAAGGATGCGCTTGCCGCTCTTCGCCGCCGCGAGCGTCGGATCGAGGCCGGTGGCACCGACGATCGCCGCAATGACCGTGTCGACTTCCGGTAAGGCCGCGATAGCGCACAGACCGGCGGGCCCGGCGAGGACTCGGGTCGCCATGCCGGCACTCCGGATGGCAGCTTCGAGCTCGCTTGCGGCGCCGATATCGAGCATCGCGGCGTAGCGGGGCTGGAAGCGGCATGCCAGATCGAACAGCGCCTCCCACTGCCGGTTGGCGGTCAGCGCCATCACCGCAAAGCGTTCGGGATGGCGGGCGATGACGTCGAGCGCCGACGCCCCGATCGAGCCGGTAGCGCCGAGAATGGCGATGTTGCGCGCGGGCGTAGGCGCAATCATCTGAACAGTTGGTGCGCAATCAGCGCAGCCGGCGGCATGGCGGCAGTCAGCGCATCGATTCGGTCGAGCACACCGCCGTGACCAGGTAGGACGGCCCCGCTATCCTTGACCCCTCGCTGACGTTTCAACTGCGATTCGAACAGATCGCCGACGATCGACAGTCCCGTCAACAGCAGCGCCAAGGCTACCCAGATCGCCGCAGCAATCGCGTCGGGCGGCCGTGGGTAGCCAGCTGCCTGCGAGAGCGGCAACAGCAGCAACGCATAGATCGCCACCGCAGCCAGCGCGCCATAGACGCCTTCCCAGGTCTTGCCGGGACTGATCGACGGTGCGAGTTTCCTGCGGCCGAAACGCCGGCCGGTGAAATAGGCGGCGGTGTCGGCAACCCACACGATCGCCATCATCGCCAGCAGCAGGCCCGGCGAGCGCGTCTGCAGGGCCACCACCGCCACCCAGGTGGCGATCAACACCAGCCAGCCGATGATGACGAGCACGGGCCGCGATGTCATGCGTCGCCCCGAGACGAGCCAGGCCGGCGCGACCAGCAGCCAGAACAGGGTCGCCGCGCCGCAAATCCACCACACCGTCGATTCGGGCCAGCCGTGGTCGGACGTGAAGCCCGCAGCGGGATCGAGCAGCAGCACGCAGCCGACGAACAGCGTGGTGCCGACGAACAGCAGCCAGCCGCGCTTCTCGAGCGCGGCGAGCTCCGCCCACTCGGTGGCCGCGATCACGACCACGGCGAGCGTCAACGCACCCCACGCCCGCGGCGGCAGCCCGAACAGCGCGGCAAGCGTCAGCGGAATCAGGACCAGCGCGGTGATGATGCGGGTCTTCAGCACCCGACTCAATCGCGAACCGCTTGCAGTTGCTCGCTGGTCCTGCCGAACCGACGCTCGCGCTGCCGATACGAATCGATCGCCGCGGAGAGCGCTCCGGCGTCGAAATCGGGCCAAAGCAGGTCGGTGAAAAAGAATTCGGTGTAGGCGAGCTGCCACAAGAGGAAATTCGATATCCGTTGCTCGCCACCGGTGCGTATGAAAAGGTCCGGCTCCGGCGCGTAGGCCATCGACAAATACGGTTCCAGCGCCTCGGGCGCGAAGCCGCGGATGGCGCCGGGATCTGAGGCCAGCAGCTTGTGCACCGCCTGCGCGACGTCCCAGCGTCCGCCGTAGTTGGCAGCGATCGTCAGCGTCAGGCGCGAGTTCTTTTCGGTCACGGCCTCGCCCGCGGCGATCAGCTCGCGGATCTTCGGCTCGAAGCGGGAGATATCGCCGATGACCTTGAACCGTATGTCATTGTCGTCGAGCTTGGCGACTTCCTGTTCCAGCGCACGCAGGAACAGTTGCATCAGAATCGACACTTCATCGGCGGGACGGCGCCAGTTCTCGCTGGAGAATGCGAACAAGGTCAGGTACTCGACTCCCTGCTCGATGCAGCCGCGGACCGTCGCCCGCACGGCTTCCACGCCCTTGCGATGTCCGGCGACACGCGGCAGCATTCGCTGCTTTGCCCAGCGCCCATTGCCGTCCATGATGATGGCGATGTGGCGCGGGACGGCGCGCACTTCCGGAATTTCGCGAGTCGAGCTGGTAAACAAGGTTGCCAAGTTTGCGATCACACCGCCATCAGGTCGGCTTCCTTCGCGTGCAGCAGCTTGTCGACTTCGGCGATGTACCGGTCGGTGAGCTTCTGCACGTCGTCCTGGGCACGGCGCTCCTCGTCCTCCGCAACCGACTTGGCCTTCAGCAAATCCTTCAGATGGCTGATCGCGTCGCGACGGATGTTGCGGACGGCGACGCGCGCATTCTCCGCTTCGCGGTGCACGACTTTGATCAGCTCCTTGCGCCGCTCCTCTGTAAGCGCCGGCATCGGTACCCGGATAAGATCGCCGCTGGTTGCCGGATTGAGACCCAGGTCGGAATCGCGAATCGCCTTTTCGACCGGGTGAACCATCTTCTTTTCCCACGGCTGCACCGTGATCGTGTGCGCGTCGGCGAGAGTCACGTTCGCGACCTGGTTGATCGGCATCATCGTGCCGTAGTAGTCGACCTTGATGTGATCGAGCAGGCCGGTGTGCGCGCGCCCGGTCCTGACCTTGCCGAGATCGGTCTTCAGCGCCTCGACCGATTTTTGCATTTTCTGTTCGGCGGCCTTCTTTACGTCAGCGATCATTGGGAGCTCCTTGCCGAATCGGTTGCACGCGGCCGGTGTCCTGTTGCGCGAACCCGCTCCGACGGCGCGCGGCGCGCCGTCGTGTATAGGGGCCGCACGGACAACAGTGCTAGCAATGCACCAGCGTGCCTTCGTCCTCGCCCATCACCACGCGCTTGAGCGCGCCGGGCGCGAAGATGCTGAATACCTTGAGCAGCATGTTCTGGTCGCGGCACAGCGCCAGCGCGGTGGCGTCCATCACCTTCAGGTTCTTGACGATCGCCTCGTCGAAAGTCAGCGTCGGATAGCGACGTGCCGATGCATCCTTGTTCGGATCGGCAGTGTAGACTCCGTCGACCTTGGTCGCCTTGAGCACGATGTCGACACCCATCTCGCGGCCACGCAATGCGGCGGCGGTATCGGTCGTGAAGAAAGGGTTCCCGGTGCCGGCAGCGAAGATGACGATCTTGTTCTCTTCCAGGTAGCGCAGAGCCTTGCCGCGAATGTAGGGCTCGGCCACCTGCTCGATCGACAGCGCCGATTGGACGCGAGAGACCAGCCCGGCGCGGCGCATCGCGTCTTGCAGCGCCAGCGCGTTCATCAGCGTGGCCAGCATGCCCATATAGTCGGCGGTCGCGCGGTCCATGCCCGCCGCTCCCGGAGCCACGCCGCGGAAGATGTTCCCGCCGCCGATCACCACGGCGACCTGCACTCCCAGCCGCACCACCTCGCCTATTTCGGCGACGATCCGGTCAATGACCTCGCGATTGATGCCGTAGGGATCGTTTCCCATCAGCGCCTCGCCGGAAAGCTTGAGCAGGATGCGCTTGTACGCCGGTTCGGTGCGCACCAGCGGCGCCACGTTGGACACAGGCGCGATGCTTTGCGGTGTCATGGCAGGTTCGTCCTCCGCAGTGATTGCGTTAGGCCTTCGCCATCGCCGCGACTTCCGCGGCGAAATCATCTTTCTTTCTTTCGATGCCCTCGCCGACGACGTAGAGCGTGAACCCCCGGACGGTCGCGCCCTTCGACTTCAGATACTTTTCGACCGTCTGCTCGGTATCTTTCGCGAACGGCTGGCCGAGCAAGGTCACCTCGGCGAGGTACTTGCTGATACGGCCTTCGACCATCTTGGCCACGATGTCCGCCGGCTTGCCGGTCTCAGCCGCCTGCGCGCTGTAGATCGCGCGCTCCTTGTCGATCAGCTCGGCTGGAACCTGGTCGCGCGAAACGCACACTGGCCGCACGTTGGCGACACTCGCCGCGATGTGCATCGCGACGTCCTTGCCGGTCTGCTCGTCGCCCCCTTCGATCGCCACCATCACGCCGATACGGCCGCCGTGCAGGTATTGCGTCAGCCGCGCCGGCGTCGCAAGGCGGGAGAAGCGCCGCACCGAGATGTTCTCGCCGAGCTTCTGCACCAGCGCCTGCCGCGCGGATTCGACCGTGCCATCGTCCAGCGGAAGCGCGAGGAGCGCCGCGACGTCGGCCGGGTTCTTTTCGACGACGAGCGCGGCCAGTCTTCGCGCGAACGCGACGAAGTCGGCGTTGCGCGCGACAAAATCGGTCTCGCAGTTGAGCTCGAGCAGGGCGCCGGTCTTGCCGTCGGCCGCGATCATCGCGCCGATCACGCCTTCCGCCGCCACCCGATCGGCAGCCTTGGACGCCTTCGCCCCGCTCTTGATCCTGAGAAGATCCTCGGCCTTAGCGATATCGCCGCCGGTTTCCAGCAGCGCTTTCTTGCATTCCATCATGCCCAGGCCGGTACGCCCGCGCAGCTCCATCACCTTGCTCGCACTTACTTCTGCCATGCTTGTCCGCTCCACATGCTTCTGATCGTCGACCCGCAGATTGCCGATGCGTGCCGGCGCGATGCCTAAACAAAAGGGGGCGCCGCCCCCTTTCGCCGCGCTTTAGGTCCGTGCTTCGTCGCCGGAAATCTCGACGAATTCCTCGGTCTGGACGATTTCCTGTATCACCTGGCTGCGCCCTTCCAGAATCGCATCGGCGACGCCGCGGGCGTAAAGGCGGATCGCACGGCTGGAGTCGTCGTTGCCGGGGATTACGTAGGCGATGCCTTCGGGCGAATGGTTGGTATCGACCACGCCGATGATCGGAATCGAAAGCTTGTTGGCCTCGGTCACCGCGATTTTCTGGTACCCGACGTCGATGATGAACAGCGCATCGGGCAGCGCGGTCATCTCCTTTATGCCGCCGAGGCTGCGGTTGAGCTTGTCCATCTCGCGCTGGAGCGTAAGCGCTTCGCGCTTGCTCATCTTCTCGAAGGTCCCGTCCTGTCCCATCGCCTCGAGGTCCTTCAGGCGCTTGATCGACGCCTTGACGGTCTTGAAGTTGGTCAGCATTCCGCCGAGCCAGCGGTGGTCGACGAAGGGCATGCCGGCGCGCTGAGCCTCCTCGGCGACGATCTCTCGCGCCTGGCGCTTGGTCCCGACAAACAGGATCGTGCCGCGGTTGCTGGCCAGTTGGCGGATGTATTTCATCGCCTCCTGGTACATCGCCATCGTCTTTTCGAGATTGACGATGTGAATCTTGTTGCGCTGGCCGAAGATGAACTCGGCCATCTTCGGATTCCAGTAGCGGGTCTGGTGGCCGAAATGGACGCCGGCTTCCAGCATTTGACGCATCGTGACCGACATTACTACACTCCTTTATCAGGGTTGAGCCTCGATCCGCGACTGGGCCCGTGTGCTTGGCACGACAGGCACCCTGATGGTGCGGATCTGCGAATTGCCTGGATCGAAGCCGCGCCGTACGCCGCGTTTGCGGTGCCGACCCGGATTCAATCTAAGCTAACGTTCGATTTTAACACGCTTTTGTCAGATTCCGCCAGCGCGGCCCGACGCCGTCGTCGGGCCCGCAGGCAGCCTCCGGCGGAAATAGATCCAGATGCCCCCGATGAATCGATCCTGGTCTGATTACCTCGCCGCGCATGGCGCAAGCTTCGACCGCGATGGCGTAGCCTCGTTCGGCGCTCCGGCCGCTGAGCTCGTCGCCGCGCGAGAGGCCGCGGTCGTTTGCGATCTGTCCGCATTGTCGGTTCTGCGCATCGCGGGGCCGGACGCCGCAGCATTTCTGCAGGGGCAATTCACCGACGATGTCGCCGCACTCGGCATGGGCGAAGCCCATTACGGCGCATGGTGCTCGCCCAAGGGGCGGATGCTGGCCAATTTCCTGATTCGGCGCAGCGGCGAATCGATTTTCGACGTGCTGTTGCCGGAGAACTTGAGCGAAGCCATCGCCAAGCGCCTTCGCATGTTCGTGCTGCGTTCGCGCGTCGCTGTGATCGACGCGAGCAGCGAGAGCGTTCGCATGGGCGTCGGCGGACCGGGCGCCGCGGACGCGGTCGGCAGGACGCTGGGCGCAGCGCCCGCTGTCGGCGATGTCGCCTCGTTCGACGATCTTCTTGTCGCGGCACTGCCGGGACCGCGCTATGTCGTCACCGTCCCGCCCGACGCAGCCGCGGCGTGCTGGGAACGGCTGACCTCGCTATGCCGCCCAGCGGGATACTCGGCATGGCAATGGTTGACCATCCGTGCCGGCGTTCCCGTCATCACTGCGTCCACCTCCGACTTGTTCGTGCCGCAGGCCGCCAACTGGGACGCGCTCGGTGGGGTCAGTTTTCAGAAAGGCTGCTACGCCGGCCAGGAAATCGTCGCCCGCACGCAGTACCTGGGCCGCCTGAAGGAGCGGCTGGCGCTCGCGCATCTCGATGGCGCACCGCCGGTCCCGGGCGCGCGCCTGTACAGCACGGCGTTCGGCGAGCAGGCGTGCGGCACCATTGTCAACGCGGCCGCCGCGCCCGATGGCGGCAGCGATATGCTTGCCGTGTTGCAGCTCGCGGCCGCCGAAAGCGGCGACGTGCATCTTGCCGCTCCCGACGGCGCGTCTCTGCGCCTCTCGCCGCTTCCCTACGAGGTCCCTGCTCCCGCGGCGCCGCGCGGCCGCATCGCATGATCGCCAGACCGGTTCATTGCTACGTCTACTACCGGGTCGACCCCGCACGCGCGGCCGCCGCGCGCGCAACGATTGCCGCGGTGCTCGCAAGCATCGAGGAGCGCGCCGGCGTCACCGGCCGCCTGTTGCAGCGGCAGGACGAGCCGATGCTTTGGATGGAAGTCTACGAGAGCGTGCAAGATCCGGCGCGCTTCGAGGTGATGCTGGCGGACCTGCTCGACACCCATGGCTTTTCGCAGTTTCTGGCTCCGGGATCGACGCGGAAGATCGAGCGCTTCGTTGCCAACAGCGGCAGCGGATGAATCGCGTCCGCGTGCGGTCTTGCGTCGACGGAGATTGAGATGTGCCTGGCGCTGGTGGCGCTCGATGCGCATCCGAAATATCGATGCGTGATCGCCGCCAACCGCGACGAATTCCATGCCCGCGCCGCGGAGCCCGCGCATTGGTGGGATAGAAGCGTCTTGGCCGGCCGCGACCTCGTCGCCGGCGGCACCTGGTTCGGCGTCACGCGGACCGGCCGCTGGGCATTGATCACCAACTTTCGCGAGGGCATACCTCGCGACCCTTACGCGCCGTCGCGCGGCGAACTGGTCACGCGCATGCTGAGCGAAGCCGGCTCGCCGTTGCGCTCGAGCGCGGCGCTGCTGCCCGACGGCGGTCGCTATCATGGCTTCAATCTGTTGGTCGGCAACGCCAGCGACGCCGCTTTCGCGTCCAACCGCGCCAGCGGCGCGCTTGCGCTCGGCGCCGGCATTCACGGCTTGTCGAATCACCTCCTCGACACGCCTTGGCCGAAGCTGCTGCGCAGCAAGGCGCGCGTGGCGGCATGGCTCGACGACAGCGATCCGTCGATCGAGACCGGATTCGCGCTTCTTGCCGATCGCGAGCCCGCAGCCGACGCCCACCTTCCCGACACCGGCGTTTCGCCGCAGTGGGAGAGCCTGCTTTCGTCGGCTTTCATCGTCAGCCCGGAATACGGGACGCGCTCGTCGACGCTGCTGCTGATCGCGCGGGACGATAATGCGCGCTTCGTCGAGCGCAGCTTCGACGCCGGCGGTCGCGCCACCGGGGAAGTCGCGTTCGATTTTCGGGTCGACTAGAGCCTTTGAGCGCGCGACCGCTGCCCGGGCGCAGCGCCATAGCCGGACAGCCGGAGCCTGGCGGTGCCGGCGGCGACTTCGAGCTCGGCATGTCCGCCGAAGGGCAAGGTCAGCTTGTGGCGGCAGTGGCCGAAAGGCAAGCCGGTGTAGATCGGCACACCGAATCGCTCCCGCGCGTGCGCGATCGCAGCCGCCATGTCGTAGCCGTTGTCGTTCGGCGACGCTTCGAAGCCATTGAAACTGCCGAGCAGCACCGCGCGCTGCCGTTCGAGCACACCTGCGAAATGCAATTGATAGAGCATCCGCTCGATGCGATACGGCTGCTCCCCGACATCCTCGAGCACCAAAATGCCGCCGGCTATCGTCGGAAAGTGAGACGTGCCGACCAGGTGCGCGACCATCGCCAGATTCCCGCCCCACAGCGTCCCGCTCGCTGAGAAATCCGCGGGACCCTCCAGCGGCAATTCGACCTCGTAGCTCGCGCCTGCGAGTAGCGCCCAGCAGTGATCGTTGGTGAATGAAGACGGGTCGACCGCGCCGAAATCGTAGGCTGCCATCGGTCCGGAGAAAGTCACGATTCCCGCGTGCGTCCACGCCGCAAGCTGAAATGCGGTGAAGTCGCTGTGACCGAGCCAGCGCGTCTTCGATGCGGCAATCGCATCGAAATCGATCCGGGCCAACAGGCGCGACCAGCCGTAGCCGCCGCGCACCGCGATCGCCAGATCGACGCGCGGATCCGATGCCATGCGCATGACCGCCGCCAGCCGCTCGTCGTCGGGTGCCGAGAAACGCTGCCAGCGAGTCGATGCCGTCGGATCGACAATGACGCGGTGCCCGAGCGCCTCGAGGCGTTCGGTCGCACGCGATATCGCTTCGGGTTCGACTACGAAGCCGGCCGGCGCGTACAGGCCGATGCCGTAAGTGGGCGCCTTCATCCGCGCGCGTCCTGCCGGCGCGATGCGAAAAAATCCGAAAGCAACGCAGCGCACGCTTCGGCAGCGACGCCGCCGGTGACCGTCGTATGGTGATTGAGCCGTGGCTCGGCGAACAGATCGACGACGCTTCCGCACGCGCCGGTCTTCGGATCGGGCGCGCCGAACACCAGCCGACGAATGCGCGCGTGCATGATCGCGCCGGCGCACATCGCGCAAGGCTCGATCGTCACATACAACTCGCAGCCGGGAAGCCGGTAATTGCCGAGTGCCTGCGCCGCTTCGCGCAGCGCGCCTATCTCGGCGTGCGCGGTCGGATCGTTGCCGGCGATCGGTGCGTTGCCGCCGCGTCCGATGATGGCGCCTTCGCTGACCACGATCGCTCCGACCGGTACTTCTCCGCGCGCCTGTGCCGCGCGCGCGAGGGCAAGCGCCTCCGCCATCCACCGCTCTGCTGAATCGGCCGCGCGCCACGCGGACGAAGACGCGGCATCGCGTCGCGGGCCGGCCATCGCGTTCACCCCGCCGGGCCGGCAGCGTCGGAGATGACGGCGTCGGCTTCGATCTCGACCAGCATGTCGGCATCGATCAGCCGCCGGACTTCGACCATCGCAGTGGCCGGACGGATGTCGCGGAAGGCTTCGCCGTGCGCGCGGCCGACCGCCTCCCATTGCGCGATGTCGGTGACGTACATGCGCGTGCGCACGACGTCGCAGAGGCAAGCGCCTGCTGCGGCTAGCGCGCGCTCGATGTTGGCGATCGCCTGCCGCGACTGCGCATACGCGTCACCCTTGCCGACGATCGCGCCGTCGGGTCCGGTCGCCGTCGTTCCCGACACGAACACGCGGTTCCCCACACGCACCGCGCGCGAATAACCGACCAGCGGTTCCCAGCGCGTGCCGGACGAAAAATTCTCGCGTTTCATCGGGTCGCCCTCACTCCCATTCGATCGTCGCCGGCGGTTTGCCCGAAATGTCGTATACGACGCGGTTGATGCCACGAACTTCGTTGGTGATCCGGTTCGACACTCGGGCCAGCAGCTCGTGCGGCAGCGGTGCCCAGTGCGCGGTCATGAAGTCGGTCGTCTCGACCGCGCGCAATGCCACGACGTGCTCGTAAGTGCGTCCGTCACCCATCACCCCGACCGAGCGGACCGGCAGGAACACCGCGAAGGCCTGCGCGACGCGATCGTACCACCCGGCTTCGCGCAGCTCGTCGATGAAAATCGCATCGGCGCGACGGAGCAGATCGGCGTATTCGCGCTTGATCTCGCCGAGGATGCGCACGCCGAGGCCGGGTCCCGGAAACGGGTGACGGAACACCATCGCGCGCGGCAGTCCGAGTGCCAGGCCGAGCTCCCGCACTTCGTCCTTGAAGAGCTCGCGCAGCGGCTCGAGCAGCTTCAGATGCAGCGTTTCCGGCAGGCCGCCGACATTGTGATGCGATTTGATCGTATGCGCCTTGCCGGTTTTCGCGCCGGCGGATTCGATCACATCAGGATAGATCGTGCCCTGCGCCAGCCACCTGGCCGCCACCCCGCCGCTGCGCAGCTTGGCAGCCTCGGCCTGGAAAACGTGCACGAACTCGCGGCCGATAATCTTGCGTTTCTGTTCGGGATCGGCCACTCCCGCGAGCTCGCGCAGGAACGTTTCGCTGGCATCGACCATGTCGACACGCACGCCCAGGTGCTCGGCGAACGTAGCCATCACCTGCGCGGCCTCGCCCTCGCGCAGCAGCCCGGTGTCGACGAATATGCAGGTCAACCGCGGGCCGATCGCGCGGTGGATCAACGCGGCTGCGACCGACGAATCGACACCGCCGGACAACCCAAGGATGACCTCGTCGTCGCCGACTTGGGCCCGGATCTTCGCGATCGCCTCGTCGACGTAGGCCGGCATCGTCCAGTCCCCGGGGCAGCCGCAAATGTCGCGCACGAAGCGCTGCAGGATGGGCTTGCCTTGCCGGGTGTGCGTGACCTCCGGGTGGAACTGCACGCCGTAGAAGCGGCGCGATTCGTCCATCATCGCGGCGATCGGCGTCGCCTCGTTGCTCGCCATCAAGGCAAAGCCCGGTGGCAGCGAAATCACCTTGTCGCCGTGGCTCATCCAGACGTCGAGCAGGCCCTGCCCGTCGGTCCCGGTGCGATCCTGGATACCGTCGAGCAGGCGGCCGTGTCCCCGCGCGCGCACCGCGGCATAGCCGAACTCGCGGGTCAGCCCGTTCTCGACCTCCCCGCCCAATTGCGCGGCCATCGTCTGCATGCCATAGCAGATGCCAAGCACCGGCACGCCGGCCGTCCACACCGGTGCCGGCGCACGCGGCGTGTCTCCGGCAGTCACGCTTTCCGGACCGCCGGAAAGGATGATGCCGGCCGGCGCGAACTCGACGATGACCGAAGGCGGCACATCGTACGGATGAATCTCGCAATAGGTATTGAGCTCGCGCACGCGTCGCGCGATCAGCTGCGTGTACTGAGCGCCGAAATCCAGGATCAGGATCTTGCAGTGCATGGGTGCGCTCACGTTGCGGTGATGATACGGCGCGCCGCGAAGTGCCGACGCGCCACCAGCAAGGCCACGAGCTGCAGCACCGTGCTGACATAGAAGGTGGCGCCGATGCGCCAGTCCGACGGCGGCATCTCGCCGACCAGCGCGAGCAGCGGCGCCGATCAGCGGTGCGACCACGAACATGATGCTGTTGATCGAGTTGAGCGCGCCCATCGTGACGCCCTGCTCGGTGGGATCGACGGCGTTCGAGACGATGCCCTGCAGCGCCGGCCCGGCGGCGAACGACAGGAAGTTGGCGACGATGATCGCGTACATCATCCAGCCCTGCTGCGCCAGGCCATAAGCCAGGTACGCACAAGTTCCCGTCGTAAGCCCGAGCAGCACCAGGCGCATGTCGCCGAGCCGCCGCAGCAGCGCGCTGAGCAGTCCACCCTGCACGATCGCCGCGACCAGGCCGACGCAAAAGAGCGCGAAGCCGTTCTCGCGCGGCCCCCAGCCGAAGCGGAAATGCGTGTACAGCACCCAGGTCGTCTGCAGTATCAGCTGCGCCAGCACGATCAGCGCGAATACGGCGACCAGGCTGCCGATCTCGCGATGCCGGGCCAGGGTCAGCAGCGCCGCGAACGGATTGGCCCGAGCGAGCGAGAACGGCGCACGGCGATCGCGCGGCAGCGACTCGGGGACGACCAGGTAGCCGTAGACGGCGTTGACCAGCGACAGCACGCCGGCCGCGAAAAAAGGCAGATGCAAATCGACGGCGCCGAGCAAGCCCCCTATCATCGGGCCGACAATGAAGCCGAGGCCGAACGCGGCGCCGATCATGCCGAAGCTCTTGGCGCGCCGCTCCGGAGGCGTGATATCCGAGGCGTAGGCATTGGCCACCGAAAAGCTCGCCCCGGCGGTGCCGCCGATGATGCGCGCGAGCAGCATCAGGAGCAGCGATGGGGCCAGGCCCAGAAGCAGAAAATGCAGGCCGAGCCCGAGCAGCGACCAGAGCAGGATCGGCCGCCGCCCGAAGCGATCCGACAGTGCCCCCAGCAGCGGCGCACAGAAGAACTGCATGATGCCGTAGGCGACGACCAGCAGGCCATACCAGTACGCCTGCATCTCGCGGTTGGGCGTGTACAGCCCGACCAGCATCGGGATGACCGGAAGCGCGATGCCGATGCCCAGCACGTCGATGAAGACAACGACGAGGATAAAAGGCATCCCGGCCTGCCTGCCGGCAGGCTTAGCTCGCTTGACCAATCGCCGTCCTTCTCCCCGGCCGCGCGCTAATCGGCGCGATAGTTCGGTGCTTCCTTGGTGATCTGAACATCGTGCACGTGCGATTCGCGGATGCCGGCCGAGGTGATCTCGACGAACTCGGCGCGCGTACGCAAGGCGTCGATGGTCGCACATCCGCAATAACCCATCGCGGCGCGAACCCCGCCCATCAACTGATGGACGACAGCGGCGATCGAGCCCTTGTACGGCACCCGCCCCTCGATGCCCTCCGGCACCAGCTTTTCGGCGGCGCCTTCGCCTTCCGAATCCTGGAAATAGCGGTCGCTCGAGCCTTGCTGCATCGCCCCCAGCGAGCCCATGCCGCGGTAGCTCTTGTACGATCGTCCCTGAAAGAGCTCTGTCTCGCCGGGCGACTCTTCCGTCCCGGCGAAGAGGCTCCCCAGCATCACGCAGGAGGCGCCTGCGGCAAGCGCCTTGGCGATATCGCCGGAATAGCGAATGCCGCCGTCGGCGATCAGTGGGATGCCGAGCGCCGCGACGCCGTCGATCGCGTTGAGAATCGCGGAGATCTGCGGCACACCGACGCCGGCGACGATGCGCGTCGTGCATATCGACCCGGGGCCGATGCCGACCTTGATCGCATCCGCGCCCTGGTCGGCAAGCGCCCGCGCGCCGGCGGCGGTCGCAACGTTGCCGCCGATGACCTGCACTTTCGGATAGCGCCGCTTGACCTCGCGGACGCGGTCCAGCACGCCCTGCGAATGGCCGTGCGACGTGTCCACGACGATGACATCGACGCCGGCGGCGACCAGGCCCTCGACGCGCTCGTCGGTGTCTCCGGCCGTGCCGACAGCCGCGCCGACGCGAAGCTGACCGAGCTCGTCCTTGCATGCATTCGGATGCTCGGTCGACTTGAGGATGTCCTTGACGGTGATCAGGCCGCGGAGCTCGAAGCGGTCATTGACGACCAGCACACGCTCCAGCCGGTGCTGGTGCATCAGCGTCTTCGCCAGCTCGAGCTCGGTGCCTTCAGGGACGGTGACCAGGCGGTCGCCCTGGGTCATGATTTTGGCCACCGGCTGGTCGAGGTTGGTTTCGAAGCGCAGGTCGCGGTTGGTGACGATGCCGACGACTTTCTTGCCGTCGACCACCGGCAAGCCGGAGATCTTGTGCTGACGCGTCAGAGCCAGGACCTCGCGCACCGACATCGTCGGGGGCACGGTTATCGGGTCCTTGACCACACCGCTTTCGAAGCGCTTGACCTTGGCGACCTGCGCCGCTTGCGCCCTCGGCGACATGTTCTTGTGCACGACGCCCAATCCGCCCTCTTGCGCCATCGCAATGGCCAGGCCGGCTTCGGTCACAGTATCCATCGCCGCCGACAGCAGCGGGATGTTCAGCGAAATTATCTTGGTAAGGCGGGTCTGGAGACTGACGTCGCGGGGAACGACGGAGGAATGGGCAGGGAGCAGCAGAACGTCGTCAAAGGTGAGAGCTTTTTGAACGACACGCATAATCACCTTTTCTCCTATGCGCAAAAGCGGATTATACGCGCCTCGCCACGCCCGGTAAACGGCTTAAGCGACCGTTGGACAGCTGTGGGTTGACGCTGGGGAGAGAATGGCATTACCTTGTGCCGGTTCGCGTTTTCCGGGGAAACTGGATGAAGTTGCGAAACTCGCTGTGTGTCACCGCCTTCTGCAGCGCCGCGCTCATGCTGGCGGCGGCAAGTGCCCAGGCAGCCCTGTACAAGTGGACCGATGAAAACGGCCGCGTCGTCTACGGCGATCAGCCGCCGGCCAGCGTCAAAGCGGAACGCGTCAATCCCGGCGTTGCGCCAGCCGATCCGAGCGCGGTGCGCAACATGGCCGCCAAGGACGCCGAGATCAAAAAACGCATGCAGGATCGCGCCGACGCCGACGCCAAGTCCGAAAAGGAGCAGGCCGACGCGAAGCGGAAGGGCGATATGTGCGCGCAAGCGCGCGGCCGAATCCGGACGCTGCGCGAGGATGCCAACGTCTACCGCTACAACGAAAAGGGTGAAAAGATATTTTTCGAGCCTGCCGAGCGGCAGAAAGCGATCGCCGACAACGAGAAGATGATGCGCGATCTGAACTGCGCACCGGCGCCGGCGGCCCCGACGAGCTGAAGCGGCGCCCCGCGCCGCTTTTCCCGCGTACTCCCCGCGTCAGCGCCGGCGCGCCGGCGGCATCGGAGCGGCAGGGGCCGGGGCGTCACCCGAACGCGAGTCCTTTTCCAGCTCCGCCTGATTGATCTTCACCTCGGCCTTCGCCTTGAGGCTTGCGAGGTTGGCCGCGAAGAGCTCGCGACCGAGTTGCTCACCGACGCGCGCCGAAAACGCGGACAGGCGCGCCGCGTCCGGCGCCGGCGCCGGGATCACCTGGACGATCTTGTAGATGGCGAAGCCGCCGTCGGGCGCGGGCATGCCGACGTATTCGGGAAGCTTGGCCGGATCACCCTGGAAGATCCGGGCCAGGGCGTCGGCCTGAAATCCCGGCTGGGCCTGGTTTCGGGCCAGCGTGACCGGTTTGCCGAACGCGACGCCGGCGTCCTTGCCTTGCTGGAGCAATGCGAGTTTTTCCGCGCCTGCCTTCCGCGCAAGCTCGCTCGCCGCGTTGTGCTCGAGTTGCCGCTGGATCATGGCCTTGACCTCGTCGAACGCACGCGGCGCGGCAGGCTTGTAGTCGATCACGCGCGCCGCCATCATCGTGTTCGGCGCGACCTCGATGGCATCGGTGTTCCGCTTCGCCTGCAGCGAGTCGGGGCTGAATACCGCCTGCACTAACTTGGCATTGTTCTGGGCCAGCGGCTGAAGCTGCGCGCGCGTCAACCAGTCGGTGGTCTGCACCTTCAGGTTGAGCGCCTTGGCGACCGGCTGAAGCGATTCCGCCTGCTCGTAGACCAGGTTCTCGAACTGACTGGCGGCATCGACGAAGTTCCGCATCGCCTGTTGTCGTTTCAGGTCCTGCTCGATCTGCGGCCGGGCTTCCTCGAAGCTCTGCGTCTTCGCCGGCTTGACGGCGGTCACCTTGATCACGTGCCAGCCGAAATCAGTTTGCACCGGCCCGATGATGTCGCCTTCCTTGCCTGAAAAGACGGCGTCCTCGAATGGCTTGACCATCGAGCCGTCGCGCGCGATGAACCCGAGATCGCCCCCCTGAGCGGCTGAGCCCGGATCCTGCGAATTCTCCTTGGCAAGTTCCGCGAAGCGCGCCGGCGCACGGCGCGCCTGCGCGGCGAGATCCTCGGCCTTCCTTTTCGCCGCCGCCTTTTCATCGTCTTTGGCGTCGGGCTTGACGGCGATCAGGATGTGGCTGGCCTGCCGCTCTTCCGCCTTGGCGTACTGCTTGAGGTTCTCATCGTATTGCTTGCGGACCGCGGCAGGATCGATACTGGCTTGCGCGCCAAGCGAATCCGGGGTCAGCGAGACGTACTCGATTTTCGCCTGCTCAGGCGTCTGGAACGACGACTGATTGGCGTCGTAGTAGGCTTTTACCGCGGCGTCATCGACCTTCACATCCTTGCGAAAAGCGTCGGAGCCGATCGACGCATACGCGACTTCGCGCTTCTGGTCGGCGAGCGCGAGATAGCGCTCGACATTGCTCTTGGCGACGATGCTGGCTCCGGCGATCGGCTCCTGCAACGGCGTCTGGATCAGAGCCCGCCGCACGTCGTTGACGAACTCCGGCGAGGACTTCGGAGGACTCTGCATCGCCAGCAGCTGCTGGTACCGCTCCGGCGAGAATTTTCCATCGACCTGGAACGCGGGTATCTCGCTGATGTACTGGCGGACCTGTTCGTCGGAGACGCGAAGCCGGTCGCGGCGCGCCTGATCGTCAAGCAGCCGCTGGCTGATCAGCTGCTCGAGCGTCGCGTACCGCACTTCGGGATTGTCGAACACCGTCGGGTCGTAATTCGCGCCCAGCGACTGCCGCATCCGATCCTGCTGGTCGCGGATCGCATTTGCGAACTCCGCCTGAGTGATCTTGTCGCTGCCGACGCGAGCCACTTCGCCCGCGGAGGCGGTTCCCCTGAAGTAATAGTCGACGCCGAAGAATGCGAACGGCAGCGTAATCAGCGCCAGCACGATTTGCACCAGGCGTTTTTGCTTGTAGACGAAATCGAACATGAGCAGGTTCCAGTATGGCCGGGTCAGGCGGCCGGTTCTCCGGCGCGTCGCATCCGGGAGCAAAAAGGGCGAACTCGCGTTCGCCCTTGCATCGATGTTGGCGGAGTGGACGTCCGCCACAAGCCGCGCCAGTACTAGGTTTGCGCGGTAGGGTCCAAAATCAAGCCAGTTGTACCCCCGCTTATACCCCCACTCGGCGGACACTAGGGCGGCCCGAAGTCTAGCACGCGCCCTCGAGCGTTTCCCTGCGTTTGTTTAACTGGCAGCGGGATCGCGCGCCATTGTTATCGCTTGTGCTCAGTCGCCCTGAACGCGGCCTCCAGGGCAATCGTTTCATTCAGGATGTGCGAATCGACGCGCATCGTCCGACCGCACTTACTACACACATAGCTGCCCGTAATCGGAAGCTGAAGTTCCATTTCCTGCGCGCAGCTCTGGCACTGTACGACCAGCACTGCCTGTCGCCCACCGCGAGCTCGGCGAACCTCTTTCGGACGCACCCTGACCCTCCCAGACGGCGTACTTCCGGGGCGATTGTGGCACACCATTCTCTGTTGTTCCCTGTTGTTTGCAGGCGTAATGCCCCGTATTTCACGATCCCTATTTCGCTCTACTTTTAGGGGCCGGCGATCCCATGGCCCACTGCTACAACCGCTACAGTTGCTAGACCACGGCCCCATTGCGACGCGGTGTTAACCCTTTGAAAATAATGGCTTTTAGCCAACTGACTGGCAGAGCGGCAATCATCGCTCGCTGGCCATTCAGGAGCAATGCTAAGTGACTGATTGTAGACCGATTGATTCAACCGCAAGTGCCTTGATTTGATTGCAGAATCCCCATTCCCCCTCGACGCCTGCCGGTGGTACGGATGGGGGTATCGCCCCGACCATACCTCCAGTCCATGGACACCCGCGCGCCGGAATGTCTGGGGGTTGCTACAGTCGCTACACTTGCCACACATCGGACCGTCGAATGACCGAGAACATCATGCCGCAGATTCCGGGCGAGTATCTATCGCCGGGTCCCTACTGGCTGCCGCGAGCGGAGACCGCAACCGACAAGACGCACTGGATACAGTGCACGTTACCCCGCTTCGGCTCCGTACGGATTACTTACGAGCGCATGACGCACAAGCGCGGCCGGACGTGTAGCTGGTTCTGGACACCGGTTAGCGCGGAGCACTCACCGGGTAAAGTGAACGGCGAGCCCTTGTTCGATAGAGTGCCTGGCGCACATCCCGTTAAACAGACGATGAGGACGCCAAGGAAATCGCCCTTGTCGTATCACTACTCGCGTAAGTTCGCGGCGATCTGGCTTCTCCTCGTCGTGGCGTGCCTTGCTCTTGGCGTGCCACGGGTGAATGCGCAGGACGCAGCACAGCGCAAAGCGCTCCGTGTGGCCGTCAAACCGATCGCGCCCTTTGTGCTCAAGCGGGGCACGGAGCTAACCGGCTTCAGCGTCGATTTGTGGAACGCGCTCGCGCAGCGACTCAGGATCGACACCGTATGGGTTGAAGTGAAGACCGTGGATGATCAGCTACAAGCTGTGAAAAGTGGCGAAGCAGATGTAGCGATCGCCGCGATCACGATAACGAAAGAACGCGAAAAAGCGGTCGACTTTACCCAGCCTTATTTCGACTCCGGCTTGCAAATCCTGGTACGCGCTCAGCGCAGTAATCAGTTGGTAGATGCGTTTGACTCGGTCCCGTGGATAACGGTCGCCACGCTCCTCGGCGTATTTATTGCCATTATGTTCGTCATGGCCAACGTTTTATGGATCGTCGAGCGACGAACAAGTCGACATTTTCAAAAGGGATATCTTAAGGGAATGGGCGAAGGATTGTGGGGTGTCGCCCTGATTGTCGCGACTGGCGAGCATGGCGATCGGCAGGCCGCCAGGATAGTCAAGCGGCTCATCGTTTTCTTGATGTGGTTGGTCGGAGTAGTGCTGATTGCACAACTAACGGCTACAGTGACCTCGGTCCAAACGGTCGATCGCCTGAATACGAATATACGTGGACCGGAGGACCTTGGAGGAAAGATCATCGCGACCGTGCCCGGCACCGTCGCCGCTGACTACTTGACCGAGCACGGTTTGCGGTACGTAGAAGCGGCAACCGGAGACGACGGATACAAGCTCCTGTTACAAGGGCGGGTTCAGGCGATGGTTTTCGATGCGCCCACGCTTCAGTACTGGAGCGCAAGGCGCGGCAATGGCAGTCTGCGAGTCGTGGGTCCAATGTTCGCACCGGAAAAGTACGGTATTGCTGTCGCGGACGGTAGTCGCCTGCGCAAACAGATTAATGGGGCATTGCTCCAAATGTACGAAGACGGGCAATATGAGGAACTGTATAAGAGATGGTTCTCGCGCGGATAGGTGCGGACTGTGGTGCCTTCGTTAGAAATCGTCGCGTTGCAGCCGGTATGCCAGCGCACAAGAGCCCAAGTGAAACGGAGAACAAGATGGAGCGCAAATCGCAACCTAGGCACTTCGGTCCCGGAGAAGGCGCGAGCTACAAGCTTGGCCGGATGACCATGACATTTAAGACCACGGCTGATCAAGACTGGAACGCCTATACCGTTTGCGAAGCCATCGAGCCTCCGGAATCGGGTGCCGGCTACCACCGCCATCCGACCTATGACGAGACCTTCATCATCTGCGCGGGGCAATATGACTTCCGACTCGACGGCAAGTTGCTCAAACTTAACGCCGGCGACGTAGTGTTTGTGCCAAGGGGAACTCCACACGGCTTTGTCAGCACGGGCCCTGACGTAGGTCGTCAGATCATCATCAGCTCGCCGGGTGGCATCTTCGACGCCATGATTGCCGAAGTAACGATGCTTGATACCGGCAGTCCCACGCGCCAAGGGTCCGGCGAAGCGCATGCCATCGCGACAAAGTACGGGCTCGAGTTCTTGCCCTCGTAGGTTGAGCCATGTACGCCACTCTAGATGCGTTGTCGCCCATCCCTTCCATCGAGCGGACGTCCTCCAGCAAGCTTCGCTTGCCTCCGGCCGCCGCTCATGTCAAACGTTAGGCCCTGCTTGGCGAGTTCTCGATGTTGCGACTCCAAATCTCGGAGCGCCTTGTAACGTCGATGCTAAGGAGGTTGGCGTCCTAGAGCATTACCGGAGAATTGTAGTTAGGCGTTAGCATGTGTTGCTCTTCAGCCGTGGAACAAAGAAACCAAAGGAGAGAAACCATGAACAGGTCACTATTGCTCGTCGGTGTTAGTCTTGCAAGCATGGTCGTCGGCGCCATTGGAGCCACCTATGTCAGCGCTCAGGTTGCGCCCCAGATAACGCGGACCGAGATATTGCGGAAGCCTATGTCCGGTCTGGAGAACAAAGAAGTCGTCGTGTTTCTCGCCGATATTCCACCCGGCGGCGTTGCTGCCACACACTACCACCCAGGGGATGAGGCGATTTACATGCTGCAAGGATCGCTCTTCTTCGAGCCGAATCAAGAGCAGCCCTTTGAGTTGAAAGCGGGCCAAATAACATTCAATCCTGCTAAGCATATCCACAAGGCCAAGAACATGAGCCCGACGGAACCCGCGAAGGTCCTGAACTGCATGATCGCGGAAAAAGGTCAACCGTTGGCGATCCCTGTACAGTAAAGGACACGGATTTCGGTCGCGCAACATTCGCCGAGCAACGCTGCTCTTGGTCTACGTGGAGGCCCCTGAGGGCTCTGCGCTATCGATTGAAGCC
This sequence comes from Casimicrobiaceae bacterium, assembly GCA_036270955.1. Classification (GTDB taxonomy): domain Bacteria; phylum Pseudomonadota; class Gammaproteobacteria; order Burkholderiales; family Casimicrobiaceae; genus PALSA-1003. The sequence goes on along the minus strand of DATBBM010000139.1, from coordinate 308 downwards.
ACAGTGTCCGAAGGTATGCATTCGCGTCGCGCTCTGAACTGACTCGTCGTTACGTGCACTGCCTAACTACTCGCTCAACCGGACCGCTCGCCGGCGTCACAGACGCGCCGTCCGCTCGCGGCCGGTTAGCTTGGTTCGTTAGACCGCTGAAATATCATGTCCGAATCCACCGAGCTACGCGCTGACAAGTACGAGCCCTTCTATCGGGAGTTCGACTCGCCGTTGATGCGCCAACTTCGACGCGAAGCTTATGGTGAAGACATCGGACAGCATTCCTGGGTCAACGCGGACGAACTACGAGCGGACGC
>DATBBM010000138.1:0-23545 GCA_036270955.1 Casimicrobiaceae bacterium | reverse complement strand
GAAGTTGATCGTCTTGCTGGCCGGATAGTCGCCGACCTCGTAGTGGCGCACCCGGTTCAGCCACACGCCGGACGGCTCGGCGCCGAATGGTTGATAGTCGGACAAGGGCCCGCTGACCGACGACGACCCATTCCATTCCTTGCACGCGGTGGCGCAGGCATGGCATCCGACGCAGGTGTCAAGATCGATCAGCAATCCGAGTTTCATCGTTGGATTCCGAAAGTCGCGGCCATCAGGACTTCTTGGTAGTCCATCGCAATATCGACGGACGCACACCGTCGTCGCCGGGCAGGCGCTTGGCCGGACCCACCGTCGGCCACAAGCCGGTTTCACCCGGTGCGCACTTGCGGATGCTGACCCTGAGATCGAACCACGCCGCCTGCCCGGTTACCGGATCCGAGTTGGTCAGGCGGCGCTCGTCGCCGGCATGTTTCGGCAACAGCTCCGAAATCAGATGGTTGAGCAGGAAGCCTGCCGTGGCTTCGGGCGCGTCCGCCTCGAGGCCCGCGGTCCCGGCCTGGCGGCCGATCGCATTCCACGTCCAGACGGTATTCGCCTCTACGCCTTCCATGGTTTTCAGCTGGCAGCGGATTCGGGAGTGGCGCGAAGTCACCCAAACCCAGTCGTAGTCGATCAGACCGAGCTTCCGCGCGCTGCCGCGATTCATGTACAGATAGTTCTGCGCGACGATCTGCCGCAACCACACGTTTTGCGAATCCCACGAGTGGTACATCATCATCGGCCGCTGCGTGATCGCGTGGAATGGATATGCTTCGCGCGCCTTCCCCTGGGTTTCCAGTGGCTCGTACCAGAACGGCAGCGGATCGAAGTACGTCGCCAGCCGCTGACGGTCGATCGGGGACGACGGCTGCGGACCGTCGTAGAGACCCTGGCCGGCCAGGCGAAACTTCTGCAGCGGCTCCGAGTACATCTGCAGGATCACCTGCACCGGTGGCGTTCCGAACAGCGCGTGCTTCTCGGCGAATTCGAGGTAGTCCTTGTTCGCGAACCGGTAGTACCGCATGTTATCGGGCCACGGATAAGTGAAGAACGACTGGTGCTCGATGTACTTTTCCCATTGCTTCGGGTTCGGTTCGCCGCGCAGATGCGACTCGCCGTCCTTGCCGCGCCAGCCGGCTAGGAAGCCGATTCCGGGAAGTTTCTCGTAGTTGACGATGAAGTCGCGGTAGTCGGCGAACTTTCGCGAGCCGTCCTCGCGCGTGAACGCCGGAAATTTGAGACGCGATGCGAGCTCGACCAGCACGTCCTGCCAGGGTCTGACGTCGCGATCGGGCTCGAGAATCGGATGACGAATCGAATCGCCGGCCGCATCGGGCTCCGAGATCGGCCGGTCGAGCAGCGAGATCGCGTCGTAGCGTTCCAGGTAGGTCGTGTCGGGTAGAACGAGGTCGGCGAAATTGACGATCTCGGACTGGAACGCATCGACGACGACTATGAACGGTATCGCGTACTCGCCGTGCGCTGCCGTGCGCGCCAGCATCTCCCGAACGTCGCCGGTGTTCATCGACGAATTCCACGCCATGTTCGCCATGAACAGCAGCAGCGTGTCGATCGGGTAGGGATCGTGGTTGGCGGCGTTGGTGATCACCATATGCATCATGCCGTGCGCCGCCAGCGGCGATTCCCACGAGTACGCGCGATCGATGCGCAGCGGCTTGCCGTCCTTGTCGATGACCAGATCCTCGGGCCGCGTCGGATTGCCGTTGGGCATCCGCTTCAGCGGCGTGTCGGGCGCGAAGATCACCGTCGGATCGTTCTCCGGCAGCGTCCGCATCGGAATGCGCCGCGGATACGGCGCGCGGGCGCGGAAGTTCCCCGGTCCTTCGAGCGCGCCCAGCAGCATCTGCAACAGGTGCAGTGCGCGGCAGGTCTGGAAACCGTTCGAGTGCGCCGAGATGCCGCGCATCGCGTGCATCGCAACCGGCCGGCCGATGACCTTGTCGTGCGTGCGCCCGTGCATGTCGGTCCATCGTATCGGCAGCTCGACCGCCTCGTTGAACGCGACGTGCGCGATCTCGTGCGCGATGCGGGTGATGGTCGCAGCATCGATGCCGCACTCGGCGGCGACCGTCTCGGGCGCGTAGCGCTCGTCGAGGTAGCGCTCGCTGATCAGCGAGAACACCGTCTTGGCGCGGCGCCCGTCGGGCAGGTCGACGCTGGCGAGCAGGGCCGGCGCGATGTCGGGAAGATGGCCGTTGGTGAGAACCTGCGCGACATGGTCCCAGACCAGCGGATTGTCCTTTTCGTCGCGGGCGAACAGGCCGTCGCCCGGCATGCCGGGCGTCTGCACGACCAGCCAGGGCGCATTCGTGTAGCGGATCAGGAATTCCCAGTCGATCGCGCCGCGCTTGAGCAGCACATGGACCAGCGCCAGCGCGAGTAGCCCGTCGGTTCCCGGCCGGACCGGCAGCCATTCGTCGGCGATCGCCGAGTAACCGGTGCGCACCGGGTTGATCGACACGAATTTGGCGCCGCGCTTTTTCAGCTTGTCGAGCCCGATCTTCAGCGGGTTCGACGAATGGTCTTCGGCCACGCCCCAGAGCAGGAAGTACTTGGCATGGTCCCAGTCGGGCGCGCCGAACTCCCAGAACGAATAGCCGATCGTGTACAGGCCGGCGACCGCCATGTTGACCGAGCAGAAGCCGCCGTGCGCCGCCCAGTTCGGCGTGCCGAATTGCTGCGACCACATACCGGACAAGGCCTGCATCTGGTCGCGCCCGGTGAAAAAGGCGAGCTTGGTCGGATCGCTGCCGCGGATGTCCTTGAGCCGCGCCGTCAGGATGTCCAGCGCCTCGTCCCATTCGATTTCGACGAAGTCGCCCGCGCCGCGCCTGGCGCCGGGCCGACGCATCAGCGGCTTGGTGAGCTTCGCCGCCGAGTACTGCTTCATGATGCCGGCCGAACCCTTGGCGCAGAGGACGCCTTTGTTGACCGGATGATTCGGATTGCCCTGGATGAAGCGAACGCGATCGTTCTCGACGGTCACCTTGATGCCGCATCGGCACGCGCACATGTAGCAGGTGCTGAAATGCGTCTGCTGGTGGGAACGGTCGTCGAATGCGATCTGGCGGGTCATGGACGATGGATGCGTCGAAATTCCTGGGCGTCGGCGCCGCCGGCGCAAACCGGCTGGCTAAGTATGAACGCGATTGCCCGCGATGTCAGAAAAACGCCCATAGCGCGCGTACGAGACCGAGGCCGGCGATGCCGGCGAGCACCCGCAATACGGCGCGCCGGAACTGTGCTTCGGCGGTGCGCGCGAAAAACAGGCGCCCGATCGCGATGCCGACCAGCATCGGGACCAGCAGCCATGCCGTCCACAGTACCGTGGCGCCGGTGGCAAGCCCCTGCTGCCATGTCCATGCGAGCCCGTACCACGCGCTGACGAAGAACAAGATGATCAGCGTCGCGCGAAGGCGCGCGCCCGGCAGCGACGTCGTGAACAGCATCGTCGCGGCGAATATGCCGCCGATCGACGACAACCCCGAGAGAAACCCGGAGCCCAGGCCGGTGCCTAGGCGCAGGGCGAAGGTGTCGCGCAAGTCCGGATGCCACCCGCGAAGCATGATCAGCGCTGCTGCGAATATCACGATCGACACCGCCGTGCGCAGCGGAGCCTCCGGCAGCGTCGCCAGGCACCACACGCCGAGCGGCACCGCGACCGCGTAGCCTGCGAGCAGCGGGCCGATCCAGTGCCAGGCCACGTCGCGCCAGACCGAGCGCAGCAGCGACAGGCTCGCAAGTATTTCCAGCATCATCGCCGCCGGAACGATTTGCTGGGGCGACAGCAGCAGCGACATGCCGGCGACGATGAAGGCCGACAAACCAAAGCCGGCGAAGCCGCGGACAACGCCGGCGAACAGCGCGACACCCGCGCCCCAGGCGACATAGCCGAGCGGGGCGGGTAGCGGCAGCGCGATCAACGCGTTGCCGCCGGTACCGGGACCGGGGCGTTCCGCTCTGCGATGCAGGCGGACATCGCCTAGCGTGCCGCCGTCGACTTGTATTTGTCGAGATGCCGCACCGGCAGCGCCAGCGCATCGCGCCTGAACGGATCGCCAAGCTCCCGCGTCACCATCATTTCCAGGATCGTCGTCTTGCCTTCCTTTTGCGCATCTGCCGCGGCGCGCAACGCCGGCCCGACATCGGACAGCTTGTCGATGCGGACGCCATCGGCACCCATCGCCCTGGCCACGACGGCCCACGACGGCTGGCGGTCGAGGTCCACGCCGACGAAACGCTTGGCATAGAAGTCGACGTGATTCTTTTTTTCCGCGCCCCACTGGCCGTTGTTGAAAACGACGGCGGTGACCGGAATGCCTTCGCGCACGCAAGTCTGGATCTCGCCGAAGCTCATTCCCCACGCGCCGTCGCCGACGTAGGCGATCGCCGGCCGGCCGGGCGCGGCGACCTTCGCGCCGATGATCGTCGGAAATGCGTACCCGCAATTGCCGAAGCTCATCGCGGCGAACATGCTGCGCGGCGCCTTGAAGCGCAGATACGAATTCGATATCGAGCAGATGTTGCCGATGTCGGTCGAGACCATCGCGTCGTCGGGCATGGCCTTTTCCAGCTCGCGCAGCATCTGCCGCGGGTGCATCGCAGGCGAGTCCTGCGCGACCTCGAGCGACCAGCGATCCTTTTCGTGCGACCATTGCGCAAGCTCGGATTCCCAGGCCGAGCGCTCGGCGGCGATCGTGGCGCGCCGCTCCTCGCGGTTGCCTTGGCAGGCGAGCGAGCGCCCGGACAGGCGGGCGATCAGCGCTCGCGCCGCCGCCTTCGCATCGCCGCAGACACCCACCGAGATCGGCTTGACCAGTCCCAGCATCCGCGGATCGGCGTCGACCTGAATGACCTTTGCCGCCGCCGGCCAGTAATCGAGCCCATGCTGCGGCAGCGTGCCGAACGGTCCCAGCCGCGTGCCGAGCGCCAGCACGACATCGGCCTTGGCAAGCAGCTTCATCGCCGCCTTCGAGCCCTGGTAGCCGAGCGGTCCGCACCACAGCGGATGGTCGGCGGGAAACGAATCGTTGTGCAGGTAGCTGTTGGCCACCGGAGCCTGCAGGAGCTCGGCGAGCGCTATCGCTTCGGCCTGCGCATCGGCCATCACGACGCCGCCGCCGCAGACGAGCACCGGAAACTCCGCTTCGGCGAGCAGCGCCGCCGCATCGTCCAGGCTCTGCTCGCCGCCGGCGCCGCGCTCGATCGACAGCGGCTGCGGAATCTCGCATTCGATGTCGCCGTAGAAATAGTCGCGCGGAATGTTGAGCTGGGTCGGCCCCAGCTCGAGCAGCGCGCGATCGAACGCGCGCGAGGTGAGCTCGGCCATGCGCGCCCGGTTGTTCACGTGCGCCTGGTACTTTGTGATCCTGGAGAAGATCGGCAGCTGCTCGGTTTCCTGGAAACCTCCCAGGCCGAGCGTCATCGAGCCGGTCTCCGGCGTTACCACGACGACCGGCGAATGCGCCCAGTACGCGCCTGCGACCGCGGTCACGAAATTGGTGATGCCGGGGCCGTTCTGCGCGATGCAGACGCCGTGCCGCCCGGACACGCGCGAGTAGCCGTCGGCCATGTGCCCGGCGCCCTGCTCGTGCGCTACCGAGATGAACCGGATGCCCGCGAGCGGAAACAGGTCGAGCGCATCCATGTACGCCGAGCCGACGATGCCGAAGACGTCGGTCACGCCGTGCGCCACCAGGGTTTCGACAAATGCCTCGGACGGCGTCATTTTCTGCCGGCCTCGCACCGCGCTTCTCGCCGGCAGCGCGCCGGCATCGGTCATCGAGTTCATCGCGCTTCCCCCGTCGCTGCGCGCATTTACGCCAGCGCCGCCGCCGGTTCGGTGTAGTCGTAGCCCAGCGCCTCGGCGACCGGACGGCAGGTCACCTTGCCGAACGCCACGTTCAGGCCGTTGGTGAGGTGCCGATCGTCGGCGAGCGCGGCGCGATAGCCTTTGTCCGCGAGCGCCAGGACAAACGGCAGCGTCGCGTTGTTCAGCGCGAACGTCGACGTACGCGGGACGCCGCCCGGCATGTTCGCCACGCAGTAGTGGATCACGCCGTCGACGACATACGTCGGTTCGGCATGCGTGGTCGGGCGCGAAGTCTCGAAGCACCCGCCCTGGTCGATTGCCACGTCGACGATTACCGAGCCTTTTTTCATCCGCTTGACCAGCGCGGCCGACACCAGCTTCGGCGCCGACGCGCCGGGAATCAGCACGCCGCCGACGACCAGATCGCCGCTGATGACGTGGCGCTCGATAGCATCGTGCGTCGAGAACACCGTGTTGAGCGGCCGGCCGAACTGCCGCCACAACGCGCGCAGGACGTCGGTGTTGCGGTCGAGCACCCAGACTTCCGCGCCCATGCCCAGAGCAATATGACAGGCGTGCGAGCCGACGACGCCGCCGCCCAGGATCACGACCTTGGCCGGATCGACGCCGGGCACGCCGCCGAGCAGGACGCCCAGGCCGCCGTGCGCCTTTTCCAGAAAATACGCGCCGGCCTGGATCGACATGCGCCCGGCGACTTCCGACATCGGCGCGAGCAGGGGCAAGCCGCCGCTGTTCGAGGTCACCGTCTCATAGGCGATGCAAACGGCGCCGCTGGCGATCAGGTCAGCCGCCTGCTCGGGGTCGGGCGCGAGATGCAGATAAGTGAACAGCAACTGGCCGCGTCGCAGCATCGCGCGCTCGACCGCTTGCGGCTCCTTGACCTTGACGATCATGTCGGCGCGAGCGAACACCTCCGCCGCGGTTGCGGCGATCGTTGCGCCGGCACGACGATAGGCGTCGTCGTCCATGCCGATGCCCTGCCCGGCGAGAGTCTCGACGATTACGTCGTGGCCATGCGTGCGAGCCTCGCGCACGCTCTCCGGCGTCAGGCCGACGCGGTGCTCGAGGACCTTGATTTCCTTGGGAACGCCGATGTGCATCGTGGGAGCGTGCCTTGCCTGAACGCGAATTCGACGACTGCAAGTTGCGCCGCCGCTGCATTACCCCAGCCCGCAAGCTGGCGTAGAATCCTAACACAGCCGCAACGGCCCGATGGCGACCCAGCCGCGGCGTCCGTTTCGCCGGCGATGAGGAGAAACGCATGGGGCAAGCCGAAACCAATCTGCGCGAGAAATCGCCGCTCACCCAGGTCTCGCTGGACGAGTACTGGATGCCGTTCACGCCGAACCGAGAATTCAAGTCCGATCCCAAGATCGTCGTTCGCGCCGAAGGCATGTATTACTGGAGCGACCGCGGCCACAAGATCATCGACGCCAGCTCCGGCCTGTTCTGCTGCGCCGCTGGACACGGCCGCAAGGAGATCGCCGATGCGGTCGGCAACCAGCTGCGCGAGCTCGACTTCATCGCGCCGTTCCTGCGTGGACATCCGAAGTCGTTCGAGCTCGCGGCGCGCGTGGCAGAGCTGACCCCGGGCGACCTGAACCGCATCTTCTTCGTCAATTCGGGCTCGGAAGCGGTCGACACCGCGATGAAAGTCGCACTCGCCTATCACCAGGCGCGCGGCCAGGGCGGCCGCAACATGTTCGTCTCGCGCGAACGCGCGTACCACGGCGTCAATTTCGGCGGCGTCTCGCTCGCCGGCATGGTCAACAACCGGCGCCGCTTCGGACCGACGCTGCCCGGCGTGGTGCACATGCGCCACACGCACCTGAAGGAGAACGCGTTCGTCCGCGGCGAAGGGACACATGGCGCCGAGCTGGCCGAAGATCTGGTGCGCTTCGTCAACCTCTACGGCCCGGAGAACATCGCCGCCTGCTTCGTCGAGCCGATCGCCGGTTCGACCGGCGTGCTGGTGCCGCCGAAGGGTTATTTGAAGCGCCTGCGTGAGATCTGCGACGCGCACGGCATCCTGCTGGTGTTCGACGAGGTGATCTGCGGCTTCGGCCGCACCGGCAAGGCGTTCGCCGCGCAAAGCTTCGGCGTGACCCCCGACCTGATGACGATGGCCAAGGGCATCACCAACGGCGCGCAGCCGATGGGTGCGGTGGCGGTCAGCGAGCGGGTGCACGACACCATCATCGGCGCCGCCGCCGAAGGGGCGATCGAATTCTTCCACGGCTATACGTACTCGGCGCATCCGGGCCCGTGCGCGGCGGGTCTCGCGACGCTGGACATCTACCGGAAGGAAAATCTGTTCGAGCGCGGCGCCGAGCTGTCGCCGTACTTCCTCGACGCGATCTGGTCGCTCAAGGATCTGCCGGTCGTCGCCGATATTCGCGGGTACGGGATGCTGGCCGCGATCGACGTCCATCCGGACGGCGCACCGGGAAAGCGCGGACATGTTCTGCAGAAAAAACTGTTCGACAACGGCCTGCATCTGAAGACGACCGGCGACTGCGCGATCATCGCGCCGCCGCTGATCGCCGAGAGAAAGGATGTCGACATCATCGTCGATTGTTTACGCAAGACGCTGGCGACGATCTGACCGGCGCTCGTTTCACCATCGAAGGGGACGGAGGAAAACATGAAGCATTGGCTGGCTGGACTCCTGTTGGCGATGGCAGCGGCCGTCGCGCTGCCGGTTATGGCGCAGAAAACGGTTACCTTTGCCTACCAGGACATGATGAATCCCTGGCGTTGGGTTCAGCAGAGCCAGGAGATCGAAAAGGCGACCGGCTTCAAGATCAACTGGCGCCAGTTCGGCGGCGGCGGCGACGTGATCCGGGCGATGGGGTCCGGCGACGTGCAGCTGGGCGAAGTCGGGTCGACCGGCATCGCGACCGCGATCAGCCAGGGCATGGACGTCGAGCTCTTCTGGATTCTCGAGGACATCGCGGCGGCCGAAGCGCTGGTCGCGCGCAATGGCAGTGGCATCAACACCGTCGCGGACCTGAAGGGCAAGAAGATCGGCACCCCGTTCGTGTCGACCTCGCATTTCCAGCTGCTTTACGCGATGCAGAAGGCGGGGCTCAAGCCGACCGACGCCCAGGTGCTTAACATGCGTCCGCCGGAGATCGCCGCGGCGTGGGAGCGCGGCGACATCGATGCCACTTTCATCTGGGATCCGGTGCTTACCAACGTCAAGAAGAACGGCAAGGTGCTGACGACGTCAGGCGACATCTGCAAGCAAGGCGCGTGCACGTTCGACGGCCTGATCGTCACGCGCAAATTCGCCAAGGAGAATCCCGAGTTCATGGTGGCGCTGGTCAAGGCCGTGGCGAAAGCCGATGCCGACTATCGCGCCAACGCCAAGGCCTGGACCGGCGATCAGGCCAAGGTCGCGGCGGTCGCCAAGTGGTCGGGGGGCAAGCCCGAAGACGTCGCAGCATCGATGGCCCTGTATGGATTCCCCAGCGCGAAAGAGCAGGCGTCGCCGACCTGGCTGGGCGGGGGCGCCAACGGCGCCGCAGCCAAGGCGCTGACGCAGCAGGCCAATTTCCTGAAGGAACAAGGCAGGCTCCAGACGGTAGCGCCGGACTACAGCAAGAACGTCACCGTCGAGTGGGTGACCAAGGCGATGTAAGGTTCCGAAGCAAGCCCTGCATCGAAACGGCGGCGCCTGATGCGCCGCCGTTTTTCTGCCAGAATCCCTGCGCTACGCCGCATCGGAAGCTCGCTTTCCTGCTTGAGATCCGATCGGGGTAAGGCCGCCTTCGAACGGAAATTCTTTTGCCCACGCTCGACATCCGCCAGCTAGGCGTCCGCTACGCGACCAAGAACGGCACGGTCGACGCGCTGTCCGGCGTCGACCTGTCGATGCGCGACGGCGAATTCCTAGTCGCCATCGGCGCGTCGGGTTGCGGCAAGACGACGCTGTTGTCATGCATCGCCGGGTTCCTGCCGCCGACCGAGGGAACCATAACGCTTGGCGGCAAGCCGGTGACCGCACCCGGCGCCGACCGCGGCGTCGTATTCCAGAAGCATGCGCTGATGCCCTGGCTCGATGTCGCCGAAAACGTCGAATTCGGACTGCGCATGCGAGGACTCGGTGCCACAGCACGCAGGAGCATCGCGCTCGAAAAGCTGGCGCTGGTCGGCCTCGAGGGTCTGGCCGAGCGGCCGATCTACGAGCTGTCCGGCGGGATGCAGCAGCGGGTCGGCATCGCGAGGGCGCTCGCCAGCGATCCTCAGCTGATGCTGATGGACGAGCCGCTGGGCGCGCTCGATGCGTTCACCCGCGAAGCGATCCAGGAACTGATACTCGACGTCTGGCACCGGACCGGCAAGATGTGCTTTTTCATCACGCACAGCGTCGAGGAGGCCTTGTTCCTGGCCACGCACCTGGTCGTGATGACGCCGCGCCCGGGGCGGATCTCGCACGAATACGAGCTCGACTTCAGCCGCCGCTTTATCGAGACACGCGATGCGCGCGCGATCAAATCCTCGCCCGACTTCATTCGCATCCGCGAGGAAGTGCTGGCGGTGATACTGCATCGCGACAACGCCGTCGCCGGCACGGTGGGGGCCTGACGATGGCGACGCTTCCGGCTTCGGGCGCCGACCGGCCGAAGACCTCGCGCTATGCGACGCCGGGCGAAGGCCGCAGCACTGCAATATCGATCGTAACGATGGTCGCGATCGGCGCGCTGTGGTGGATCGCCAGCCATTACCGCTGGGTCCCGCCTCTGTTCCTGCCGACGCCGGAAACGGTGTTCACCCGTCTGTGGGAGTCGGCGCGCGGCCAGTTGACCGACGCGCCGCTGGCGACGCATTTCGGCTGGTCGATGTTTCGCGTCTTCACCGCGTTCCTGCTCGCCTGCGTCACGGCGATACCGATCGGGATTGCGATGGGCGTGTCGCGGATCGCGCGCGGCATTTTCGATCCGCCGATCGAGTTCTACCGTCCGTTGCCGCCGCTCGCGTATCTGCCGCTGATCATCATCTGGTTCGGCATCGACGAGTTGTCCAAGGTCCTGCTGATCTATCTTGCGTGCTTTGCCCCGCTGGCGATGAGCGCGCGCGCCGGGGTACGCTCGGTGTCGCAGGAGCAGATCCATGCCGCGTATTCGATGGGAGCATCGCGCTGGCAGGTGATCGCTCACGTGGTCATACCGGCGGCGATGCCCGAGATCCTGACGGCGATGCGCATTTCGATCGGGTTCGGCTGGACGACGCTCGTCGCCGCCGAAATGGTGGCGGCGACGTACGGGCTCGGTCAGATGGTGCTCAACGCATCCAATTTCCTGCGCACCGATATCGTGATCATGGGCATCGTCGTCATCGGCGCCGTCGCCTATCTGTTCGACCTGCTGATGCGGCAGGTCGAGCGCGTTGTCGTTCCGTGGAAGGGGAAGGCATAAGGGATCAAGCCGGAGCCAGCATGACAAAAGAATAACGGCTGGTCCCAGCCAAATGCCGGTCATCGGAAAGGGTTGACAGGCACTTCCCCCTTTGCCACGCTCGGTGGCCATGCCGATCCGCCCGCACTTCCAGCGCCTGGTCGAACGCGTCCGCAACCTGCCGGCGCTGCCGACGGCGATCGTCTATCCGTGCGATCGCGATTCGCTGCAGGTCGCGCTTTCCGGCCAGTTCGCCGGATATCTGGCACCGGTGCTGGTCGGACCCGAGGCGCGGATTGCCGACGCGGCCGCGCATGCCGGACTCGACCTGGCCCGCATCGAGCTGATCGATACGCCGGACGACCCCGCCGAAGCGGCGCGCCGCGCCGTCGCGCTGGCGCGAGACGGAACGGTACGCGCGTTGATCAAGGGCAGCCTTTATCCCGACGACCTGATGCGCGCGGTCGCCGCGCCCGACGGCGGCCTTCGCGGCGAACGGCGGCTGACGCACGCATTCTTCATGGACGTCTCCGGCTTTGCCCGGCCCTTCATCCTGTCCGATGCGGTGCTCAATATCGCGCCGAATCTCGCCGCCAAGCGCGAGATCGCGCAGAACGCCATCGACTTCGCGCACGCGCTGGGCATTGCGAACCCGCAGGTCGCCGTGCTGGCGGCGGTCGAAGGCGTGACCGCAGCGCTGCCTGCGACCGGCGACGCCGCCGCGCTGGCAAAAATGTCGACGCAAGGCTTGATTACCGGCGGCACCGTCGCCGGACCGCTGACCGCGGACAGCGCGCTCTCGTCGGACGCGGCCCGCGTCAACGGCGTCGACGATCCGGTCGCGGGCCACGCCGACGTGCTGATCGTTCCCGGGCTCGACGCCGGCTCGTTGGTGGTGCGCACTCTGACTGCGATCTGCGGCGCGCTTGCCGCCGGCATTGTTCTCGGCGCCAAGGTTCCGGTCGTTCTCGGCGGCCGCAACGATACGATGGAAGTACGCATGGCCTCGTGCGTGCTCGCATCGCTGATCGCCGCCGCGCAGGCGCAACAAGCGTCGGCGCCCGCGCCGGCCGGCGTTCCGGTCGCCGCCTAAGCCCAATCGCTCTCGCGCTCTCGTTGCGCGACTCGCGCCCCGGCTGCATGATGGCAGCCGTGCAGCCAAGCTTCAGGACCCGTCCCGGCCCCAGTCTCCGATGCCTCCGCTCGCGCTGAGGCTGTCTCCTTTCCGGGCCTGGCGGCATCGCGTCACCGCGGCGACGTTGCGCGCCGACCTGCTCGCGGGCCTGCTCGGCGCGCTGATCGTGCTCCCGCAGGGCGTAGCGTACGCGACGCTGGCGGGACTTCCTCCCCAGTATGGCCTGTACGGCGCGATGCTGCCGGCGGTGGTCGGCGCGCTGTGGGGATCATCGTGGCACCTCGTCTCCGGGCCGACCAACGCCACCTCGCTTATGGTTTCCGCGTCGCTGAGCGCGCTGGCGCTGCCATTCTCGCCCGAGTATCTTCGCCTCGCGTTGACGCTGGGTCTGATGATCGGGCTGATCAAGTTCGCGCTCGGACTCGCGCGGCTCGGCGCGCTGGTCAATTTCGTTTCCACGACCGTCGTCATCGGCTTCACCGCCGGCGCCGGACTTTTGATCATCGCGGCGCAACTCTCGAATTTTTTCGGATTGCCGGCGGCCCATCCGGCCACCTTCGTCAACGCATTGGCGTCCTTCGCACGGCACGCAACCGAGATCGATGGTTGGACCGCGGCCGTCGGGGTCGTGACGCTGATCGGCACGCTGGTTAGCCGCCGGGTGTTGGCGCGCGTTCCTTACCTTTTGACGGGAATGATCGTCGGCAGCGTTTTTGCGTACGGGCTGGCGCGCGCGGGCATCGCGCAGGTCGCGACGGTCGGCCCGCTTCCGTCTGCGCTGCCGCCGCCGTCGCTGCCGGACTTTTCCGGCAACACCTGGCGAATGCTCGCACCGATCGCGTTCGCGTTGACGGTGATCGGACTGACCGAAGCTGTGGCGAGCGCGCGCGCCATCGCTGCGCGCTCGGGGCAGCGTATCGACGGCAACCAGGAATTCATCGGACAGGGTCTGGCGAACATCGCCGGCGCGTTCACCTCGAGCTATCCGACCTCAGGATCGTTCAACCGCACTGGCGCCAACTTCGAGGCAGGGGCCAGAACGCCGCTGGCGGCCGTGTTTTCGGCAGGCTTCCTGCTTGTCGTGCTGCTGCTGGTCGCGCCGCTCGCGGCGTATCTGCCGTTCGCGGTAATGGCGGCCCTACTCTTGATCATCGCCTGGGGATTGATCGATCTCGCACGCATCCGCGAGATCGTGCGCGTCGGCCGGAGCGAAGCGCTGGTGCTCGCGGTCACGTTCCTGGCGACGCTGTTCGTGCAACTCGAGTTTGCGATCCTGGTCGGCGTGCTTTGTTCGCTGTTCGCCTACCTGAACCGAACGACGCACCCCGCGATCCATGCGGTCGCGCCGGACCCGGCGTCGCCGCGTCGGCGCTTCATTCCGGTCGTGGAAAGCGGCTCTCCTGGTCGCCTGACCGAATGTCCGCAACTCGCGCTGCTGCGGGTCGACGGCTCGCTGTTCTTCGGCGCGGTCGACCATGTGAAGGACGAGCTCGACGCGATGCGCGTCGGGGCATCGGCGCGCCACCATATGCTGTTGATCGGCAGCGGCATCAACTTCATCGACGTCGCGGGCGCCGAGCTGCTCGCGCAGGAAGCCGACGCGCAGCGCGCTGCTGGCGGCGCCCTCTATCTGTGCAACCTGAAACCCACCGTCGTCGATGTGCTGGAGCGCGCGAGCCTGATCGACCGAATCGGGCGCGACCGGATCTTCGCCACCAAGGACGAAGCCCTTCGCAGCATCTATCCGCGACTGGACTCGTCGATCTGCCGGGTCAGCACCGCGCGCATATTCATCGAGTGCCGGACGCACCTGCCCGACGGGAGCCCGCGCCACGCCGATTGAACGGCCGCGACCGCTACTTCGGTCGCACGCAGTCGACGAAGTAGCGAAGCTTTCCGGCCTCGCTGGTTTCGACCAGGCCGTGGATGTCGGTGTCGAATCCGGGGAATTGCTGGTTGAAGTTGCGAGCGAACTGCAGGAACTGCACGATCGTGCGATTGAATCGCTCGCCGGGAATCAGCAGCGGGATGCCCGGCGGATACGGGGTCAGCAGCACGCTTGTGACGCGCCCTTCCAGCTGATCGATCTCGACCCGGTCGATCTCGTGGTGCGCCATGCAGGAGAACGCGTCCGACGGCTTCATCGCCGGCTGCATGTCGGACAGGTACATTTCGGTCGTGACGCGCGCGACGTCGTTGGCTTTGTACATGTCGTGTATCTGCTGGCACAGGTCGCGCAGGCCGACGCGCTCGTACGACGGCTGCTTGGCGCAGAATTCCGGCAGGATCCTCCACAGCGGCTGGTTCTTGTCGTAGTCATCCTTGAACTGCTGCAGCGCCGTCACCAGAGTGTTCCAGCGGCCCTTGGTGATGCCGATCGTGAACATGATGAAAAACGAGTACAGGCCGGTCTTCTCGACGATGACGCCGTGCTCGGCCAGATACTTGGTGACGATCGACGCCGGGATTCCGGTCTTGGCGAACTTGCCGGACACGTCGAGTCCCGGCGTGATGATCGTCGCCTTGATCGGGTCGAGGATGTTGAAGCCGGGCGCCAGGTTGCCGAAGCCATGCCATTTCTCGTTCGCCTTCAGCACCCAGTCGTCGCGCTTGCCCATGCCTTCCGCGGTCAGCTTCTCGGGTCCCCAGACCTTGAACCACCAGTCCTTGCCCCATTCGTCGTCGACCTTGCGCATCGCGCGACGGAAGTCGAGCGCCTCGGCGATCGACTCCTCGACCAGCGCGGTTCCGCCGGGCGCCTCCATCATCGCCGCCGAGACGTCGCACGACGCGATGATCGCGTATTGCGGCGACGTCGACGTGTGCATCAGGTACGCCTCGTTGAATATATGACGGTCGAGTTTCTGCGTCTGCGATTCCTGCACGATGATCTGCGACGCCTGCGAAATACCGGCCAGCAGCTTGTGCGTCGAGTGCGTCGCAAACACCATCGCCTTCTTGCTGCGCGGACGGTCCTTTCCAATCGCGTGCATGTCCTTGTAGAAGTCGTGGAACGCCGCGTGCGGCAGCCACGCCTCGTCGAAATGCAGCGTCTCGATCCAGTCGCCCAGCGTCTCCTTCAGCATCTCGACGTTGTAGGCGACGCCGTCGTAGGTGCTCTGGGTGATCGTCAGGATCCGGGGTTGCTTGTTCTTCGCCGCGCGCGCGAACGGATTGGCCTCTATTTTCTTGCGGATGTTCTCGGGCCGGAATTCCTCGAGCGGAATCGGGCCGATGATGCCCAGGTGGTTGCGGGTCGGCGTCAGGAACACCGGTATCGCGCCGGTCATCGTGATCGCGTGCAGGATCGACACATGGCAGTTGCGGTCGACGACGACGATGTCGTCCGGCGCGACCGTCGCGTGCCATACCATCTTGTTCGACGTCGACGTGCCGTTGGTGACGAAAAAGCAGTGATCGGCGTTGAAGATTCGCGCCGCGTTGCGCTCGGCGGCGGCGACAGGCCCCGAATGGTCGAGCAGCTGTCCCAGTTCGTCGACCGAGTTGCAGACATCGGCGCGCAGCATGTTCTCGCCGAAGAACTGATGGAACATCTGACCGACGGGGCTCTTGAGGAATGCCACGCCGCCCGAGTGGCCCGGACAGTGCCACGAATACGAGCCGTCCTGCGCATAATCGACCAGCGCGCGAAAGAACGGCGGCGCCAGCGAGTCGAGGTAGCTCTTGGCCTCGCGAATGATGTGGCGCGCGACGAACTCCGGCGTGTCCTCGAACGTGTGGATGAAGCCGTGGAGTTCACGCAGGATGTCGTTCGGAATATGCCGCGACGTGCGCGTCTCGCCGTAGAGGTAGATCGGGATCTCGGCGTTCTTGAACCGGATTTCCTCGACGAATGCGCGCAGGCTCTTCAGCGCCGACTCGGTTTCCTCGACCGAGCCCGCACCGAATTCCTCGTCGTCGATCGACAGGATGAACGCCGACGCGCGCGATTGCTGCTGGGCGAACTGCGACAGGTCACCGTAGCTGGTGACGCCCAGGATCTCCATCCCTTCCTTTTCAATCGCGGCGGCAAGCGCGCGTATGCCCAGGCCCGAGGCATTCTCGGATCGGAAGTCTTCGTCGATGATGACGATGGGAAAGCGAAATTTCATCCAACTGCTCCTGCGGATCGGGTCGTGCCGTACGCCAGAAAAGAAAGCGGGGTGTCCGGCCGGTGGCCGCACCCCTCGTCAGGGCCGCATTGTGCACTGCGAAGGCGCGCGATGCGAGCGATTTGGCGGCCGGCGGCGAAAACTGCCTTCGCCGCCGCTGCCGCGGGTCACACGTTGGCGGCGACCATGACTCCCGCCCAGGCGATCAGCCCGAGACCCAGCGGCGTCCGCAGCCGCTTTCCCCAGCGGAGGTTCTTCTCGGCGGCCATCGCCGCCGCCAGAACCAGCATCCAGCCCAGGCTGCCCATCCCGACGACGAACATCACCGCCATCAGTGCCCAGCAGCAGCCGACGCAGAAGACGCCGTGCTCGAAGCCGATGCGCAATGCTTCGCGCCGGGGCGCGCGCCCGTGCCAGCGCGCATTGATGAAGCTGAACGGCGTGCTGCAGCGTTCCAGACATCGGTATTTGAGCGCGCTGAACTGGAACGCTCCGGCACCCGCCAGCACCGCCGCGCCGACCGCCCAGCCACGGCCGGCGAGCCAGCCGACCTGCGCGGCGCCCGCATGAAGCAGGCTGTCGACGCCGTGCGCGACAAGACCGAAGCCCAGCCACGCGACGGCGTAGCCAGCCACCACTCTCGCCAGCAGCGCGCCAGCGTCGGGCCTCGCGGCGACGACGCGGCTGAAGATGCCCAGCAGCGGCAAGGTGGTCGGCAGCATCATCGCCGTGATCATCAGCAGCCAGGCGAGCGCGTAGACCAGTGCCGGGACGATCAACGCACCTTGCGGAATGCTGCGGCAAAGAACGCCGAACGGGCCTTCCTCGGTCCAGCCACCGTGGTCGAGGTAGCGCCCGTACGGGCTCAAGCTCCACGCGGCCAGCGCAAGCCAGGCGACGGCGGAAAGCGCCGCCACCAGGGCGACGCGCAGCGTTTGCGGATCGAGAGCGCGGGCCGTGGGCGCCGCCGCTGCCTGGCGATCGGACACGGCCAGCCCTCCTCGCCAGGCTGCGTTCAGCCGTTGAAAACGAAGGTGCTTTGCAGCGCGTTATGGCCGCTCAAGTTGAGATTGATGCCCAGCTTGTCGACCTTGGACGTATACCGCGGGCTCTTCCCGACGAACACCGGCGCGCCGGGAACCGTCGAGAAGACCGTGTCGGCAAGCGTCGTCGTCGCACCGCTCGAACTCTTATACGGCTCGAGCTCGGCATAACCCGCGTTGCCGACCTTGACCACGCCCTTCCCGCCGTGCACGTCCCACTGGATCGGCACCTTTTCGACCGAGACCACTTCGCCGATCAGCTTGGCGAGATCCGCAACGGGGCCGCCCAGCTTACCGGTATAGACGCCCAGGATCGCTTCTTCCTGCTTCTGGCTTACCTTGTCGTCGAGGTACACCGCCGCGCGCCAGTTGCCCTCGAGGATATTGCCGGGAATATGCGCGATCAGCGCGATCGTATGGCCGGTGACATCGACGCCGTTGATCGTGCCCTTGTCGAAATGCCAGGAAACGATGGTGTCGCAGGTGCCGAAGTCCGGATCCTCGCCGATCCAGCATGGGCACAGCACGCGACAATTGCAGACCTCGAGCAGTCTTCCTTCCAGATGGTAGGCCATGGATTTCCCCTCGCTTTTATTCGCCTGTAACACGGCCGCGATTATCCGCGCCGCAGCCCGTTGATCCTACGCCCAGGTCGACGCCGATTCCAGCCGAATATTCGACAATTACCGCCGCCCCCCGGCCAGCCGCACCGATGCCGGATGGAGGCGCAGCCGCACCATCGCCCAGACGCCGACCGCCGGACCGATCGCCAGCGGGACGAAGGCGTGCCGCCAGCCGACCGCGTCGACGAAATACGGAAGCAGATGGATCGTCACCAGGGTCAGCGTGAAGCCGAGCGCTGTTTGCAGGGTGAGCATCGTGCCGACCCGCGCAGGATCGGCGAGCTCCGCGATCGATGCCGAGAACTGCGCCGAGTCTGCGACGATGCTGACGCCCCAGACGAGGCAGACGGCGACCAGCAGCCACGGAGCGCCCCCGTAGAGAAGTCCGACACCTGCGGCGCAGCTGCCGCTGACGGCCATCGCAATGATGGTCACCGCCGTGCGGCCGACCCGGTCGGCGACGAGTCCCGCGACGATGCAGCCCAATGCGCCGGCGGCTATGGTTGCGAACGCAGCCAGCCTGGCGTCGACCTGCGCCGACGCGGGGGGCAGAGAAAGGGCGAAGCTCGCACTCAGGAACACGCCGATCCACGCCCACATCGCGTAGAGCTCCCACATGTGGCCGAGGTAGCCGAGGTTGGCGAGCCGGAGCGGAACGTCGCGCCACGCCAGCAGCATCGCACCGGGTTCGAAGCGCGGCGCCGGCTTGCGATTCGGGCCGAGCCCGGCCAGTCCGATGCCGAGGGCGGCGGCCAGCGCGCTCGCCGATGACAGCACGACGGTCGGACGCCAGTCGACGCCGCCGAATGCGTTGAACAGGTGCGGCGATGCCGAGCCCAGGGTCAGCGCGCCGACCAGGATGCCGACCATCAGTCCCATGTCGTCGCGGGCCCAGGTCGTCGCGAGCTTCATGCCGACCGGGTAGACGCCGGCCATGCCGATGCCGGTGATCACGCGCAGCAGCGGCGCGGCGATCGACGCCGGATCGACCACCAGCAAACCGGCGTTGGCGAGCGCGGCGACCGCCGCCGATGCAGCGAACAGGCGGCGCGGATCGACACGATCCGGAAGGCCGAGAAACGCGCTGACCAGGCAACCGATCACAAAACCGATCTGGACGCCGCTGGTCAGCGCCGCCTGCGCGAAATGGGACAGGTGAAACTCGGCGGCCAGCGCGGGCGCGACGGCGGAAGCGGAAAACCACACCGCCATCGCCGCGACCTGGCAGACGGCGATGACGGCGATCGAGGCGCGTTTCGAGGTCGCTAACGCCATTAGGGCCTGTTCACGCTAGATCTTCGGCAGCGTAACGCCCTTCTGACCCTGGTACTTGCCGCCGCGATCCTTGTACGAGGTCTCGCAAACCTCGTCGGACTCGAAAAAGATCACCTGCGCGACCCCTTCGTTGGCGTAGATCTTCGCCGGCAGCGGCGTCGTGTTCGAGAACTCGAGCGTGACGTAACCCTCCCATTCCGGCTCGAGCGGCGTCACATTGACGATGATGCCGCAGCGCGCGTATGTCGATTTCCCCAGGCAGATCGTCAGGACGTTGCGCGGAATGCGGAAATATTCGACCGTGCGGGCGAGCGCGAACGAGTTCGGCGGGATGATGCAGGACGCGCCGTTGAAATCGACGAACGATTTGTCGTCGAAATTCTTCGGGTCGACGATCGTCGAGTTGAGGTTGGTGAAAAGCTTGAATTCGTTCGAGCACCGGATGTCGTAGCCGTAGCTCGACGTCCCGTACGACACGATCTTGCGGCCCTCGAGCTCGCGCACCTGCCCGGGCTCGAACGGCTCGATCATCTTGTGCTCGGCCGCCATGCGGCGAATCCAGCGGTCGGACTTGATCATCGCGAACCTGCAGTCGCGCCGGCAATCACGTGTTCTGCACGACGATGTTGGGGAACTTCGCGGAAAAATCCTCGGCCTTCTGCGCGACGAACACCGCGGTCTTGCGCGCGATGTCCTTGTAGATCGTCGCGATCGCTCCATCCGGATCGGCGACGACCGTCGGCCGGCCCGAATCGGCCTGCTCGCGAATATGGATGTCGAGCGGGAGCTGCCCGAGAAAAGGCACGTTATAGTCGTCGCACATCCTCTTCGCGCCGCCTTCGCCGAAAATCGCCTCGGCATGGCCGCAGTTCGAGCAAATGTGCGTCGACATGTTCTCGACGATGCCAACGATGGGCACGCCGACCTTGTCGAACATCTTGAGGCCCTTGCGCGCGTCGATCAGCGCGATGTCCTGCGGCGTCGTGACGATCAGAGCGCCGGTGACCGGCACTTTCTGCGACAAGGTCAGCTGGATGTCGCCGGTGCCCGGCGGCAAATCGACGATCAGGTAGTCGAGGTCACGCCAGTTGGTGTCCTTCAGCAGTTGCTCGAGCGCTTGCGTCACCATCGGCCCGCGCCAGACCATCGGCGTATCGGTGTCGATCAGGAAGCCGATCGACATCGCCTGGACACCATGCGCCTCGAGCGGCTCCAGCGTCTTGCCGTCCTTCGACTCCGGCCTGCCGGAAATGCCCAGCATCATCGGTTGCGACGGTCCGTAGATGTCGGCATCCAGCACGCCGACCGCCGCACCCTCGGCAGACAGCGCCAGCGCCAGGTTGACCGCCGTCGTCGACTTGCCGACGCCGCCCTTCCCGCTGGCGACTGCAATGATGTTCTTGACGCCGGGTACCAGCTTGACGCCGCGCTGGACGGCATGCGAGCCGATGCGATGGCTGATGGTGACACCAACCTTTCCGACGCCGGGCAGCGCCGACAGATGCCGCTGGATCAGCCGGCGCAGCGTCTCGTGCTGGCTCTTCGCCGGATAGCCGAGCACGACGTCGACGACCACATTGCCGCCGTCGATCTGCACCTTGCGGATCGCCTTGTCGGAAACGAAATCGCGTCCGGTGTTGGGATCGATCAGCGCACGCAGGCTGGCTTGTACGTCTGCCTCGGAAAGGGCCATGGGAGTGTCGATCGCGTGGAACGCTTAAACGGCGAGTTTAGCGAAAAACACCCGCTGTCGGTACTCGGCGCTGCGGGCCATTTGCTAGAATGCGCCAATCCCCTGCCGCATCAAAGGTCTTCGCCGCATGCCGCGCCGCACGCTGTTCGTCACGACCGCGCTGCCATACGCCAATGGCCCGTTTCACATCGGGCACATCATGGAATACATCCAGGCCGACATCTGGGTGCGATTCCAGCGCATGCAGGGTCACGACGTGCATTTCGTCTGCGCCGACGACGCGCACGGTGCGCCGATCATGCTTGCCGCCGAAGCGGACGGCGTCACTCCGCAGCAATTGGTCGCCCGCATCGCCGCGACGCGGCCGAAGATTCTCGGCATCGGCGAGCATGCCGGCAAGGGTTTCCACCTGAGCTTCGATCACTGGCACAGCACCGACTCGCCGGAGAATGTCGAGCTGTCGCAGGACATCTACCGCCGGCTCAAGGCGGGCGGCCTGATTTATTCGAAGGCGATCGAGCAGTTCTTCGACCCGGTCAAGTCGATGTTCCTGCCGGACCGCTACATCAAAGGCGAGTGCCCTGTGTGCGGCGCCAAGGATCAATACGGCGATTCGTGCGAGGTCTGCGGCTCGGTCTATGCGCCGACCGATCTGAAAAATCCGTATTCGACCTTGACCGGGGCCACGCCGGTATTGAAGTCCTCGGAGCACTTTTTTTTCCGGCTGTCGGATCCGCAGTGCGTCTCCTTTCTTCGTCAATGGACGCAGGCTCCGGGCAGGCTGCAGCCCGAGGTGGCGAACAAGGCCCTCGAGTGGCTGGCTGAAAAATCCGGAGGCGACGGCAAGGGTCTCGCCGACTGGGACATCTCGCGCGATACGCCGTACTTCGGCATTCCGATCCCCGACGCGCCGGGCAAGTATTTCTACGTCTGGCTCGACGCGCCGGTCGGCTACCTCGCAAGCCTGAAGGCGGATCTCGCGAACAAGGGCATTGCGCTGGCCGATTTTCTGCGCCGCGAAGGCGTCGAGCAATATCATTTCATCGGCAAGGACATCGTCTATCACCACACGCTGTTCTGGCCGGCGATGCTCGAGTTCGCCGGACCGCCGTACAAGGTTCCGGACAACATTTTCGTGCATGGCTTCATCACCTTCACCGGCGAGAAAATGTCCAAGTCGCGGGGCACCGGCATCAGCCCCGAGCTCTATCTCGATCTGGGATTGAATCCCGAGTGGCTGCGCTACTACATCGCCGCCAAGCTCAACGCCAAAGTCGAGGACCTGGATTTCAATCCCGACGACTTCATCGCGCGGGTCAACAGCGATCTGATCGGCAAATACGTCAACATCGCGAGCCGCGCCGCGCGCTTCATCGCGCAGACCGGGAACAAGCTAGGGCCGACGTCCGGATTCGATGCACGGCACGGCGTGGCCCTGCATGCGCTGTCCGACAGGATCGCGGAACTGTATGCGAACCGCGAATTCGGCAAGGCGCTGCGCGAAGTGATGGATCTTGCCGACAAGACCAACGAATACTTCGACCGCAACAAGCCGTGGGAGGCGGCCAAGCGGCCCGACGGCGCCGCGAGGGTGCTCGAGATCTGCTCGGAATGCATCGACGACTTCCGGATTCTGACCACCTTGCTCAAGCCGGTGCTGCCGGGCTTGGCCGCCAGCGCCGAGCTGTTCCTGCAGATTCCGTCGCAGGCGTGGGGCGATATCGGCACCGCGCTGCCCGCGGGACATGCGATCGGCGACTACAAGCATCTGCTGAACCGCATCGACCCGAAGCAGGTCGACGCGCTGCTGGAAGGTCCCAAGTCGGCGGCGGGCACGCCGCCTCCCCCGGCCGCCGAGCCCGCGGCCGCCCCGGCCCCGGTCGCGCCGCCGATCAGCATCGACGAATTCTCGAAGGTCGATCTTCGCGTCGCGCGCATCGTCAATGCCGAGCAGGTCGACGGCGCCGACAAGCTGCTGAAATTGACGCTCGATGTCGGCGAAGCGCGGCACCGGACGGTGTTCGCCGGCATCAAAAGCGCATACAAGCCACAGGACCTGGTCGGCCGCTTGACGCCGATGGTCGCCAATCTCGCACCGCGCAAGATGAAGTTCGGTATTTCGGAAGGCATGGTGCTCGCGGCATCGGGCGAGGGTCCGGGAATCTTTCTGCTCGCGCCGGATTCGGGCGCCGAGCCAGGCATGCGCGTCAAGTAGGCGCGATGGCGAGAGCCGCCCTGCGCCGGACGCGGAACATCGAGGCGTTCCGCCGGTGACAAGCGCGCTGCCGCTGATCGTCGACGCCATCGTCGCCTGGCTGGCGATCGGCCTGTTGGCCCTGGTTCCGATCGGCGGCGGCTTCGCCGGCCGCTCGCTGTTTGTCGCCGGCGCGCTGGTCGGCCTCGCGATCTCG
>DATBBM010000137.1:0-6726 GCA_036270955.1 Casimicrobiaceae bacterium | reverse complement strand
TGCGCTTTGCGATCCGCGAAGGCGGCCGCACCGTCGGTGCCGGCGTCGTGGCCAAGGTACTGGAATAACCGAATTAGGCAAGCTGAATAACTGAAAGCTCAAAATGCAGAACCAGAGAATCCGCATCCGCCTGAAGGCGTTTGACTACAAGCTGATCGACCAGTCGGCGCAGGAAATCGTCGAAACGGCGAAGCGCTCGGGCGCCGTCGTCAAGGGCCCGGTGCCGCTGCCGACCAAGATCGAGCGGTTCGACATCCTGCGCTCGCCGCACGTCAACAAGACTTCGCGCGACCAGCTCGAGATTCGCACGCATCTGCGGTTGATGGACATCATCGATCCGACGGACAAGACCGTCGACCAGCTGATGAAGCTCGACCTGCCGGCGGGCGTCGATGTGGAGATCAAGCTTCAATAACGCGAGTGAGCGCGGAGCAGGGGCCCCGCGAAGCGGGGATGCGACCGCGAACGAGCGCACCGGCATTGGATGGAAAGGAAGTTGCAAGGGAAGGCATTAAACGAAGGAACGCGAGTGAGCGCGGAGCAGGGGCCCCGCGAAGCGGGGATGCGACCGCGAACGAGCGCACCGGTACGTTGGTAGAAGAATGTTGCAAGACAGTATCTGAATAGAGCGCACCGTTTGAAAACACGCTGCCGGTCAATCGTAATCGGCGGCTTTGAAGGAAGACGAAAATGAGTCTAGGACTAGTCGGCCGCAAAGTCGGCATGACGCGGATCTTCACCGACGACGGCGCCGCCGTTCCGGTGACGGTGCTCGATGTCGCCAACAATCGCATCACCCAGATCAAGACCCAGGAGGCCGACGGCTACACCGCCGTCCAGCTGACCTACGGCAAGCGCCGCGCCAGCCGCGTAAGCAAGCCTCAAGCAGGGCATCTGGCCAAGGCCGGCGTCGAGGCCGGTGAGCTTTTGAAGGAGTTTCCGGTTTCCGCCGAACAGCTCGCGAACCTCAAGCTCGGCGAGACGGTCAGCGTCGAGACGTTTGCCGTCGGCCAGCTGGTCGACGTTTCCGGAACGACCAAAGGCCGAGGTTTTTCCGGTGCGATCCGGCGCCACCATTTCAGCTCGAATCGCGCCTCGCACGGCAACTCGCGCTCGCATAACTCGCCCGGCTCGATCAGCATGGCGCAGGATCCGGGCCGCGTGTTTCCCGGCAAGCGCATGGCCGGTCAGTACGGCAACGTCAACCGCACCGTGCAGACATTGAAGGTCGTCCGCGTCGATGCGGCCCGCGGCCTACTGCTGGTCAAGGGCGCGGTACCCGGCGCCGACGGCGGCCATATCGTCGTCCGTCCGGCCGCCAAGGCTCCGCTGAAGAAGGGGGCCTGAACATGGATCTGAAGCTGATCGACGACAACGGCAAGTCCGCGGCGACGCACGCCGGATCCGACGCGCTGTTCGGCCGCGAGTACAACGAAGCGCTGATCCATCAGGTGGTGACCGCTTACCAGGCCAATGCCCGCAGCGGCAACCGCAAGCAAAAGGGCCGCGCCGACATCAACAAGTCGCACAAGAAGCCCTGGGCGCAGAAGGGTACCGGCCGGGCGCGCGCGGGACAGGCGAACAGTCCACTCTGGCGCGGCGGCGGCAAGATCTTCCCGAGCTCGCCCGACGAGAACTTCTCGCAGAAGGTCAACCGCAAGATGTTCCGCGCCGGGATTGCCGCGATCCTGTCGCAACTGGTGCGCGAGAACCGCTTGTCGGTGGTCGAGCAGTTTGCCCTCGATGCGCCGAAGACCAAGCTGTTCGCGCAGAAGATCAAGGGCTTCGGCCTGTCCGGCAGCGTGCTGGTCGTCACCGACAAGTTCGACGACAACGTATTCCTGTCGTCGCGCAACCTGCCTGGCGTTCTGGTGCTCGAGGCGCGGGAAGTCGATCCGGTCAGCCTGGTGCGCTTCGACAATGTACTGCTGACCAAGGCGGCGGTCGCGCAATTCGAGGAGATTCTGGGATGAGCCCGACCAAGACAACGGCCGCAACCGCGAAGGCGGCCGCAAAAACCGCGGCGAAAAAGGCTGAGAAGACCTCCGCGAAAACGGCCGCGAAGGCGACCGACAAGACGGCCGCGAAGAAGCCCGACAAGACGGCTGCGAAAACGTCGGCCAAGACGCCGGCGAAAGTGCCCGGCCCGAGATACAAGGCGGAGCGGCTGCTGACGCTGCTGCTGGCGCCGACGGTATCCGAAAAAGCGACGCAGATCGCCGACCAGCACTCGCAGGTCGTCTTCAGAGTCATGCAGGATGCGACCAAGCCCGAGGTGAAGGCGGCGGTCGAGCTGCTGTTCAAGGTCGACGTCGACGCGGTGCGTATCGCCAACGTCAAGGGCAAGGCCAAGCGCTTCGGCGCGTACAGCGGCCGGCGGCGACACTGGAAGAAAGCGTACGTGAGCCTGAAGCCGGGCCAGGAAATCAACTTCGCCCAAGAGGGCTGACATGGCACTGATCAAAGTCAAACCGACATCACCGGGCCGGCGCGCGCTGGTCAAGGTCGTCACCCCCGAGCTGCACAAGGGTGCGCCGATCAACGCGCTGACCGAAAGCAAGAAGCGCGGATCGGGCCGCAACAACAACGGCCACATCACGATGCGGCACAAGGGCGGTGGGCACAAGCAGCACTATCGCCTGGTCGATTTTCGTCGCAACAAGGACGGAATCGCCGCGACCGTCGAGCGGTTGGAATACGACCCGAACCGCAGCGCGCATCTGGCGCTGCTGCTGTATACCGACGGCGAGCGCCGCTACATCGTCGCGCCGCGCGGCGTCGCGGCCGGAACGCAGCTGATGAGCGGCGCCGAAGCGCCGATCAAGGCCGGCAATTGCCTGCCGCTGCGCAATATTCCGGTCGGCACGACGATCCATTGCGTCGAGATGCTGCCGGGCAAAGGTGCGCAGATCGCGCGCTCGGCCGGCGCGTCGGTGCAGCTGCTGGCACGCGAAGGCGCCTACGCGCAGCTGCGCATGCACTCGGGCGAAATCCGCAAGGTGCATGTCGACTGTCGCGCGACCATCGGGACCGTCGGCAACGAGGAACACAGCCTGCGCTCGATCGGCAAGGCTGGCGCCAACCGCTGGCGCGGCATCCGGCCGACGGTGCGCGGCATCGCGATGAATCCGGTCGACCACCCGATGGGCGGACGCACCAACGGCGGCGGCGGCAGGCACCATCCGATGTCGCCGTGGGGCACCCCGAGCAAGGGGTACCAGACGCGTCGCAACAAGCGCACCGACGGCATGATCGTTCGCCGCCGGCAAGCCGCGAAGAAGGGATAAGGGACCATGGCACGTTCGATCAAGAAGGGACCGTTCGTCGACCATCACCTGCAGGCGAAGGTGGAGGCGGCGCGAGCGACGTCGGACAAGCGCCCGATCAAGACCTGGTCGCGGCGCTCGACGATCACGCCCGATTTCGTGGGCCTCACGGTCGCCGTGCACAACGGCAAGCAGCACATTCCGGTGTATGTGTCGGAGAACATGGTCGGCCACAAGCTCGGCGAATTCGCGTTGACCCGCACGTTCAAGGGTCACTCCGCCGACAAGAAGGTCGCGGCGCCGACGACGCCGCCGCCCAAGAAGTAAGGAGCAAGACATGGAAACCACAGCGATCCTGCGCGGCGTGCGCCTCTCGGCGCAGAAGGGGCGGCTGGTCGCCGACCAGATCCGCGGCCTGCCGGTCGACCGGGCGCTCAACGTACTGGCCTTCAGCCCGAAGAAGGGCGCGAAGATCATCAAGAAGGTGCTCGAGTCGGCGATCGCCAACGCCGAGCACAACGACGGCGCCGATGTCGACGAGCTCAAGGTCCAGACGATCTATCTCGACAAGGCGACCAACCTGCGCCGCTTTACTGCGCGCGCCAAGGGCCGCGGCAACGTGATCCTGAAACAAACCTGCCACATCCATGTCACCGTCGGTGACGGCAAAAAAGGATAGCTCATGGGACAGAAGATCAATCCGACCGGCTTCCGCCTTGCCGTCAACCGCGACTGGGCATCGAAGTGGTATGCGAACAGCAAGCATTTTCCGACGATCCTCAACGAGGACATCAAGGTTCGCGCCTATCTGAAGAAGAAGCTGGCGCACGCGTCGGTGGGCAAGATCACGATCGAGCGGCCGGCCAAGAACGCGCGGATCACGATCCACAGCGCGCGCCCCGGCGTCGTCATCGGCAAGAAGGGCGAGGACATCGAGACGCTGCGCGCCGAGCTGCGCAAGATGATGGGTACCGAGGTGGGCCTCAATATCGAGGAGATCCGCAAGCCCGAGATCGACGCGCAGCTGGTCGCCGACTCGATCGCGCAACAGCTGGAGAAGCGGATCATGTTCCGTCGCGCGATGAAGCGCGCGATGCAGAACGCGATGCGGCTGGGCGCGCAAGGCATAAAGATCATGAGCGCGGGACGGCTCAACGGCATCGAGATCGCGCGGACCGAGTGGTATCGCGAAGGCCGCGTGCCGCTGCATACGCTGCGCGCCGACATCGACTACGGCTTTGCCGAAGCCAAAACGACGTACGGTGTCATCGGTATCAAGGTCTGGGTATTCAAGGGCGAAGTAATGCCGCACAACGGCGAGCCGCAGGCGGCGCCGGCACCGGCGCCGGAAGCGCCGAAGCGCGTGCGCAAGACCGCGGGAGTGAAGAATGCTGCAGCCAGCTAGAAGGAAATACCGCAAGGAGCAGAAGGGCCGCAACAAGGGCGTTGCGACCGTCGGCGCAAAGGTGAGCTTCGGCGAGTACGGCCTGAAGGCGACCGGCCGCGGGCGTCTCACGGCCCGCCAGATCGAGGCGGCGCGCCGCGCGATGACGCGCCACATCAAGCGTGGCGGCAGAATCTGGATCCGCATTTTCCCCGACAAGCCGGTGTCGCAGAAGCCGGCCGAGGTCCGCATGGGCAACGGCAAGGGCAACCCCGAGTATTACGTCGCCGAGATCGTGCCGGGCAAGGTGCTCTACGAAATGGATGGCGTGGACGAGGCGCTGGCCCGGGAAGCGTTCGCGCTGGCCGCGGCAAAGCTGCCGATCAGGACCATATTCGTGCACCGATTGCTCGGCGGCTAAGAGGACACCCAATGAAGACCTCCGAACGCAGGAAAGACCTGAACGCGAAGTCGCCCGAAGAACTCAACACCGAGTTGCAGGCGCTGCTGCGCGAGCAGTTCGGGTTGCGGATGCAGAAGGCGACTCAGCAGCTCACCAATCACGCGAAGCTGACGGACGTCCGGCGCAATATCGCCCGGGTACGAACGCTGCTCCACCAGAAGGCGGGACCGGTATGAACGCGCAAGCCAACACGCAGGACGCGCCGGCGGCGGCATCGCAGCCGGGCGCGACCAAAGGCAGCCTGATCCAGACGCAGATCGGGCGCATCGTCAGCGACAAGATGGACAAGACCGTCACCGTGCTGGTCGAGCACCGGGTCAAGCACCCGTTGTACGGCAAGGTCGTTACGCGCTCGCGCAAGTATCACGCGCACGACGAGAGCAACGAGTACAAGGAAGGCGATCTGGTCGAGATCGAGGCCTGCCGCAAGCTGGCCAAGACCAAGGCTTGGCGGGTCAAGCGCCTGATCGAAAAGGCCAAGGTGATCTAAGCCTTTGATTGCGCGCAGGACTTGCGTAGAAGCATAAATCCTGCCATAATTTTCGTTTCCCCGGCCGCCAGCTGGGTAGACGGTTCAGTGAGGCTCAATCCAGGCGCTGGCGGCGGGTTACCCATACGGGTTCCAAAACTGGCCGCCGCCAGCCGTGCCGCAGCGGGTCAAGTTGGAGATTGTTGCAATGATTCAGATGCAGTCAATGCTCGATGTCGCCGACAACACCGGCGCCCGCCGCGTCATGTGCATCAAGGTGCTCGGCGGCTCGAAGCGCCGCTATGCGCACATCGGCGACGTCATCAAGGTCACCGTCAAGGATGCGGCCCCGCGGGGCAGGGTCAAGAAGGGCGAGATCTACAACGCGGTGGTCGTGCGCACCCGCCAGGGTGTGCGCCGCGACGACGGTGCCAAGATCAAGTTCGACAGCAACGCGGCGGTGCTGCTGACGCCGAAGCTCGAGCCGATCGGCACGCGCATTTTCGGGCCGGTGACACGCGAGCTGCGTACCGAGCGTTTCATGAAGATCGTATCGCTGGCGCCGGAGGTGCTCTGACCATGCGCAAGATCAAGAAGGGCGACAACGTCATCGTCATCGCCGGCCGCGACAAGGGCAAGCGCGGCAGCGTCACCCACATCGTCGATGACCAGCACGTGGTCGTCGCCGGCATCAACCAGGTGAAGAAGCATACGCGCCCCAACCCGATGAAGAACCAGCCGGGCGGCATCGTCACCAAGGAAATACCGATCCACGTCTCGAACGTGGCGGTCTACAACCCGGTCACGCAGAAGGCGGACCGGATCGGATTCCGCACGTTGAACGACGGCCGCAAGGTCCGCTTCTACAAGTCCAACGGCGAAGTGCTCGGAGCATGACGATGGCGCGCCTGAAGGAAGTCTACAAGAAGGAAGTCGTGCCGGCGCTGACGGCGCAGTTCGGCTACAAGTCGGCGATGCAGGTCCCGCGCATCTCCAAGATCGTGCTGAACATGGGTGTCGGCGAAGCGATCGCGGACAAGAAGATCCTCGACAACGCGGTCGGCGATCTGCAGAAGATCTCGGGCCAGAAGCCGGTCATCACCAAGGCCAGGAAGTCGATCGCCGTCTGGAAGATCCGCACCGG
>DATBBM010000136.1:0-16723 GCA_036270955.1 Casimicrobiaceae bacterium | reverse complement strand
CCAATCGGATTTTCCGGTCGATGCAGCGCCAACCGGCACTCCCTGGCTCGGCATGTCGATCGCCGAGTTCGCCGCGCTCGATCGCGTGCTGGTCGTCGGCAGCTTCCTGCGCAACGACCATCCGCTGCTCGCGCACCGGCTGCGGCAGGCGGCCAAAAAAGGTACGCAGCTTTCGTTGCTGCATGCGAGCGACGACGATCTGCTGATCCGGACTGCGCACAAGATAATCGTCGCGCCGTCGGCGATGCCGCGTGCGCTGGCGGAAATCGTCGTGGCAGCCGCCGCGGCCGCAGGCAAACCGGCCCCGGCGGCTCTTTCCGGGATCACCGCCTCGGCGGCCGCGCAGGCAATCGCGGCGAGTCTAGCCTCGGGGGAGCGCAAAGGCATCTTTCTGGGCAATTTCGCACAGCACCATCCGAAGGCGGAGCAGCTGCATGCGCTTGCGCAAGAACTCGGGCAGCTGACCGGCGCGACACAGGGTTTCCTGACCGAAGCGGCCAATTCGGTTGGCGGACACATTGCACGGGCGACTCCGCAACGCGGCGGCATGAATGCGAAGACGATGCTGGCCTCGCCGCGCAAAGCCTACCTGTTGTTGCATGCGGAGACCGATCTCGACACCGCCGACCCCGGTGTCGCACGCGCCGCGCTGAATACGGCCGAATGCGTGATCGCCCTGTCGCCGTTTCGCTCCGGCGTGTCGGAACACGCCAGTGTCGTGCTGCCGGTCTCGCCGTTCAGCGAGACCGCCGGCACCTTCATCAACTGCGAGGGGCGCGTTCAGGCCTTCAGCGGCGTCGCCCCGCCGCTGGGCGAGGCGCGCCCGGCGTGGAAAGTGCTGCGTGTGCTGGGGTCGCTGCTTGGCCTGGACGGGTTTGCGCAGGACAGCATCGAGGCCGTCCGCCGGGAACTGCCGGAGCCGCAATCGGTTGCAGCAGCCCTGTCGAATGCGAGCGGCACCGCAATCGGTGCGCCGGCCGATGCCGACGTCGTGCCGGAGCGCGTCGCAGACGTGCCGATGTATTTCGCCGATCCGCTGGTGCGCCGCGCAGCCTCGCTGCAGAAGACTCGAAATGCGCGGCCGCCGTCCGTGCGCGCGAACGCTGCGACCCTGGCGCAGCTGCAGCTCGCCGAGGGTGTCGCTGCCCGAGTGCGCCGCGGCGAGGCTGAGGCGATGCTCAAGGTGGTCTCCGACGCCAGCGTGCCCGACGGCTGTGTGCGGATCGCAGCCGCGCATCCGACGACGAGCATGCTGGGTCCGATGTTCGGGTCGATCGCGGTCGAGGCGGTCGGATGAACGAGATGCTCGCTCCGGTGCAGGATTTTTTCGGTCCGACCTGGCCGGCCGTGTGGACGCTGGCCAAGATCGTCGCGATCGCGATTCCACTCATCCTGGCCGTCGCCTATCTGACGCTGGCCGAGCGCAAGGTCATCGGCTGGATGCAAGTCCGCATCGGTCCCAACCGCGTCGGCCCGCTGGGCCTGCTGCAGCCGTTCGCCGACGTTTTCAAGCTGGTGTTCAAGGAGATCATCGTCCCGTCGGGCGCAAACCGCAGCCTCTTCTTCCTGGCCCCGTTGCTCTCGCTCGGACCCGCGCTCGCCGCCTGGGCCGTGATCCCTTTCGACGATGGCATGGTCCTGTCCAATATCAACGCGGGGCTGCTCTACATCCTGGCGATGAGCTCGATCGGCGTCTACGGAGTAATCCTCGCCGGCTGGGCTTCCAATTCCAAGTATGCGTTTCTCGGCTGCCTGCGCTCGGCGGCGCAGATCGTGTCGTATGAGATCGCGATGGGCTTTGCGCTGGTCGGCGTGCTGATGGCGGCATCGAGCCTCAATATCAGCGACATCGTGCGTGGCCAGACCGGCGGCTTCTGGCACTGGTACATGCTGCCGCTGCTGCCGCTGTTCGTCGTCTATCTGGTATCGGGCATCGCCGAGACGAACCGCCACCCGTTCGACGTCGCCGAAGGCGAGTCGGAGATCGTCGCCGGCTTCCACGTCGAGTACTCGGGCGTGACTTTCGCGGTGTTCTTTCTCGCCGAATACATGAACATGATTCTGATATCGGCCCTGGCGTCGATCATGTTCCTCGGCGGCTGGCTGGCGCCGCTGCCGATCCTGAACGACATCGGAATCGCCGGCCTGCGCCCGCTCGGCGACGGCTTTCTCTGGCTGTTCGTCAAGATCTGCGCGATGCTGTTCATCTTTCTGTGGATACGCGCGACGTTTCCCCGCTACCGCTACGACCAGATCATGCGGCTGGGCTGGAAAATATTCATTCCGGTAACGCTGGTGTGGATCGCTTTCCTCGGCGCGATGATGCAGACGCGCTGGGCCTACCTATTCCACTGACCATTCGCAATGTTCCAAAGAATCCGCGATTTCTTCAATGCCTATCTGCTGCTGGAGCTGTGGCAGGGCCTGCGCGTCACCATGACGAACATGTTCCGGCCGAAGATCACCGTCCAGTTCCCGGAGGAAAAGACGCCGATGAGCCCGCGCTTTCGCGGACTCCACGCACTGCGCCGCTATCCGAACGGCGAGGAGCGCTGCATCGCGTGCAAGCTGTGTGAAGCGGTGTGTCCGGCGCTGGCGATCACGATCGAGTCGGAAGCGCGCGAGGACGGCACGCGGCGCACGACGCGGTACGACATCGATCTCACCAAATGCATATTCTGCGGGTTCTGCGAGGAGTCGTGTCCGGTCGACTCGATCGTCGAAACGCGGATACTCGAGTACCACGGCGAAAAGCGGGGCGATCTGATCTACACGAAGGAAATGCTGCTGGCCGTCGGCGACCGCTACGAGGCGCAGATCGCGGCCGATCGCGCCGTAGACGCGAAGTACCGATGAGCACGCGAGCCGAAGGCAGCGCGCAGGGCCGTTCGCGCGCGATTCGGCAGGAGGCCGACGAACGGGTGCCGATCTTGCACGGTCACTGGGGAGGCCGACCGATGAGCGCGCGAGCCGAAGGCAGCGCGCAGGGCCGTTCGAGCGGGATTCGGCAGGAGGCTGACGTGCAGTCCGTCGTCCTGCGGCCGGCGATCAAAGAGGCCGACCGGTAAATATATGAATATCCAGCCGGTCGTCTTCTACGTTTTCGCGGCTGTGCTTGTCTTCGCCGCCTTGCGCGTGATCAGCAGCAGCAACCCGGTCCATTCGGCGCTGTGGCTGGTGCTGTCGTTCTTCAGCGCGGCGGGGATTTGGCTGCTGCTGCAGGCCGAGTTCCTCGCGATCGCTCTGGTGCTGGTCTACGTCGGCGCGGTGATGGTCCTTTTCCTTTTTGTCGTGATGATGCTCGACGTCAACTTTGCCAGGATGCGCGAGCAGTTCAGAAGCTACATTCCGGTGGGTGCGACGGTCGGCATATTGATCCTGGTCGAAATGACCCTGGCGCTGCTCGGCGGCTACTTTGCCCCGGCGACGGGCGCAGCGCCGGTGGCTGCCGGCGCGGGCTACAGCAATACCCGCACTCTGGGCTTGCTGCTGTACACCGAGTACGCCTATCCATTCGAAATCGCAGCGGTGATCCTGCTGGTGGCGATCGTCGCCGCGATCGCGCTGACGCATCGGGCGCCACGCACGAGCAAGCGCCAGGATCCCGCAACCCAGGTCAAGGTGCGGCGCGGCGATCGCCTGCGCGTGCTCGACATGCCCGCGGAGAAGAACGAGCGCTGAGCGCGTCAAAGGACGCTGGACGCAGCAACAATGTCACGGCCGGGAGTCGCGGCCGCAGTCTTCAGGGAGCAGTGAACTTGTCGTTTATCTGGCAACCGACGCTGACGCACTACCTGGTCCTCGGCGCGATCCTGTTCGCGATCAGCGTGATCGGCATCTTCCTCAACCGGCGCAACGTCATCCTGATGCTGATGGCGATCGAGCTGATGCTGCTCGCCGTCAATCTGAATTTCATCGCGTTTTCGCATTACCTCAACGACCCGGCGGGACAGGTATTCGTCTTTTTCATTCTGACGGTGGCGGCCGCCGAGTCGGCGATCGGTCTGGCGATACTGGTGCTTCTGTTCCGCACCGTGCGCTCGATCGACGTCGAAGACCTGGCGACGCTCAAGCATTAGGCGATGACGACGCAACAAATCTATCTGCTGATACCGCTGGCGCCGCTGCTTGCGGCCGTCGTCGTCGGCCTCTGGGGCCCCGCGCTGGGACGGGCTCTGTCGCACTGGATCTGCATACTCGGGGTCGCGGTGTCGACCGCCGCGTCGGCCTGGGTGCTGAGGGACGTGCTGGCCGGCCATTCGTTCAATGGCGACGTGTACACCTGGATGTCGTCGGGCGGGATCAAGTTCGCGATCGGGTTCCTGATCGATCCGCTGACGGCGCTGATGATCACCGTCGTCTCTTTCGTGTCGCTGATGGTCCACGTCTACACGGTCGGGTACATGGCCGACGACCCCGGCTACACGCGGTTCTTCGCCTACATATCGCTGTTCACCTTCAGCATGCTGATGCTGGTTATGGCGAACAACTTCCTGCAACTGTTTTTCGGGTGGGAGGCGGTCGGCCTGGTCTCGTACCTGCTGATCGGCTTCTGGTACACGCGCCCGACGGCGAACTACGCGAGCCTCAAGGCGTTTCTCGCCAACCGTGTCGGCGATTTCGGCTTCGTGCTCGGTATCGGCCTGATCGTCGCGTTTTTCGGCTCGCTCGATTACGCGACCGTCTTCGCCGCCGCGCCGAACTTGGCGGGCGCAACGCTGAACGTCGTCGGCGACAGTCAATGGTCGGTGCTGACTGCGATCTGCATCGGCCTGTTCGTCGGCGCGATGGGCAAGAGCGCCCAAGTTCCGCTACATGTTTGGCTGCCCGACTCGATGGAAGGTCCGACGCCGATCTCGGCGCTGATCCATGCGGCGACGATGGTGACTGCCGGAATCTTCATGGTCGCGCGGATGAGCCCGCTGTTCGAGCTGTCGGACACCGCGCTGTCCTTCGTCACCGTCATCGGCGCGACGACCGCCCTGTTCATGGCCTTCCTCGGCATCGTGCAAAACGACATCAAGCGGGTCATCGCCTACTCGACGCTGTCGCAGCTGGGCTACATGACGGTCGCGCTGGGCGTCTCCGCCTACTCGGCGGCAATCTTCCATCTGATGACGCACGCCTTTTTCAAGGCGCTGCTGTTCCTGGCCGCGGGGTCGGTGATCATCGCGCTGCATCACGAGCAGGACCTGCGGCGGATGGGAGGCTTGAGGAAATACATGCCGATCACCTACTGGACGACGGTGATTGGATCGCTCGCGCTGGCCGGCATCCCGCCGTTCGCGGGCTTTTTCTCCAAGGACGCGATCATCGAGGCAGTCCAGCTGTCGACGGTGACCGGGCACACGTACGCGCGGGTGGCGCTGACGCTCGGCGTGTTCGTGACGGCGCTGTACAGTTTTCGCATGCTGTTCCTCGCGTTCCACGGTGAGGAGCGCTTCCGGCATCCGCCTGCCGGCGATACCGCCCACGAGGAACCGGGGCACGACGACCATGCCGCCGCCGTTCCGCCGAGGGAAAGCCCGTGGGTCGTGACCGTGCCGCTGATCCTGCTGGCAATCCCGTCGATCTATGCCGGCTGGGCGTATATCGATCCAGTATTGTTCGGCGATTTCTTCGGAAGCTCGATCGCCATTGCGCCGCAACACAGCGGCATGGCGACCCTGCGCGAGGAATGGCACGGCGTCGGCGCGTTCGTCGCGCACGGTCTCGCCGGGGCGCCGTTCTGGTTCGCGGTCGCGGGCATCGTGCTCGCATGGGTGCTCTACATTCGTCGCCCCGACCTGCCGGCGAAGATCCAGGCCCGGACCGACGCGCTGTACGCGCTGCTCGCCAACAACTATTACATCGATCGTTTCAACGACTGGTTTTTTGCCGGAGGTTTCCGCCGCGCCGGCAGGTTGTTTTCGGAAGTCGGCGACCGGTCGGTGATCGACGGCTTCTTCGTCAACGGCAGCGCCCGCGCGGTCGGCGCGGCATCCGCCGCGCTTCGGCTGATCCAGTCGGGCTACATGTACCTGTACGCGTTCGCGATGATCCTGGGCGTGTTCATCGCCCTGTTCTGGTGGGTCGTGCTGAGGGCCGTCTGATGCTGCCCTACCTGAGCCTCGCGATCTGGGTTCCGATCGTCGCAGGGCTGCTGGTGCTCGCGGTCAACCGCGACGCCGATGCTGCCGCCGCGCGCTGGCTGGCGCTGGTCGGCGCCGTCGCAGGGTTTGCCGTCACGATCCCGCTGTACGTGCATTTCAGGATCGGCACCGCCGAGATGCAGTTCGTCGAAGCGATCGAGTGGATTCCGCGTTTCAACGTCAACTATCTGCTCGGCGTCGACGGCATTTCGCTGCTGTTCGTCCTGCTGAACAGTTTCATCACCGTGCTGGTCGTCTGGGGCGGCTGGGTCGTGATCCAGACGCGGGTCGCCCAGTACATGGCGGCGTTCCTGATCATGTCGGGCCTGATCAACGGGGTGTTCGCCTCGCTCGACGGCGTGCTGTTCTACGTTTTCTTCGAAGCGATGCTGATTCCGATGTACCTGATCATCGGCGTCTGGGGTGGTCCGAACCGCGTCTACGCGGCGATCAAGTTCTTTCTGTACACACTGCTCGGCTCGTTCCTCATGCTGGTCGCGTTCATCTATCTGTACTCGGTCAGCGGCGGCAGTTTTTCGATACTCGAGTGGTATCAGCTGCCGCTGTCGTTGAAGACGCAGCTCCTGCTTTTCGTCGCGTTCTTCCTCTCGTTCGCAGTCAAGGTTCCGATGTGGCCGGTGCATACCTGGCTGCCCGACGCGCACGTCGAGGCGCCGACCGGCGGCTCGGTCGTGCTGGCGGCGCTGACGCTCAAGGTCGGCGCGTACGGCTTTGTCCGCTTCGTGTTGCCCATACTGCCTGACGCCAGCCATTACCTCGCCAACTTCGTCATCACGTTGTCGCTGATCGCCGTGATCTACATCGGTTTCGTCGCGCTGGTGCAGGCCGACATGAAAAAGCTGATCGCCTACTCGTCGATCGCGCACATGGGCTTCGTCACCCTGGGCTTCTTTCTGTTCAGCGAGCTCGGCGTCGAAGGCGGACTCGTGCAGATGCTCTCGCACGGCTTCGTCTCGGCGGCGATGTTCCTGTGCGTCGGCGTACTGTACGACCGCATGCACAGCCGGCAGATCGCCGATTACGGCGGAGTGGTCAACACGATGCCGCGATTCGCTGCGCTCGCGATGCTGTTCGCGATGGCCAACGCCGGTCTTCCCGGGACCAGCGGCTTCGTCGGCGAGTTCATGGTGATCCTGGCCGCGGTCAAGGCGAATTTCTGGGTAGGCTTCCTCGCCGCGGTCACGCTGATTCTCGGCGCCGCCTACACGCTCTGGATGTACAAGCGGGTGTGGTTCGGCGCGGTGGTAAGCGAGCAGGTCGCCGCGCTTAAGGACCTGTCGAGGCGGGAGTTCTGGCTGTTGGCGACGCTGGCCGCGGTCGTCCTGGTGATGGGCGTCTATCCGAAGCCGTTCACGGACGTCATGCATGCTTCGGTCACCGAGTTGCTGGCGCACGTCGCCAAGAGCAAATTGTGATGGCCGCCGCCCCTGTGAACTTCGATTTCGTTCCCGCTTTGCCGGAGATTGCGCTGGTGGTCGCGGCCTGCGTCGTGCTTATGGTCGACCTGGTCCTGCCCGAAACCCGGCGCAAATGGAGCTACTGGCTCGCCCAGCTCGGTGTCGTCGTGACCGCGTGGCTGTCGCTGTACGTATTCCACGAATCGCCTGCGCACACGTTCGGCAATGCGTTCGTGGCCGACGCGCTTGCCGACGTGCTCAAGTTTTTGAGCTGTGTCACCGTCGCGCTGACGCTAGCGTACTCGCGCAGCTACCTGACGGCGCGCGGGCTGTTCCGCGGCGAAACCTTCGCGCTGATGATGTTCGCGCTGCTCGGCATGATGGTGATGATTTCGGCCAATCACTTCCTGCTGCTGTACCTCGGGCTCGAGCTGATGTCGCTTTCGCTGTACGCGATGATCGCGCTGCAGCGGGAATCCGGGCAGGCGGTCGAGGCGGCGATGAAATATTTCGTCCTGGGCGCCCTGGCTTCCGGCCTGCTGCTTTACGGTATGTCGATGATCTACGGCGCGACCGGAACCCTCGACGTCGCGCGCGTCGCCACCACTGTGTTTGCCGGTGGCGTAAACAAGACGATGCTGGCATTCGGCCTGGTGTTCGTCGTGTCGGCGATCGCTTTCAAGCTCGGCGCCGTGCCGTATCACATGTGGCTACCGGACGTGTACGAGGGCGCGCCGACGGCGATGACCCTGTTCGTCGGCGCGGCCCCGAAGCTCGCCGCGTTCGGCTTCATGACGCGGCTCCTGGTCGGGTCGCTCGCGGCGATGGCGTTCGACTGGCAGGGCATGCTGCTGATCCTTTCGCTGCTCTCGATGATCGCCGGCAATATCATTGCGATCTCGCAGACCAACATTAAGCGGATGCTGGCGTACTCGACGATCGCGAACATGGGTTACATGCTGATGGGCTTTCTCGCCGCCAACATCAACGGCTACAGCGCAGCGATGTTCTACACGATCACCTATGTGATGACCACGCTGGTCAGCTTCGGCATGGTGCTGCTGCTGTCTCGCGCCGGCTTCGAGGCCGACCAGCTGGACGACTTCAAGGGTCTCAACCAGCGCAGCCCGTGGTATGCGTTCCTGATGCTGCTGACGATGTTCTCGCTGGCGGGAATTCCGCCGACGGTGGGCTTTTACGCCAAGTTCGCCGTCATCGAGGCTGCCGTCGACGTCGGGCTGGTCTGGCTTGCCGTCGTCGCGGTGATGGCGTCGTTGATCGGCGCCTACTACTACCTTCGCATCGTCAAGTTGATGTATTTCGACGACCCGGTCGACAGCGCGCCGCTGGAGGCGCGACCCGACACCAGGGCGTTGCTGTCGATCAACGGGCTCGCGTTGCTGCTGCTGGGCATCTTCCCGCAATGGCTGCTGGGCATGTGCGTCGTTGCCCTGACGCGCTCCTACTGATCCCGTTTCGCCAACTTCGACTGAATTCCGGATCCTTAGATGCGCGTCGGATTCTTCGTCACCTGCCTGGTCGATCTGATGCGTCCGTCGATCGGCTTCGCGGCGATCAGGCTGCTCGAAGCGGGCGGAGCGGAAGTGTTCGTGCCGCCGACGCAGACCTGCTGCGGCCAGCCCGGCTACAACTCGGGCGATCGCGCCGGAGCGATCGCACTGGCGCGAAAGCTGGTCGGTGAATTCGAAGCCTGCGACTATCTGGTCGCCCCGTCCGGCTCGTGCACCGGCATGATCAAGACGCATTACGCCGACCTGCTTCGCGACGATCCGCCGCTGCTCGCGCGCGCCGCCGCGCTGGGTGCGAAGACTTACGAGCTGGCCGATTTCCTGGCCAGCGTGCTCAAGCTCGACGCAATGCCCGGAACGTTCACCGGCACCGTCACCTACCACGACAGCTGCGCCGGGCTGCGCGAGATGGGCGTCAAGCAGCAACCGCGCGCGCTTCTGGCGCGGATGCCGGGCGTCAGGCTCGCCGAAATGACCGAGTGCGAAACCTGCTGCGGCTTCGGTGGAACGTTCTCGATCAAGTACGGTGAGATCGCGACGCGGCTCGCGGATAACAAATGCGAGCACATCGCGGCCTCGGGTGCCGGCGCGGTCGTTCTTGGGGATCTGGGCTGCATGCTCAACATCGAGGGCCGACTCCGCCGGCGCGGTGATAGCCGCACCCGCGTGCTGCACATCGCCGAAGTGCTGGCCGGCGACTAGCTCAGGAACCGTTCATGCAGATCGCCTCGATGCACTTCAAGGAACGTGCGCACGACAACATGGGCAACGCCCAGCTGCAAGGCAACCTGCAGAAGATCAAGGGCAAGTTCGTTGCCAAGCGTCGCGAATCCCTGGTCGAGCTCGACGACTTCGAGGCAATCCGCGAAGCCGGGCGTGCGATCCGCCAGCGCGCGCTCGACGACCTCGATGTCTGGCTGGAGATGTTCGAGCGCAATGCGACTGCGCGCGGCGCGACGGTCCTCTGGGCCGAGACCCCGGCCGATGTCAACCGGCACGTGCTGGCGATCGCCGCGCGGCACGGCGCCGAGAAGATCATCAAATCCAAGTCCATGGTCAGCGAAGAATCGGCGCTCGATCGCGCGATCGAGGCTGCCGGCAAGGAGGTCGTCGAAACCGATCTCGGCGAATACATCCTGCAGATCAACGATTACGAGCCGCCGTCGCACATCATCGGACCGGCGCTGCACAAGAGCAAGGAAGAGGTGTCCGACCTGTTCGCCAAGGTCCACGGCACGGCGAAAAAAATGGAAATCAACGAGCTTTGCCTCGAGGCGCGCCAGGTGCTGCGCAAGCACTATCTGGCCGCGGATATGGGCATCTCGGGCGGCAATTTCTTCGTCGCCGAGACCGGCTCGGTGGTGCTGGTGACCAACGAGGGCAACGCCACGCTGACTACGACCTTGCCCGACGTCCACGTCGCGATCTCCGGCATCGAGAAGATCGTTCCGACACTCGAGGACGTCGCGACGCTGATGCGCCTGCTGCCGCGCTCGGCGACCGGGCAGTCGATCGCCAACTATGTCGACCTGTTGACCGGCGTCCGGGGCGAAGGCGAATTTCACGGCGCCCGGCACATGTACTTCATTCTGGTCGACGCCGGGCGCAGCGCGGTGCTCGGCAGCGAAGTCAGCGAGGCGTTGCGCTGCATCCGCTGCGGTGCTTGCATGAACCATTGCCCGGTCTATCAGAACATCGGCGGCCACTCGTACGGCTGGGTCTATCCCGGGCCGATCGGATCGATCCTGACGCCGTCGTATATCGGCCTCGAGAACGCGCTCGATCTGCCGCAGGCGTCGACCTTGTGCAATCAATGCGGAGTCGTGTGTCCGGTCAAGATCCCGCTGCCCGATCTGTTGCGAAAGCTCCGCGAGCAGCAGTTCGCGCAGCGACTGAGGCCTTGGTCCGAGCGCGCGGGCTTGCGCGCCTGGTCGTGGCTTGCCTTGCGGCCGCGCCTGTTCGGCGCGTTGACCCGCATCGGCGTGCGCATGCTGCACTGGATGGGTGGCCGGGATTCCCTGATCCATCGCCTGCCGCTCGGCAGCGGCTGGACCGACGGCCGCGACATGCCGGCACCGGCCGGGCGAACGTTTCGAGAGCTTTATGCGGCTCGGCGCACCGGCGGAGACAAGCGGTGAGCGTGCCGCGCGAAGCGAAGGCCGCCCCCAGGATCAGCCGTCGCGGCGAAGGCCTCGGCACGGAGAACGCCTTTGTCGTGCTCGCCGAGGTCAACGCACTCGCCCGCCAGGGCCGCGACATCGTCTCGTTCTGCATCGGCCAGCCCGACTTTCCGACGCCCGCCAACATCCAGGATGCCGCCATTGCGGCGATCCGCGCCGGCAAGCACGGCTACACGCCGTCGGCGGGCATCGATGAGCTGCGCGCTGCCGCGGCACGCGATCTGGGCCAGAGGCGCGGTCTCGACATCGAGCCCGACGATGTGGTGATCGGCGCCGGCGCCAAGCCTTTCATCGCGTACGCGATCGCGTCGGTGACCGATTTCGGCGCCGAGGACGAGGTGATTTATCCGGTGCCGGGCTTTCCGATCTACGAGTCGCAGATCGTGGCCAACGGCGCATTGCCGGTGCCGATACACCTGCGCGAAGCGCGCGATTTTGCCTTCGATCCGCACGAGCTCGAAGCCAAGATCACGGCAAAGACCCGGCTGCTTATCCTGAATTCGCCGCACAATCCGACCGGCGCGAGTTTAAAGCCAGCCGATCTGGGCATGATCGCCGAGATCCTGCGCAGGCATCCGCAGATCTGGGTGTACGCTGACGAAATCTATTCACGGCTGTGCTACGACGGTGAATTCGCCTCGCTCGCGTCGCTGCCCGGTATGCTCGAGCGCACGATCATCTCCGACGGCGCGTCGAAGACGTGGGCGATGACCGGTTGGCGGCTGGGTTACGTCGCCAATCGCGCCCTGGCGCCGGTCTTCACCCGCTGGATCACCAATACCGATTCCTGTGCGTCGCAGATCAGCCAGTGGGCGGCACTGGAGGCCATCACTGGCCCGCAAGGCGACGCGGAGGCGATGCGAAGCTCTTTCCTCGAGAGGCGAGACCTGATCGTGTCGCTGCTCAACGAGGTTCCCGGCATCAGCTGCAAGACTCCCGGCGGCGCGTTCTACGCGTGGCCGAATGTGACCGAGGCATGCAAGCGGACAGGTTGCGCCGATTCGGAGGAATTCCGCAGGCGCCTGCTGAACGAAGCGGGCGTGGCGGTGCTGGCCGACATTCATTTCGGGCGACGCGTGCCCGGAGACGGCCAGCATGTGCGCTTTTCGTATGCGGCATCGCCGGCGGCGATCCGGTCCGGCATCGAGCGCATCGCATCGTTCATCGAAACGAGCAGCCGATGAGCGCCGGCGGCGATCTGGGGAGAGACAGGATTCTCGGTCGCGTGCGCGACGCGCTTGCGAAATCCGGCGTGGCGAGGGACGAAGCTGCCGCGCGCGCGAACGCCGAAGCGTATATCAGTGCGCACGCCCAGGGCCCGCGGCCGCGCATGCCCGATGACCTGGTCGCGCGTTTCATGCAGCGAGCGACCGACATGGAAAGCACCGTTGCCCGCATCGCCGATCGGCGCGAAATTCCGGCGAGCGTCGCCCGTTATCTGGATGCGCTCGAGCTGGCCCCCGCGCTCGCCGCGCAGCGTTCCCACCAGGGCGTCTGCTGGCCGGAGCTGGCCGACCTCGACTGGGCCGGCGCGGGACTGGCGATCGAACCGCGCCCGACCACAGGCGACGACAAGCTGGGCATCACCGGTGCATTCTGCGCGATCGCCGAAACCGGCACGCTGGTGCTGCTGTCCGGCGCTCTCACGCCGACCGGCACGATGCTGCTCCCCGACACCCATGTCGCGGTCGTGTCCGCCGCGCGCATCGTCGCCGGCATGGAGGAGGCTTTCGCGCTGGTCCGCAGCGAGCGCGATCCGATGCCGCGCGCCGTCAATCTCGTTTCCGGGCCGTCGCGAACCGGCGACATCGAGCAGACGATCGTGCTCGGGGCCCACGGCCCCTACCGGGTTCACATTCTGGTCGTCGATCACTGAAGGCTTGGCGCCTGGGCGACACCAAGCCGCTGTCAACAGCCGATGCCGGCCGGACGTTAACGAGGCATCGCAACTGCGCCCGGCAGATCGCCGGGCGGGCGACTACCGGAGAAAAAGTCTATGGCGATTCGTAATGGAATCCTGCTGACTGCGGTTGCGTTGAGCGCCGCCCTCGTGTCCTTGCCCGGCACCGCGAAGACCTATGTCGATATCGAGATCGCGCCGCCGCCGCCGCGCGTCGAAGTCGTGCCTGCGCCTCGCGTCGGCTACGTCTGGTCGCCCGGATACTGGCGATGGAACGGCCACAGGCACGTCTGGGTCAACGGTGTATGGGTCCGCGAGCGGCACGGCTGGCGCTGGGAGCCCGACACCTGGGTGCAGGGCCCGAACGGCCGCTGGCATCTGCGTCGCGGCTACTGGGTTCGCGTGCGCTGAAACGTGTAGCGTCCGTGGGCCGGGCGCGTAACGTCAGGGCCGGACGGTGTGCTTGAAACGGCCGCCGCCGCTGTGGCGACGGCGGCGCCGCCTTTCGGTGCCTCGTGCTTGGGCTGCGGAAACCAGCCCAGCACCGCCAGCATCACCGCGAAGCCGATGACGTAGGCGAGCGCGACGTGCCAACCACCGCGCACCCACGCGATTGCATTCTTCCCCTCGGGGTACATGTTCGACAGGGCGACCCCGGCCGACGAGCCGAACCAGATCATCGAGCCGCCGAAGCCGACGGCGTAGGCGAGATAACCCCAGTCATATCCGCCCTGCTTGAGCGCCAGCGCGGTCAACGGAATATTGTCGAAGACCGCCGATACGAAGCCTAAGCCCAGCGCGACACGCCAGGACGCGTCCGGCAGCTTGTGCACCGGCATCATCGATGCTGCGAGCACCAGCGACAGCAGGAAAATGCTGCCGCGGATCGCGCCTGGGAGCTCGCTCCAGGCCGGGCGCCGCAGCGGCACGCAAATCAGCAGCGCGACCCAGACGGCGGCGCCGATAAAGGGAAAGTCTCCAGCGATATCGTTGTACCGCA
The DNA here is from genome assembly GCA_036270955.1 of Casimicrobiaceae bacterium. GTDB lineage: Bacteria > Pseudomonadota > Gammaproteobacteria > Burkholderiales > Casimicrobiaceae > PALSA-1003. The sequence goes on along the minus strand of DATBBM010000136.1, from coordinate 2,565 downwards.
CGTTGACGACGACGTTGACCACGATCGCGGTAACGAGGATCAGCGCGACGATGAACACGCGCGCCCAGTCAATGACGACGCCGACTGGCGCCTCGCGCGTGATCGGCGAGTAGCGCTGCTGCTGGATCGCGGCGGGGATGCCGAAAATCAGCATGGCCGTGCCGGCGGCGAGATAGGCTTCGAGCACCTGTAGTGGATTGACGCCGTCGATCCACATCATCGTCGTCGTCGTGTCGCCGACGACGCTTCCAGAACCGCCGGCATTCGATGCGGCGACGATCGCGGCCAGGTACCCGATGTGCACCTTGCCGCGGAACACCGCGCCGGCGATCGTGCCGCCGATCAGCGCGGCGGCGATGTTATCGAGGAAGCTCGACAGCACGAAAATCATGAAAAGCAGCACCAGGCCGCCTTTCCAGTCATCCGGCAGCAGTTTAGGCAACCATTGCGGGACGCGGCTGGCCTCGAAGTGCTTGGACAACAGCGCAAAGCCGAGCAGCAGGCCCAACAGGTTGGTGAGCAGCACCCATTCGTGCCCGAGGTGATCGAGCCAGCCGGCGATCCCGGGGCCTTCCGGGAAGGGCGAAAACGCAATCTTGAACAGCGAGATCACGAGCATCCCGCCGACGGCGATCGGCAATGTTTGGCGATGGAATAGCGCGACGCCGACCAGGGTGAGCGCGAACAGCAGGAAATCGATCGGCACACCGGCAATCGCCGGGGGCTCGACCGGCGCGGCATAGGCGACGGCAGGCAGGAGCAACAGGACGGATATCGCCAGCCACCCGGCGGCTAGCCTTGAGACGCGGGGCATGAACCTCCTCCTGAATTTCCGGCTGCGGCCGCAGCACTGCGCGGCGCGGGAATGAGCCAGGGACGAATTCCGGCCGACCGCCGAAAGCAGCGGTAGCTAACAAAAAGTGCCGCCCGGCGCGTTTTTGTGCCGCTGATTGTAGCCCGCTGCCGCGTCTCCGCCAATTCGAGGGCCGAAAACGGTGATTTTGGCCCATTTTCACTGCGCCTTCCGCGAATGGCAGACTACTTGCTTGTAAGTGGCGGATTCGACACTTAGACTGATTGACCGCCGAGCTCCGGGGATGGAGCCAGGCGGTTCGACCCGGCGCTATGGCGTTACCCCGATCATTCACTCGCCTGGACCTGCCGACGCAGCAAACAGTCGGCGAAGGTCTGGACAGAGAGTCCCTGCTAGCGCTGTCCCAGCGCAAGATGAATGCGCTCGGCCTGCCGGTCTGCTACATCGACGTCGACCAGCGTTATCGCTTCGTCAACAAGGCGTTTCTCGACTGGTCCGGCAAGCCGCAAAACGAGGTGATCGGCCGGGAAGTCGTCGAAGTCGACGGCCGCGAGCTCTACCAGCTCTATCACGCCTACCTCGAAGCTGCGCTTAACGGCGAGCGAGTGAGCTTCGAGCGCCAGCTTTCGTCGGTCAAGCGCAACGCATTCTGGGTCCGCGTCGATTACTACCCCGATCGCGGGCCGCGCGGCGACGTTCGCGGCGTGCTCGCGACTTACACCGACGTCGACAACATCAAAAGGATGGAGCTCGAGGCGGGCGAACGCGAGCATCGCCTGCGCATCGTCACCGACAGCGTCAGCCTGCCGATCTTCTATTTCGATCGCTCGTTCCGCCTGCGCTTTGCCAACAAGCCCTACGGCGAATACATCGGGGTCGCGGTCGACGATCTCTTGGGCCAGCCGCTGAAGAATTTCATCGCGGCCGACGCGCTCGACGAGATGATGGGATACGTCGAGCGCGCGTTCGCCGGCGCGACCGTCAGCTACGATCGCCGCGAGCGTCCGGCCAGCGGCGACCTGCGCTGGGTGCGGATCACGCTGTTCCCCGACCGCGAGCCCGGCCGCAAGACCGGCGGCGCGTTCGCGGTGATTAACGACATCGAGGACGACGTCCGCATTCGCGAGGCGCTGAAGTCCCAGGAATCGCAACTGCGGCTGTTCGCCGACAACATTCCCGGTCCGATCGCGTACCTGGATCGCTCGCTCAAGTACACATTCGTCAACCAGGCATTCGCCAATTGGGTGTGCCGGCCGCAGGCGGAGATCTACGGCAAGACCCCGTATCAAGTCATGCCGCACGACGTCAATGCGTTCTTGCGGCCGATCATCAAGCGCGCGCTCGAGGGCGAGAACGTCGAGTACGAGCGGGTAGGGGGCAGCGCCGACGGCAAGCGCCGCTGGATGCACGGCCGCATCGCGCCGGACCTCGACGCGGCAGGCAAGGTGCGCGGGCTGTATTGCACCGAGTACGACATCCACGATCTGAAGCTCACCGAGCAGGCGCTGGCCGCCCGCGAGGAGCAGCTGCGGCTGTTCACCGACAATATCCCGGAGCCGGTCGTCTACGTCGATCTCGACCGTCACTACACATTCGTCAACGATGCGTTCGTGACGCTGGTGGGCATCAGCCGTGACGAGATCATCGGCAAGAGCGTCGCGGACGTGCTCGGGCCCGAGGCGTTCGAGTTCCAGCAGCCGTTCATCGATCGCGCCGCGCGGGGCGAGAGCGTCACCTACGAGCGCGAGACC
>DATBBM010000135.1:0-52976 GCA_036270955.1 Casimicrobiaceae bacterium | reverse complement strand
ATCGCTCCTATCGGCAACGTTCGTGCCCGGCAAAAAATTTGCCGCCCGAATTTCGGCGACGCGGAAATCGCGGCCTGCCTATAATTCGTGCATGTCCAAGCTGCCTCCGGCCGAAACGATGTACCGCGCTCTGGCCGCGCGCGACCCCGCCTTCGACGGCATCTTCTACGTCGCGGTGAAGACGACGCGTATTTTCTGCCGCTCGGTATGCCATGCGCGCACGCCGAAGCGCGAAAACGTCGAGTTCTACGCCAACGCGCATGAGGCGCTGTACGCAGGATACCGTCCGTGCCTGCGCTGCCGGCCGCTCGAGCAGGGCCGGCTGCCGCCGCCGCTGGTCGACAAGCTTCTCGCCGCCGTCGAAGCGGACCCGGCGGGCCGCATGCGCGACTCGGATCTCGCCGGCATGGGCATCGAGCCGACCACCGCTCGGCGCGCGTTTCAGCGCTACTGCGGCATGACGTTTCACGCTTACCACCGGGCCCGCCGCATGGGGCTCGCGTTGACCGGAGTACGAGAGGGGAAAAGCATGCTGGACCTGCAGCTCGATCACGGCTTCGATTCGCCCAGCGGCTTTCGCGACGCGTTCGCACGGATATTCGGCACGCCGCCCAGCGGCGCGCGTGCCATCGATTGCCTCTATGCCAAATGGCTCGAGACGCCGCTGGGTGCGATGCTGGCCCTCGCCAACGATGCCGGATTGCATCTGCTCGAATTCGTCGACCGCCGCGGTCTCGAGCGCGAGATCCGCGCGCTGCGCCGGCGGGTCAGGCATCACGTCGTGCCGGGCGAGCATCGTTATCTCGACCAGATCGGGACGGAGCTCAACGCCTACTTTGCCGGACGATCGCTGGTATTCGCCACACCGTTGCGGCTCGAGGGTTCGCCGTTCCAGCTTTCGGTCTGGAACGCCCTGCTCGCGATTCCGTCGGGCTCGACGCGATCGTACGCCGACATCGCCGCGACGATCCGGCATCCTTCGGCCGTGCGCGCGGTCGGACGCGCGAACGGCGACAACAAGCTGGCCGTCGTCGTGCCTTGTCACCGCGTCGTCGGCGCCAACGGCACGTTGACCGGATATGGCGGCGGATTGTGGCGAAAGGCATGGTTGCTCGAGCACGAGCGCGCGCGCAGCGGCCGCGGGCAGCGGACGCTGCCGGGCATCGAACAACACCGCGTCGCCGACGCGATCAGCGCCTGAGGTTCCGGCGCATCCGGTGCGCGTCCAGGATGTCGCGCGGCTGCTTTGCCTCGCCGCGTTGTGGGGCGGCTCATTCGCGTTCATTCGCGTTGCGGTGCCGGCGCTGGGTCCGATCTGGCTGGCCGAAGCCCGCGTCGCACTGGCATTCGCCGCGCTGTTTGCCGTCGCGCTTGCCCGCCGCGACGTACCATCGCTTGTCGCGCACTGGCGTACGTATCTCGCGGTAGGGACGATCAACTCGGCGCTGCCCTTCGCGCTGTTCGGCTTTGCCGAGCAATTCATTTCCGCGTCGAATGCGGCGATCCTGAACGCGACCAGCCCGTTTTTCGGCGCGCTCGTCGCCGCCGCATGGCTGCGTGAACCGCTGGGTCCGGGCAGATTGACGGGCATGGCCCTAGGCCTCGCCGGCGTGGTATTGCTGGTCGGCTGGCAATCGGATCCGCTTTCCGCCCCGACGCTCGTCGCCGCGCTCGCCTGCCTTGCGGCGGCGCTGTGCTACGGCGTAGCCAGCGTTTACGCCAAGGTGCGCATGACTGGGCTTCCCAGCTTCGCCATCGCGGTCTACAGCCAGCTCGCCGCGGCCATCGTCCTGGCGCCGGCGTTGCCGCTAGTGCCGCCTCCGGGCGCGCTCAGCTCTCTGGTTGCAATCAATGTGCTCGCGCTGGCGCTCGCGTCGACCGCCATCGCATATTTGCTGTATTTCCGATTGATCGCCGACGTCGGTCCGGCGCGTGCGCTGACGGTAACCTTTCTGATACCACCGTTCGGCGTGCTGTGGGGTGTTCTCTTCCTCGGCGAACCCGTCGCGATCAACATGCTGTCGGGTTGCGCGCTGATCCTGGCGGGAACGTGGCTGGCGCTGCGCGATGCGCGGCGGCCGCCGCGGCCGCTCGATCAGACCAGCTCTGCCGCGGGCCCGAGGACCTGCTCGCGCAAATCGCGGTAGCGCGGCAAGGTTGGCGGATAGACGCACAGGTACTTGACCTGCGCCGCCTGCAGACAGCGCTGCTTGATGATCTCGAGCTTCTGGTCGCGCGGATTCTGCACCTGCTGCGGTTCCTTGGCGTCTACGATCGCGACGATAGTCATGCCCCGGTCGCAGACGACGAACCCGACGTGCTGGTTGGCGATCTTGCGAAATGCCCGCAACCGCTCCATCCCCTGCGGTCCGATCTTGACCTGCAGCACGTCGGCAAGCCGGACCCGCGCGAAGATGTCGTGCCTTGGAAACGCGGCTTTGAGCAGCAGGTAGACGACGTTCTCCGCCTTCGACAGGAAGCGCGGACGAAGCAGGTAGAGGCCGGGAAGCTCGGCGCTCGAAAGCAGACGGGTGGTCTCGCCCTCGGTCCACTGCGCGACGGTGTTCGACGAGTCGCCGCCGCCCCGCCGTCCGGCGCGCTGGCGGAACAAGCCATAAAGTACGCCTACGGCGATTGCGCCGAATGCAAGGGCAACGAGAATTCCGGAGGTCATGCGGACGGGTCCCTGTCGAAAGGCCTATCGGTCCGAAGCATCGGGGCGCAGCGTGCGTATGCCCTATCCGCGATGCGAGCGCCCCGCCGCGCCATGCCGGTGCCTAGTCTAATCGATTTTGAGCGTCCGCGCTCCCGGGCCGCACCTCCGCCGACGCTCGGGCGCAGACAGCAAAAAAAAGGGCCCCGCAATCGCGGGGCCCTCGTTCGGAGACTTGGAATGCCGCTTGGCGCGGAATCACATGTCCATGTCGCCCATGCCACCCATGCCGCCCATGCCGCCGCCACCACCGCCCATAGGCTTCTCGTCCTTGGGCAGTTCGGCGATCATCGCCTCGGTCGTGAGCATCAGACTGGCCACCGACGCCGCGTTCTGCAACGCGAAACGCGTGACCTTGGTCGGATCGACGACGCCCATCGCCACGAGATCGCCGTATTCGCCGGTGGCCGCGTTCAGGCCGAAATTACCCTTGCCTTCGACGACCCTGTTGACGACGACCGACGGCTCTTCACCGGCGTTGTTGACGATCTGGCGCAGCGGCTCTTCCAGAGCGCGCAGCACGATCTTGATGCCGGCTTCCTGATCGGCGTTGTCGCCCTTCAGGTTCTTCACGTTGGCGCGTGCGCGGAGGTAAGCGACGCCGCCACCGGCGACGATGCCTTCCTCGACGGCCGCACGGGTCGCGTGCAGCGCGTCCTCGACGCGAGCCTTCTTCTCCTTCATCTCGACCTCGGTGGCTGCGCCGACCTTGATCACCGCGACACCGCCGGCGAGCTTGGCCACGCGCTCCTGCAGCTTCTCCTTGTCGTAGTCCGAAGTCGCTTCGTCGATCTGCACGCGGATGTTCTTGACGCGGGCTTCGATCGCCGACTTTTCGCCGGCTCCGTCGATGATCGTCGTGTCTTCCTTGCCGACTTCGATGCGCTTGGCGCGACCGAGATCCTTCAGCGTCGCGTTTTCCAGCTTGAGGCCGAGCTCTTCGGCGATGACGGTGCCGCCGGACAGGATCGCGATGTCCTCGAGCATTGCCTTGCGACGATCGCCGAAGCCCGGCGCCTTGACGGCGGTGGTCTTCAGGATGCCGCGGATGTTGTTGACCACCAGCGTCGCCAGCGCTTCACCATCGACGTCCTCCGCGATGATCAGCAGCGGCTTGCCCGATTTCGCCACCTGCTCGAGCAGCGGCAGCAGGTCACGGATGTTGCTGACCTTCTTGTCGTGCAGCAGGATGTACGGATCCTCGAGGACGGCGGTCTGCTTGTCGGGATTGTTGATGAAGTACGGCGAGATGTAGCCGCGATCGAACTGCATGCCTTCGACCAGGTCGAGCTCGTTCTCGAGGCCCTTGCCGTCCTCGACGGTGATCACGCCTTCCTTGCCGACCTTGTCCATCGCGTCGGCGATCGTCTTGCCGATCGACTCGTCGGCGTTGGCCGAGATCGCGCCGACCTGTGAGATTTCCTTGCTGGTCGTGCACGGCTTGCTGATCTTCTTCAGCTCCTCGACGACGGCGATGACCGCCTTGTCGATGCCGCGCTTCAGGTCCATCGGATTCATGCCGGCGGCGACGTACTTCATGCCTTCGACGACGATCGATTGCGCCAGGACGGTCGCGGTAGTCGTGCCGTCACCGGCGACGTCGGAGGTCTTCGACGCGACTTCCTTGACCATCTGCGCGCCCATGTTCTCGAACTTGTCCTTGAGCTCGATTTCCTTGGCGACCGACACACCGTCCTTGGTGATCGTCGGCGCGCCGAAGCTGCGCTCGAGGACTACATTGCGGCCCTTCGGACCGAGGGTCACCTTGACGGCATTGGCTAGGACATTGACCCCGGCCAGCATGCGGTTGCGGGCGCCGTCGCCGAAGCGAACGTCTTTGGATGCCATTTTTGATTCTCCTGAAAGCTAAAGTGTGGCTAAGTTAGGTGTGGCGGATCGTCCGTGCGATATCAGGCGACGATGCCGATGATGTCGTCTTCGCGCATGTGCAGGAGATCCTCGCCGTTGAGCTTGAATTCCTGGCCCGAGTACTTGCCGAAAAGTATCTTGTCGCCTTTCTTGACGCCCATCGGAACGACCTTGCCGCTGTCGTCGGTCTTGCCCGGACCGGCGTACACGACTTGGCCTTGCGACGGCTTTTCGGCAGCGGTGTCGGGGATGACGATGCCGCCGGCAGTCTTGCGCTCTTCTTCCAGCCGCTTGGCGATCACGCGATCATGCAAAGGACGAATTTCCATGTTAGCACTCACTCCTAAGAACAAAATTAAGCGGAATCAATGAGTTGATTCCACGACCTGGGTTCGGTTGTCGTCTCGGGGGGCGGACTTAGAGCCACGCATCGGCCCTTGTTAGCACTCCTCTCGAACGAGTGCTAATAATAGGCGCTATAAGATGGGAAATCAAGCCGCTAAACGCAAATTTTCCCGGACAGAGGCGATCAGCGGGCGTCGCGGAGCCGCAGCCATGACAAATAGCACAGCCGCCGTGCGCTATCCTAGGCCTTAAGCGCCCCGCCCAAGGGCAAAGCAGGAGTGTGCGATGTCCAATCAACCGACCACTGGTCCTGCCGCTTCCGCGGCCCCGGCCCCGCGCGCAGTCAATGCCGACCGCGGCTTCGCTTGGTGGGGCGAAGCCTGGCGCTTGTTCACGCCTGCTGCCGGGATCTGGATCTTGATCATCATCCTGCTGATCATCGTCAATATGGTGCTAGCCGTCATACCGCTGATCGGCCACGTGGTCGGACAGCTGTTGTTCCCGGTCTTCGCAGGTGGCCTTATGCTCGGCTGCCGGGCCGTCGATCGCGGCGGTCCGCTGACCGTCGGGCACCTGTTCGCAGGGTTCGGCCAGCGCACCGGGCCGCTTTTCATAGTCGGCTTGATTTATACCGCTGTCGCGGTCGGGATCGCGCTGGTCGTCTTCGGCCTGCTGCTGATGTTTTTCGGCGCAGCGATCGTCAGCAGCCTGTGGCACCTGCAGGACCTGCAGGAGCTCCAGGATCCATGGGCGGTTGCCTCGATGCTGGGCAATCTGGGGCTCGCGATATTGGTCGGTCTGCTCGTCTTCCTGATGTTGTATCTACCGCTGGTGATGGCGGTCTGGTTCGCGCCGGCGCTGGTGGTGCTGCGCGGCGTCGAGCCGCTCGAAGCGATGCGGCTTTCGTTCAACGGATGCCTGCGCAACATCGTGCCATTCCTGCTCTACGGTCTGGTCGGGATCGGTCTCTCGATCGTCGCGACGATCCCGCTGCTGCTGGGCTGGCTGGTGCTCGCACCGGTGACGATCGCGTCGCTGTACACCAGCTATTGCGACATCTACGAGGACCAGGTCTCGGTGCCGGCGGTGGTCGCGACGCCGGTCGTCTAGCGCTAGCGTCGCGCCAGATCGAACACCACGATCCGATCATCGCTGAACGATGGCGCGCCCAGCTGCGCGCGGATAAGCGGCAAGCAGGCGTCGAGGTCGGGCCACTGCGTCGGCGGCACGCCCGGCGCAATCGTCCATGGCGTCCGGTGCACGACCAGATAGTCAGCGCCGTAACGCTTGCCGGCGAGCACCGCGGACAAATGGGCGACGTGGCGCATGCGCAGGCCGCGCTCGCTTTCCGGATACTCGCCGAAGCTGCGCTCGCCGCAAACGCCGTTGACCATCCCGACCTTGATCAGCTGCCGGTGCCGTTGTTGATAGAACGGCAGCGGATTGAATTGCGACTCCAGATTCCACGGCGTTTCGATCAAGGTGACGCTGGCCGGCGGCAGTTTCGCAAGACCCTCGTAGAAGGCCGAAGGCGTTTCCGGCGGCGCCTGCGTTACGTACGGATTTTTCGCCTCGTCGTAGTCGTACTGGAAGCGTGCATGGCCCAGAAACTGGTTCGGATAATAAAAGCTCTCCCGTAGCGGCCCGAACGCGAGCAGTGCCAGCGGCAGCGCGACGGCGGCGAACGGCACAGCCGCTCGCCAGCGCGAGGCGCGAGCCAGCGCAATGGTGCCGGTCGCGGTGGCGAACAAGAGAAACGGCAGGACGATCAGCAAATAGCGCGCCTGGACCAGAGGATGCTCGATCCAGGTCGCACCGCTCAACGCGAGCAGCGCCCAGTAGCCGGCGATCAGCAGCGTGAAAAAGCGAACGGGCTCGCGGTCGCGGCGCCACAGCACGATCGCACCGTATATGCCGAGCGCGGTCAGCGCGAGAAGGACGACCGGGGAAGCAGTGCCCGCCAGCATCAGCCCCGTACGATAGACGCTGTCGACGGTGATCGCGTGCTCGCCGGTCTTCGCCGCCATCGCATCCCAGTCGTGGTAGAGCGGTGGGCCGATGGTCGCGGCGAGCAGCGCCAGCAGGGTCGCCGCAATCCCGGCCAGCCGCAGCAGCGGACGCCGATCATGCCGCGCGGCACGCAGCGAAAGGACACCGAAATAGGCGAGCGGCAACAGGGTGAAACCAAGCGTGACCGGATGCAGCCATGCAGCCGCGCCCGCGCCTGCGACATAAGCCGCCGCCGACCCGAGGCCGCCGTCTCGCCACCAGCGCCGCACGGCAATGACAGCGATGAAAACCGCGAGCGCCGTGATCGAATACGGCCGCGCGATTTTGCTGAAATAGACGAGCAGCGGCGATACGGCGAGCAAGCCCACCCATAGGGCGCGCGTCACGGGGTCGGCGTCGCGTCGAGTCATCAGCGGAGCGACTGCAAGCAATGCGATGCCGGCCACGAACATCGGCATCCGCATCGTCCACTCGGTCAAACCGCCATGCATCATCAGCCAGCGATCGTAGAGGGCCAGCGGAATGCTGTGATCGCTGCGGCCGAAGCTCCGGTAGATATCGGCGAATCCGGAGCGCAGGATCTTGTGCAGCGCGTGCCACTCGTCCTCGACGAGGATCTGCAGGTCGAGCTGGTAATAGCGCAGCCACGCGCCGGCGACGAGCCAGCAAAAACCGAGCGCGACGGCCGCCGCAGGTGCCGCGCGCCGAATGCGGGAGCGCGTCATCGGACCGCGCTGTCCGGCGCTTCCCGGCCCAGGCGCAGTCGCGGTTCCGCGGCAAAGATTTTCGGGCGCGCGACGCCGGCCCGCCAGGCGCGATATTGCAGCGACGTCCACAGGACGCCCAGCCCGTAAAGGACAGACCGGCCGAAACTGATCGAACTCGCCTCGGCGAAGTATTTCGCCGGACACGAGATCTCACCGACGCGGAATCCGAACGCGATCGCCTGCACCAGCATCTGATTGTCGAAGACGAAGCCGTCCGCGTTCGCGTTCAGCGGCAGGGTCTCGAGCACGCGCCGCGAGAATGCGCGATAACCGGTATGCCATTCGGATAGCTTGCCTCCGACCAGCAGGTTCTGGACCGCGCTCAGTATCCGATTGGCCGCATATTTGTACACCGGCATGCCACCGGCGACGGCGGACTGGGCAAGGATACGCGAGCCGATGACGACATCGTAGACATCGGAGGCGACCATCGCGGCCATCGCCGTGATCAGACGGGGCTCGTACTGATAATCGGGATGCAGCATCACGACGATGTCGGCTCCGCGAACGAGTGCCGCCGCGTAGCACGTCTTCTGACTGGCGCCGTAACCGCGGTTGTCGGCGTGCCGGCTGACCGTGATGCCCAGCCGCTCGGCGACGGCGATCGTCGCATCGTCGCTCGCATCGTCGACCAGCAGCACCTCGTCGACGATATCGTAAGGGATCGCCGCATGGCACCGGGCCAGCGTCTTCTCCGCCCGGTACGCCGGCATGACGACGACGATTTTGCGTTGATGCAGCACGCGAGGGATGCGGGGATGGACGAGGCGCGAACGCGTGTTCGCGCTGGTGCGATCGGGCGGATTCTAGCACGCAGACCGCGCGGCGCCGCCGCGCATCGGCGCACTGACGCACTTGATGTGCCGGCTAGTTGCGCGGTGGATTGCCGTTGACCGCGCGACGCACGTTCATCGCAAGCGCGGCCGGCGCGTCGCTGCGCAGAAACCAGCGCAGCCGGTTCGTATCTCCGACACGATCGAACGAGTGCGTGGCGAGCAGATGCTCGACCGCCGCTCGATAGCGTGAATCCCGCGGTATGCGCACGACCCAGGTCTTCCTTCCGGGCGGCGTCGCGAACAGCGCATCGAGCATCGTGCGGCCGTGGCCGCCGCCGCGCTGTCCGAGCTCCAGCGCGGCGAGCCAGAGTTCGAAGCCGCCAGCGATGGCGCGAAACAGGCCAAAGCCAGTCGGCGCATTTCCGCTGTGGCGATCGTCGGGCCAGAATACATAGCCGGGGACCGCGACCGACTCGACCCTGCCGGTCTGCAGGTCTTCCTCGATGAAATAGCCATGGACCAATGCGCGCTTGAGCTTGTCGAAGAACTCGACCGATTGTGTCGAATCGGCGGCGAGCCCGGAATCGAAGCTGCCTTCGGCGGCGTTCTGTCGGATGAGCGACCGAAGCATGGCCAGATGACCGACATGGGCGGGTGCAAGCATGTTTGCAAACCACGCGACGGGAGCAGGCGCTGTTTATAGACCTTGCGATGTCCGGCTGCTGGTCCAGCTTACGAACGGACAGCGCAGCGGCATTAACGGTTGTGTTGTAACAACGATCGTGCGATGTGCACGACAACCTCGGCGGACACGAGTGGAATTGTCAGTAATCGCCGCTAGTGCGCCTGCTCCCAGTTCGGACCGCTTCCGACATCGACGACCAGCGGCACGCGAAGCTTCGCGACGCCGCTCATCAGCACCGGCAGCTCGCGCTTGACTCGGTCGAGCTCGGCGTCAGGCGTCTCGAGCACCAGCTCGTCGTGCACCTGCAGGATCAGCCGCGTGCCGAGTCGCTCGCGATCCAGCCATCGCTGCAGGACGATCATCGCCAGCTTGATCAGATCGGCCGCGGTGCCTTGCATCGGCGCATTGATCGCGGCACGCTCGGCGCCCTGACGCCGCGGCCCGCCGCCGGCATTGATGTCCGGCAGCCAGAGTCGCCGCCCGAACACGGTTTCGACGTATCCCTGCTTGTGCGCGAGCTCGCGCGTTCGCCGCATGTACTCGGCGACGCCGGGATAGCGGGTGAAATACTTGTCGATGAACATCTGTGCTGCGCTGCGCTCGATCGCAAGCTGAGCGGCGAGGCCGAAGGCGCTCATACCGTAGATCAGCCCGAAGTTGACGGCCTTTATGTACCGACGCTGGTCGCTGCTGACGTCGGCTAGCGGCACGCCGAATATCTCGGCCGCTGTAGCCCTGTGAATGTCGGCGCCTTCGGCGAAAGCCTTGAGCAGCGAATCGTCGCCGGAAAGATGCGCCATGATGCGCAGCTCGATCTGCGAATAGTCGGCCGAGACGATCGTATGTCCGGGCGGTGCGATGAATGCTTCCCGTATCCGCCTGCCTTCGGGCGTTCGCACGGGAATGTTCTGCAGATTGGGATCGGTGCTGGCGAGTCGTCCGGTGACCGCCGTCGCCTGTCCGAAATTGGTATGGACGCGTCCGGTGCGCGCGTTGCGCATCAGCGGCAGCTTGTCGGTATAGGTCGACTTGAGCTTGGACAGGCCGCGATGCTCGAGCAGAAGCTTCGGCAGCGGGTAGTCGGCAGCCAACTGCTGCAGAACGTCCTCGTCGGTCGACGGTTGTCCGGTCGCCGTCTTCTTCACGACCGGCAGTCCCATTTTTCCGAACAGTATGTCGCCAAGCTGTTTCGGCGATCCGAGATTGAACGGCTGGCCGGCGAGCTCGTAGGCGCGGTTTTCGAGCGTACGCACGCGCTCGCCCAGCTCACGGCTTTGCGCGTCCAGCAGCGCGCAGTCCAGAAGCACGCCGGTGCGCTCCATCCGAAACAGCACTTCGCTGGTCGGCATCTCGATCGACGAGTAGACGAAGTCGAGACCCGCGTCGGCGGCGATCCGCGGCTGCTGTACCCGATGCAGCTGAACGGTAAGGTCGGCACCCTCCGCCGCGTATTCGGTCGCTCTCTCTATCGAGACCTGGTCGAAGCTAATTTGCGACGCGCCCTTGCCGGTCACATCGGCATAGCTCAGCGTTTTCACGTCGAGCCTGCGCAAGGCAAGGCTGTCCATGTCGTTCGGACGGTGCGACTCGAGCACGTACGATTGCAGCATCGTGTCATGCGCGACGCCGGCGAGCGCGATACCGTGATTGGCGAGCACGTGCTGATCGTACTTGACGTTCTGGCCGAGCTTCTTCGCGGCCGGATTTTCGAACCAGGGTTTGAGCCGCTCCAGCACCAGGTCGAGCGGCAGTTGCGCCGGCGCGCCCGCATAGCGATGGACGAGCGGAAGATACGCCGCGCGTCCGGGCTCGAGCGCAAACGACAAGCCGACGATCCGGGCCTGCATCGGATCCAGGCTGGTCGTCTCGGTGTCGAAGCAGACGAGCTCGGCGTGCTCGATCGCATCGATCAGGCGCTCGAACGCAGGCATGTCGAGCACGGTTTCGTAATGTCGCGGCAGCGGCGCAAGCGGGGCGGAGGAAGCCGCTGACTCGGCCGGCGCAGGCGCCGCGGTCTGCGCGGTCGCGGTCTGTGCGGCGGCGTCGTTGCGCCCGCCTTCAAGGTCCTTGAGCCAGCTCTTGAACTCGAAGCGCTCGAGGAGGCTCTTCAGCTTGTCTGCATCGGCCGGCTGCACGGTGAGGCCGGTCGGAACGACGGGCAGCGTACAATCGGTTCGGATCGTCAACAGCTTTCTACCTTGCGGCAGCCAGTCGAGCGCCGCGCGCAGATTCTCGCCGACGACGCCGCCGATGTCCCCGGCGTGCGCGATCACCTGGTCCAATGTCCCGTATTCGGCCAGCCATTTGGCGGCGGTCTTCGGGCCGACTTTGGCCACGCCGGGAACGTTGTCGACGGAATCGCCGGTCAGCGTCAGCAGGTCGAGGATCTGATCGGCTCGCACGCCAAACTTGGCGACGACGCTTTGCATGTCGAGTGTCTCGTTGCTCATCGTGTTGACCAGGGTCACTCGCGGCGTGATCAGCTGCGCCAGGTCCTTGTCGCCGGTCGAGATGACCGCATCGAAACCTTCCGCTTCGGCGCGACGCACCAGCGTGCCGATCACATCGTCGGCCTCGACGCCGGCGATCATCAGCAGCGGCCAGCCGTAGGCGCGAATCAACTCGTGTAGCGGCTCGATCTGCTTCGAGAGATCGTCGGGCATCGCCGCACGGTTGGCCTTGTACTCCGGGTACCAGTCGTCGCGAAAGGTCTTGCCGGGTGCGTCGAATACGACCGCGAACTGGTCTGGCTTGCCGTCCTCGACCAATCGGCGCAACATGGAAATGACACCGCGAATCGCGCCTGTGGGCTCGCCGCGCGAGGTGCGCAGATCCGGCAAGGCATGGAACGCCCGGTACAAATAGGACGAGCCGTCGACGAGGTACAGCGTAGGCATGAATCAGACGAGCAAGATTCCCGAGTTGATCGATCCTGCAGCGAATTTCGCGACCAACGGACAGGAGGCGTGGCGTGTTCTGGGCATTATGGCAGAGTTTGCCGTTGCGACCGAGCGCCTGCGCGGCATTCGTCCCGCCGTAAGCTTGTTCGGCAGCGCGCGCATTGCGCCCAACCACGCTTACTACCAAAAGGCCGAGCGTATCGCGCGCCTGTTGTCCGACGCCGGCTTTTCGGTGATCTCCGGCGGCGGACCCGGACTGATGGAAGCGGTCAATCGCGGCGCCCACGCCGGGCGCTCGCCGGCAATCGGGCTCAACATCGTGCTGCCGCATGAGCAGGCCGGCAACGCATTCCAGGATGTCGGCATCAACTTCCGCTATTTCTTCGCCCGCAAGATGATGTTCGTTCGCTTTGCGTCGGCGTACGTGGTCCTGCCGGGAGGCTTCGGCACGATCGACGAGTTGACCGAGTGCCTGACGCTGGTGCAGACCGGGAAGACCCGCAAGATTCCGATCATTCTGGTCGGCGGGAATTTCTGGAAGGGCCTGATCGACTGGATGCGCGACAAGCTGGTCGGAGAAGGCTTGATTTCTGCGGGCGATATGGACCTGATGACCTTGATCGACGAGCCTGAAGCGATCGTCGACGCGATCTTCGACTATTACGAGAGCCGCGGATTCCAGCCGACGCGAGATGAGCGCGACAGGATGCTCAATCTGTAGCGCGCTCGGCTCGAACCGCGGCAGCGCGGCGATGGCGTAGGCTGACCTTTGAATGCTCGATCGCTGCAGCGCTCGGCCGGAGGCACCGATTCCTGCTAGAATGAGCCACTATTGTTGGTGGCCGTGCAACATGCGCTTTCGTCCCGCAACGCTGTTTCCCACCCTAGCTTTTGCCCTCACGCTTGCTGCCTTCGCACAGAAGGCGCCGCCGGCGAAGCTCGAGCCGCTGCCCGAAGCGCCACCGCCGCCACCCGAAATCGCCAACGATCCCGAGCTCGAGCCGCAGGTGACGATCGTTCGCCGGCCGACCGAGACCATCGAGGAATACCGCGTCAACGGACGCCTGACGATGATCAAGGTGATTCCCACGACCGGCAGACCCTACTATCTGGTTGCCAACGGCACCGACGGCACGTTCATCCGTCGCGACAGCCTGGATACGGGAGTCAAAGTGCCGATGTGGCTGTTGTTCTCTTTTTGATTTAGGCACCGGTCCCTTTAGCAGCGCTGAAAGCCGAAGTGCGCGGCGATGCCCGATGTCGGTCTATACCACCGTCACACCCGAAGAACTCTCCGCCTGGCTGACGCGCTATGCGATCGGCGCCGTGCACGAATTCGAGCCGATTTCAGCCGGCATCGAAAATACCAACTACTTCGTCACGGCGGACAAGGGTCGCTACGTGCTGACGCTCTACGAGCGTCTTCCGGCGGAGGAATTGCCGTTCTACCTGAACCTGATGGCGCATCTGGCGAATGCCGGCGTGCAGGCGCCGGCGCCCGAACCCGATCGCAGCGGCGCGCTGTTCAGCATCCTTAACGGCAAGCCGGCCGGATTGGTCGCGCGGCTCGAAGGCGCCGCAGTCGCGCGACCGGACGCCGCGCACTGCGCGGCTGCCGGCGCGGTGCTGGCGCAGATGCACATCGCCGCCGGCAGCTACCGGTCGCGGCTGTCGAATCGCCGCGGTCCCGGCTGGTGGCGCCAGGCCGCGCGCGCTGTCCGGCCGTTCCTGTCGGTCGATCAGAATGCGCTGATCGCCTCCGAGCTCAAGCTCCAGGTGGGACTGGCCAAGGTCAGACTGCCGCGCGGTGCGATCCATGGCGATTTGTTCTGCGACAACGTGCTGTTCGAAGGTACGCGGGTTTCGGGCGTCATCGACTTCGGTTTTGCCGCTACCGACGCGTTTATCTATGACCTCGCGATAGCGGTAAACGACTGGTGCGTCTTCGTCGACGCCGGGCGGGAGGGCGCCCTCGATGCCGAGCGCGTCGAGGCGATGGTGGGCGCCTACACGGCGCTGCGCCCGGTGACGGCCGAGGAGCGGGTAATGTGGGCGCCGCTTCTTCGCGCCGGCGCGCTTCGCTTCTGGTTGTCGCGCCTGTACGACCTGCACCGCCCGCGCCCGGGAGAGATAACCTCCGCGCATGACCCAGCGGTTTTCGAACGCATCCTGCGCGATCGCATCACGTCGCCGCCGCGGTTTCCCGGCTGATGAGCGACGCGCCGATCGCGTTCGAATTCCGTCCGGCGGCACACGGCATCGCATGGCTTGCGCGCGCGGCAGCGATGTTCCGCGCTGCCCCACTGCCGTGGCTGCTGCTGCTCTTCGTCTACTACCTGCTGGTCGGCTTGGCCGAATTCGGCCCGTGGGGGTCGATCGGACAGTTCGTCGCGCCGTTGTTGCGGCCGGTCTTCGCCGTCGGCTTTCTGGCCGCCGCCTGGTCCCAGGAGCGCGGCGGCGTGCCGAAGTTCACGCACCTGTTTCGCGGCTTTCGCAGCGACCTTCGCGCGCTGCTTCCGTTGGGCGTTGTGTTCCTCGGCGGCATGCTGATCGCGGTGAAGGCAACGACGCTTATCGACGACGGCCAGCTGATCTCGCTGCTGACCGGCACCCAGCGGCCGACCGAAGCTGCGCTGAGCAGCGGACGAGTTCAGGCGGCGATGCTTTTCGGCGCGGCGTGCGCGCTGCCGACGCTGCTCGCGACCTGGTTCGCGCCGGCGCTGGTCGTATTCCACGACGCGGGGGCGCGCACCGCGCTGGTGACGAGCCTGCGGGCATCGATCGCCAATTGGCGCCCGATCGCCGTTTACGGACTTGCCGTATTCGCTTTCGGCGGGATCGTGCCCGTTTTCGCGCTGGGCATCGCGCAACTGCTGGGCGAAAACGCCGCGGGGCCTGTGCTGTTGTTCGTCATTACGCCGTATATGTTCGTACTGATCGCGACCTTACACATCTCGGATTACGTCGGATACCGCGACATCTTCCCCGCAGACGAGACACCGCAGACGCCAGCGGCAACAAGCTAACGCGCCGAGTCAGGCCGGCTGCAGCTTCGCATACTCGAGTGCGAGCCACTTGACTCCGGCTTCGCGGAAATTCACCTGCACGCGCGCGTCGTCGCCACGCCCTTCGGCATCGATGATGATGCCCAGGCCGAACTTGGCGTGCTTTACGCTCTGCCCGATACGCCAGCCCGGTACTTCGCGCGCCGCCACTCGCGTCTTCGGCAGCGCTTCCTCGACCGTCGTGAAGTCCCGCCGCCTGGCCGACAGCCATTGCACCACTCCGTCGGGAAATTCCTCGAGGAAGCGCGACGCGACGTTGTAGCGAAGCTGACCGTGCAACATCCGACTCTGTGCATGGGTCAGATACAGGCGGCGCCGTGCCCGTGTGATTGCAACATAGGCCAGACGCCGCTCTTCCTCGATGCCGTCGAACTCGGACATGCTGTTCTCGTGCGGAAACAGGCCTTCCTCCAGACCAGTGACGAACACTGTGTGAAACTCCAGACCCTTGGCCGAGTGCACCGTCATCAGCTGTAGCGCAGGCCGCCCTTCTGCGGCCTGCGTTTCTCCGGCTTCGAGCGCAGCGTGCGAGAGAAAGCTCATCAGCGGATCGTCGCCGCCTTCGCCGATCTCGCGCTCCGTTTCGCGCAGGAAACCATCCGCGGCATTGATCAATTCCTGCAGGTTGTCGACGCGCTCCTGGCCATCCTTTTCCGCCGCGTAATGCGCAAGAAGTCCGCTGGCGTGCACGACATGGTCGACCACCTCCGGCAGCGGCAGACCCTGGGTCGCGTTTCGCATCGCCTCGATCAGCCCGACGAACGCGGCGACGCTGCTGCCTGCCCTGCCGGCGACCGGTTGGCTGCACGCGGTCTGCCAGAGGCTGCTGCCGGTTGCCTGCGCCCGCTCCTGCAGAGTCTCGATCGATCGCGCGCCGATGCCGCGAGGAGGAAAATTGATCACGCGCAGGAACGCGCCGTCGTCAGCGGGCGAGGCGATCAAGCGAAGATAGGCGAGCGCGTGCTTGACTTCCGCCCGCTCGAAGAAACGCATGCCGCCGTAGACGCGGTACGGCATGCCGGCATTGAACAGCGCGTGCTCGACGACGCGCGACTGCGCGTTGGACCGGTAGAGCACGGCGATCTCCGCCGGCGAGACGCCGTCTGCGACCAGTCCGTTGACGACGTCGACGATGAACGCCGCCTCGTCGATGTCGGATGGCGCCGCAAACGCGCGCACCGGCTCGCCTTCGGCATCCGCGGTCCAAAGGTTCTTCCCCAGCCTTCCCTGGTTGTGCTTGATCAGCGCGTTGGCCGCGTCTAGGATGCGGCCGTGCGACCGGTAGTTCTGCTCGAGCTTGATCAGCTTGACCGGTGCGCCGGCGCCGGCGAAATCGCGCTCGAAGTGCTGCATGTTGGCGACGTTCGCGCCACGAAAGGCGTAGATCGACTGGTCGTCGTCTCCTACCGCAAAAACCGACGTCTGCGGCGACGTCAGCAGCTTGAGCCACTTGTACTGAAGCACGTTGGTGTCCTGGAACTCGTCGACCAGAATGTGCGAAAAGCGGCGCCGGTAATGTTCGCGCAGCCCCTCGTGCCGTGTCAGCAGCTCGTAGGTGCGCAGCAACAGCTCCGGAAAATCGACTACGCCGTCGCGCTGGCAGGCCTGCTCGTAGAGCGCGAAGTGCTCGACCTGGCGTCGGGTGAATTCGTCGTGCGCCTCGACCTGATTCGGGCGCAGGCCCTCTTCCTTCGATACATTGATCAGGCTCTGCAGCTGCCGCGCCGGAAAACGCTCGTCATCGATGTTGTGCGCCTTGTACACCCGCTTGATCATCGCGAGCTGATCCTGCATGTCCATGATCTGGAATGCCTGAGGCAGCTGCGCGTCCCGGTAATGCGCCCGCAGCATCCGGTTGCACAAACCATGGAAGGTGCCGACCCACATGCCGCGCGTATTCACCGGCGTCAGCGCCGAAAGCCGGGACATCATCTCCTTGGCCGCCTTGTTGGTGAATGTCACCGCAAGGATCGACAGCGGGCTCGCCTGGCCGGTGGCGAGTAGCCACGCGATGCGCGTCGTGAGCACGCGCGTCTTGCCGCTGCCGGCACCGGCAAGGATCAGCGCGGACGCATGTGGCAGCGTCACCGCGGCGAGCTGTTCGGGATTGAGATTCTCGAGTAAAGGCGAGGCCATCGGAAAGGAGCGCGCCGTCAAGCAGGCGGCGGTCGGGCGGACCGTGGGCTTTCGTTCGCGCGCCGGTGCCGCGTAAAGCGCAATTATAGGCGATACCGCGTCCCCACGCCTCGCTCGCCGCGAGCCATCGGGCGTTATAATCGGCCGCGCCCGCCGCCATGCGACCTTCGATCCGATGCCACGCATTCCGCGTATAAATCCCGCAGCGAACTCGGCGACGACACGGGCGTTCGTACAATGGATCCGCTCGGCCGCGCCCTACATCCACGCGTTCCGCGGCAAGACCTTCGTGATCGCTTTCGGCGGAGAGGTCGTCGCCGACGAGACCTTCCTGGGCATCGTCCACGATCTCAACCTGCTGCAGAGCCTGGGCATCCGGCTGGTCGTCGTGCACGGATCGCGGCCGCAGATCGAAGCAATCCTGAAGCAGCAGAACATCCCCAGCAAGTACAACCGCGGACTGCGCGTGACTGACGCCGAGACGCTGGATTGCGTGCTGGAGGGAACCGGCCATGCACGTAGCCGCATCGAGGCGCTACTCTCGCTCGGCGTCGCCAACTCGCCGATGGCCGGCGCCCGCATTCGCGTCGTCGGCGGCAACTTCCTGACGGCGAAGCCGATCGGCGTGCTCGACGGCGTCGATATGCAATGGACGGGCGAAGTCCGCCGCGTCGACGTGTCCGCGATTCGACAGCGGCTCGATGACGGCGACGTCGTGCTGGTCTCGCCCCTCGGATACTCGCCCACGGGGGAGATATTCAACCTCGCGCTGGAAGAGGTCGCGACCCAGGTCGCGGTCCATCTTTCCGCGCACAAGCTGATCTTCCTGATGGAGACCGACGGCGTTCGCAATGGGCGTCGCCAGCTGGTGAGCGAGCTTTCGACGCACGACGCCGAGGCGCTGCTCGCCAGCGAACGCAAGCTCCCGGCCGACGTCAGGCACTACCTGCCTGGCGCGGTCCGGGCCTGCGAAAACGGTGTCAAGCGCGCGCATCTGATTTCCCGCCATCATGACGGCGCGCTGCTGCTCGAGCTGTTCACGCGCGACGGCGTGGGCACGATGGTCGCGGCCGCGCCGCTCGCCCACCTGCGCAGCGCGACGATCGACGACGTCGGCGGCATTCTGGCGATCATCGAGCCGCTGGAGGATCAGGGCGTGCTGGTCCGCCGGTCGCGCGAGCGGCTGGAGATGGAGATCGAGCGCTTTGTCGTCGCGGAGCACGACGACATGATCGTCGGCTGCGCGGCGCTGTATGCGTTTCCCGGCGAGAAGGCGGGCGAGCTTGCCGCGCTGGCGGTGCACCCCGACTTCCGGCGCGAAGGCTACGGTGAGGCGCTGCTCCACGAAATCGAGCAGCGCGCACGCAAGCTTCGCCTGTCGCGCCTGTTCGTCCTGACCACGCGAACGTCCGGTTGGTTCGTCGAGCGCGGCTTCGTCGTAAGCGAGCCGTCGCGCCTCCCACAGCAGAAGCGCGACCTCTACAATTGGCAGCGCCGCTCGCTGGTCTACGAAAAGAGCCTGGTGTAGCTGCCCCACCGCGCGGCGAGGATCGAGCGGCCGGGCACAGCGTGCGATAATTCACGCTTACGATCAAACGCACGAGGACGCAGGCGATGGCACGCATGGTTCATTGCATCAAGCTGGGCCGCGAAGCGGAGGGACTCGACTTTCCGCCCTATCCGGGCGAGCTCGGCAAGCGAATCTACGAGAACGTCTCGAAAGAGGCATGGGCGCAATGGCTGAAACAGCAGACGATGCTGGTCAACGAGAACCGCCTGAGCCTTGCCGATCCGCGCGCACGCAAGTATCTGGTCGAGCAGATGGAGCGGCATTTCTTCGGCGGCGGTGCCGACGTCGCCTCGGGCTACGTTCCTCCGAAGGAATGAAGCAGCCGATCGAGCGGCCGGCGATCAGCCGCTATCCGATACCCAAGCTCGAGGACCTGCCCGAGGACATCCGGGCGCGGATGCTCGAGGTCCAGGACAAGGCCGGCTTCATACCGAACGTCTTCCTCACGCTCGCCCATCGGCCCGAGGAGTTCCGCGCATTCTTCGCCTACCACGATGCACTGATGCTGCGCGATTCCGGCTTGAGCAAGGCCGAGCGCGAGATGATCGTCGTCGCAACGTCCGGCGCCAACGATTGCCTGTACTGCATCGTCGCCCACGGCGCGATCCTTCGCATCTATGCCAAGAATCCGCTTCTCGCCGACCAAGTCGCGGTCAACTATCGCAAAGCGGACATCAGCGACCGGCAAAAGGCAATGCTGGCGTTCGCGCTCAAGGTCGCGTTGCGTTCGGTCGAGCTGACAGATGCCGACTACGAAGCGCTCCGCGCCCACGGCTTCAGCGACGAGGATATCTGGGACATCGGCGCGATCGCGGCTTTTTTTGCGCTGTCGAACCGCATGGCCAACCTGATCGCCATGCGCCCCAACGAAGAGTTCCACCTGCTGGGGCGACAGCCCAAAAACAGCTAGGACTCGCGCAGTTTGTTCGCTTGGGTTACACTCCGCCCTCGTCGCGCGTGCGGCGCCAATGGAGTGTTCAAATGTCTCGTTACGATCTGATCCTTGCCGCGATCGCCGCGACCGTCGTCGCCGCCTGCGCCACGGGACCGACTCAGCAGACCGCCGCGACCCAGTCGCCAGACGACAAGGCCTATGTTACGGGCAGCCGCCTGCCGGTGCGCGACAACAGCACGACAGCCGACGTCAAGGGCATGACCAACAAGAACTCGATCGACGACATGATGAATCGCGCCAGCTCGGTCTACATGCCGCCCAAAGGCGGCCCGAACTAGAGCGACGCGGACACGCTGCCCGCTGCTAGACGCGGCACCGGGCCGCGACGAATTCGGTGAGCTTGTCGACACAGGAGGCGATGTCCTCCTGCGTCGTATCGAGGATGAGATCGGGCGCCTGCGGCTCTTCGTAGGGGCTGTCGATTCCGGTGAAGTCCTTGAGCTCGCCTTCGCGCGCCCGCCGATACAGGCCCTTCGGGTCACGCGCCTCGCATGCGGCGAGGTCCGCCTTGACGTAAACCTCGAGGAAATGACCTTTGGCCACCGCGGCCCGTGCCCGGCGCCTGTCGTCGCGATACGGTGAGATAAACGCGGTGATGCATACGAATCCGGCTTCGGCGAACAACGCGGCGGCCTCGCCGACCCGACGGATATTTTCCTGCCTGTCCTCGGGCGAGAAACCCAGGTTGGCGTTCAGGCCGCGCCGAACGTTGTCGCCGTCGAGTACGTAGGTCGCGTACCCGCCGTCGAACAGGCGCCGCTCCAGCGCCATTGCCAGCGTCGATTTGCCGGCAGCCGACAAGCCCGTCAGCCAGACCACCGCCCCCGCGTGCCCGAACCGCGAGGCGCGCTCGGTCTCGGTCACCTGATGGCGCATCGGCGTCAGATTTCGCGCCCGTTCCGGCATCGCGCGATGATCGGGATAGCCGCTGGCGTCGATGATGCCTCCGCCGACGGTGACATAAGCGTCGCGCAGGACAAAACGCCCGGTCGCCGGCATCGCCGCAAAATCGTCGACCGCGATCAGTTCGTGCGCGCGCAAGGTTACGCTGGCGATTTCTCCGGCCGCGATCGTGCTCGCCAGCTCCGGCGCCAGCGTCGCCACGTCGATGCGATGGCGAATGGCCTGCACGCGTATCCCGGCGCTTCTTGTTCCCAGCTGCATCGTCAGCTCGCGTCCCGGGACCAGCGGCGTCGCCGAAAGCCAGAATATTTCGGCGTCGAATACCGCCGTCAGCTTTGGAGCATGCTCACGATGACTCGCCACGTCGCCTCGCTCGACGATCAGCGGCCGGTCGAGAACGATCGAAGCATTGCCGCCGGCCTCGACCTCATCGGGCGCGGGGCCGGGCCACGCCAGTAATTCGGCGACCTTGCCGGCGCGGCCCGAAGGCGAAAACAACAGCTCGTCGCCGACCGCCAGGCGCCCCGAATCGAGGCGGCCGGCGAGCACGCGGCGTTCACCCTGGCGATAGACGTCCTGCACCGGCATGCGCAGCGGCAGCGCGTGTTCCGGCGTCGCCGCCGGCAGCGCTTCGAGCGCATCGACCAGCGACGGGCCGCGATACCAGCCGGGCATCGCACCGCGTTCGCGCAGGTTGGCGCCGTCCCTGGCCGACACCGGAACGATCGCGCGCGGCTCGATGCCGATTCTTTGCAGCGCGGCGCTGACTTCGTGTGCCCGCGCGGCAAAAGCGGCTTCCGCGTAACCGACGAGGTCCATTTTGTTGACCGCGACCAGAAGCGAACGCACGCCCAGCAGCTTCAGCAGATAGGCATGGCGAAGCGTCTGCTCCTCGCTGCCTGCCTGGACGTCGAGCACCAGCAGCGCCGCGGTTGCGGACGACGCCCCGCCGATCATGTTCTTCAACAGTTCCTTGTGCCCGGGGGCGTCGATGACGACGAAATCGCGTTGCGGCGTCTTGAGCCGCACCCGGGTCGTATCGAGCGTGATCGCCTGGTCGCGCTCGGCCTGGAAGCCGTCGAGCACAAACGACCATTCGAGCGGGACGCCGCGCCGGGCCGACATCGCCGCCAGCTCTTCGGCCTTTCCTGCGGGCAACAGATCGAGCTCGTGCAGCAACCGGCCCAGCAGCGACGATTTGCCGTGATCGACGTGGCCGGCAAGGACGAGCGCCAGCGGAGCCGGACGCTCCATCACATGTAGCCGGCCGCGCGCAGTCGTTCGAACGTGTCTTCCCGTTCGTGATCCATCGCGCGCCCGGCGCGCTCGCTCTGCCGGGTCTGCTCCAGCTCGGCGATGATCTCGGGAATCGTTGCGGCGTCCGAATCGATCGGAAACGTGATGTCGGACTCGCCGAGCGAGCGATAGCGCTTGCCGCCGCGGGCGAAATAGAGCTCGCAAACCGGGATGCGCTCGCGCTCGACATAGCGCCAGATATCGAGCTCGGTCCAGGCCAGCAGCGGATGAACTCGCACATGCACGTCGGCCGGAAAGTCGGTTTGATAGTGGTCCCAGAATTCGGCCGGCTGATCGCGAAAGTCCCAGCTTCCGTCGGGCCGGCGCGGACTGAAAACGCGCTCCTTGCCGCGAATCAATTGCTCGTCGCGGCGGATGCCGAGCAGGATTCCGCGGAAACCCCGCTCGGCGATGATCGCTTTCAATCCCAGCGTCTTGCGCGCCGCCGCGCGCGCGGCGGGCGGCAGCGTCGCATCGGTCGCTTCGACCGGGGGGCAGTCAGCGTTGACGTAATCAAGGCCCCATTCGAGGAGCAGGCGGTCGCGGAATGCGTAGACCTCGGGAAACTCGTTGCCGGTATCGAGCAGCATCACCGGGAACGGAACGCGGCCCAGAAACGCCTTGCGCACCAGCCAGACCATCGTGTTCGAATCCTTGCCCAGCGACCAGAGCATCGCGAGAGGCTTCAGCCGCGCATAGGCCTCCCGGATGATATGGATCGACTGTTGTTCGAGAGCGTGCAGGTAGTCAGACACGATGAAATGTCGAAATGAAAAGCGCCGCCATCATAGCAGCGTAAAGTGCCCAAAAAACGACGGGCGGCCTCGCCGCCCGTCGAATCACTGATAATCTTTCGGCCTTCGTCGTCGTCCGAACCCCGTGACGAGTGCCCACGCACCCAACAACGCACTCAGCGCAACCGTTCCCCACTGCGACAAGGTCGGAATCGGGATTTGAGGCGGCGGCGGAGGTGGCGGAGGAGGACCAGAGCCTTGAACCTCGAACGCGCCGATGTCGGTCTGCGCGCCGACGGTGCGCGCGAACCCTGTGCCGCGCTGGTCGAACGACAGCGCCAGGGGATTCGATCCCTTGTCGATGGCCGGACTGCCGGCGAGCAAAGCGTGCGTCTGTGTCGGGCCGCCGTTATTGGCAAGCGGTCCGAGCAACGGGTTCTGGCCGATGATGTTGGCGGTATTGGTGCCGAAAGTGAATCCCGTCGTGACCTGGATCAGGCTATTGGTGGCGTTGACGGTGGAATTGCCCAGGTCGAAGAACTCGTTGGCGCCATTTTTGTCGGTATTGTTCGCGACGATCGTGCTGGCGAGGTTGAGCGTGTCGTTGTAGAGAATGATCGCCCCGCCTTCGCCCGTCGCCGTCGAATTGCCGGTGATCGTGCTGTTCGAAATGGTCGCGGTGCTGCCTCCATAGAGAAAGATCGCGCCGCCGTCGCCCGTCGCCGAGTTGCCGCTGAACGTGCTGTTCTGGATTACCAGGTTGTCCCTGGAGTAGAGCGCGCCGCCGGCCCGCCCCGCGGTGTTGCCGCTGAACGTGCTGCTCTGAATGGTGACGTTGCCGGAAGTCGCATACAGCGCACCGCCGGCGCGGCGGGCGGTGTTGCCGCTGAACGTGCTGTTCTGGATCAGCAGCGCCCCTGCGGAGTTGCTGTGATACAAGGCGCCGCCGCCGGCGCCGGTATTGCCGCTGAACACGCTGTTCTGGATCGTCAGGCTCCCGGCCGCGCTGTACAAGGCGCCGCCACCGGCAAAGGTGCCGGTGGTTTGGTTGTTCGTGAATACACTCGATTGGATCGTCAACGATCCGCCGGTCTTTGCGATCGCACCACCCGCTGTGGCCGGATCACCGCCCGTGAACGTCAATCCCGAGATCGTGACCGTTGGCGTACCCACGTTGATGTCGAGCAGGCGACCGGCCGCCCCGCTCTTGGTGATCGTGATGACGGAAGCGCCGGGGCCGGTGATGGTCAGATCGTCGGTGATCGCGATCTCGCCGGTGGTCAGAGTGATCGTACCGCTGAGGCCCGCCTGGAAATTGACGGTGTCGGCACCGGCGGCGCCGTTGGCGCTCGCGATCGCGGCGCGCAGGCTGCCGCCACCGCTGTCGGCGAGAGTCGTGACGGTGAAGGTCGCCGCATAGGTTGTCGGCGCAAGGCTCAGTCCAAGTCCCAGCGCGAGGGCAGCGGTCAGCGGCCTAAGCTCGCCAAACGGGCGGTGCGGCGTATGAACAAGATTTCCCATATTTTCCCCCTTGCGCCGATGCTCGCTTCTTGTCGGCGAGCCGGCAGGACTCGCTGCTGACGGATGACCTACAATAGTCCCAGCTTTTCAGGAACGCAAGATAGAGAGGCCGCGGGCGGCCGACACATCCCGGCTTATTAGGCATTTATGCGACTTCCGCGACCCTTCATTCGCGTGCCGCTGGCGTTCGACGCGGCGAGACTTGCGGCCGAAGTCGACCAGTTCGAGCGGTCGGACTGGCGCCCCCACCCGCAGGGACACCCGGGCAACTGGTCGTTGCCCCTGATCGCGCTGGACGGCGATCCGGCCCGCGAAGGGGTGGCCGGCCCGATGCGACCGACCCCGCAGCTCGCCCGCTGCCCGTACATCCGCCAGGTGATGGCCGAATTGCGCGCCCCGCTCGGCCGCAGCCGGCTGATGAAGCTCGATGCCCGGGCCGAGGCGACGGCGCACGTCGACATCAACCATTACTGGATGCAGCGCGTGCGCGTGCATGTCCCGGTCGTGACCTTGCCCGAAGTCCGCTTCCTGTGCGGCGACGCGGTCACCCGGATGGCGGCCGGTGAGTGCTGGATTTTCGACACGTGGCGACGGCACAACGTCTTGAATCCGACCTCGCACGAGAGAATTCACCTGGTGATGGACACCGTCGGCAGCGACGCTTTCTGGGAGCTTGTCGAAAACTCGGCGGAAACGCCGCGACAGGTGTCGTTCGCAAGCGGAATCGAACATCGTCCCGCGTGCGAGTTGGTAAACCTCCCCACCGTGATGAGTCCGTGGGAGTTCGAGCTTAGCTGGCGCGACCTGCTGTCGGATGCCCGCCTCGCCGCACCCGACGCGGCCCCGGTCGACGCCCTCGCGGCCGCAGTCGAGCCGATTCTGCGGCAATGGCGCGCCCTGTGGGCTCGCTACGGCGACGGCATTGCCGGATGGCCCGAGTTTGCGCACCTTGCCGCCGACTTCCAGCGGCGAGCGCATTCGCTCGCTGCGTCGATCGTGCTTCCGAACGGCGTCGATCTCGCCAGCGTCATCGAAGGCTCGCTCGTTCCGGCACTGCATACACCGGAACGGCGCGCGGATAGTCGGTCCGTCGCAGCGCATGTCCCTGACCTTGGCCAGATCGGCACGCCGATGACGCCGACGGCGGGCATGGGACCGGCGGTACCGCGTTTCGATCGCCCGCTGATCATCGTCGCCGCGCCGCGTTCCGGCAGCTCGCTGCTATTTGAGACCCTGGCGCAGGCACCCGGCACGTATACGGTCGGCAACGAAAGCCACCTGCAGTTCGAATCGCTGTCCGCCTTGCGGCCCGAATCGCGCGGCTACGAGTCCAACCGCCTGAGCGCGACAGACGCGACCGCCGAGGTTGCCGACGAAATCAGGCGCCGCTTCGTTGCCGCGCTGCGCGACCGCGATGGCACCCCACTGCCGCCTCGGGCCGCAGCGTTCAGGCTGGTGGAGAAGACGCCGAAAAACGCATTGCGCATTCCATTCCTCGATGCGGTGTTTCCCGACGCCTTGTATGTCTATCTCTATCGCGAGCCGGCGGAAAACCTGAGCAGCCTGATCGAAGGCTGGCAATCGGGCCGCTTCGTCATGTACCCGGACTTGCCCGGGTGGCTCGGGCCGCCCTGGTCTTTTCTGCTGGTCCCGGGATGGCGCGAGCTCACCGGCGCATCGCTCGCGGTCATTGTCGCCGCCCAGTGGCAGCGCACGCAGGAAGTCCTGCTCGACGATCTCGCGGCCCTGCCGCGCGAGCGCGTGTTCGCGCTGACTTACGATGAGCTGCTGGCCGATCCGCAAACCGAGATCCGCAGGATATGCGCGTTTGCCGGCATCGTCTGGGATCGCATGCTGCCGACGTCGTTGCCACTGTCGTCGCATACGGTAACGCCGCCAATGCGGGACAAATGGCGGCGCCACGAGGGATTGCTCGCATCGCAGCTACCGAGCCTCAGCGCGACGGCGGACCGTGCGCGTGCATTCGTTGCCGCTTGCCGCGCGAATCGCAATGCAATCGCGCCTCCTTCGATCCCGGCGCCGGCGGCCGCCCCCGCGTCCGGTCCGGGGCCGCCGCGGGAACCTGCGACCACGGGTGACGGTATAGCACCTCTTGCGAGCGTGCACACCAGCAATCTGCCCGACATGCTTCGTGAGCTCGGCGCGTCGCTGTTGATCACGACCTACCAGGCCGGACAGCTTATTCTGGCGCGCGCCGACGGCCCCACGCTAAACACCCATTTCGTCGGATTCAACAAGCCAATGGGGCTTGCCGTCGATCGCGATCGCCTGCTGGTCGGCACTGATAGCGGGATCCGCGAGTTCCGCAACGTTCCGGCCGCGGCCGCAAAGCTCGATCCGCCGCGGCGGCACGACGCGGTTTACGTGTTCCGCAATCACCATGTCACGGCCAATATCGACATCCATGAAATGGCGTTCGCCGGTCTCGAGTGCTGGTATGTCAACACGCTATTTTCCTGCCTGTGCACGCTGGATCACGATCACAGTTTCGTTCCGCGCTGGCGACCGCGGTTCATTACCGGGCTTGCGCCTGAGGACCGCTGCCATCTGAACGGCATGGCGATCGTGGGCGGACAGCCGAAATTCATGACGGCCCTCGCGGCCAGCGATACGCCGCAAGGCTGGCGCGCACACAAGAAGGATGGCGGCGTTCTGATCGACTACGCGTCGCGCGAGCCTATCGTTCGAGGGCTGTCGATGCCACACAGCCCGCGCTGGCACCGCGGACGACTTTGGCTGCTCGAATCGGGTCGTGGCAGCCTTGCGACCGTCGATCTCAAATCGGGAAAAATCGAAACCGTGGCGCGAGTGCCCGGCTTCACTCGCGGCCTCGACTTCATCGGACCGTTGGCGTTCATCGGCCTTTCGCAGCTGCGAGAGACCAATGCGTTCACCGACATCCCGATCACCGACGACAACAGCGAGCGCTTGAGCGGGGTATGGGTGGTCAACGTCGAAACCGGTCGGACGGCGGCTTTCCTTAAATTCAGTCGCGACGTCCAGGAGATTTTTGCTGTTCAGGCACTCCGAGGAGCGTTGTTCCCGGCGCTGGTCGACGAAGATGATCCCCTGATCAAGACGACCTACGTGCTACCGGACGAGGCTCTGAAAGAAATACGTCTCACCGCAACCAAACCCAACGCCGCTGCGGGCGCCAACATGGATTAAGGTCTGGCGGACTCCGGTCCGGACGGGCTAGCTGCATGCGCTGTCACGGCGCTCGGTCACGCAGCCGATTCGTACACGATCTGCCCGTCGACCAGCGTATAGCGCACCCGGCCGGCGAGCTCGATGCCCAGGAACGGCGTGTTCTTGCCCTGGCTACGCAGCGCGTCGCGCGTCACCGTCCATGCTTCGTCGACGGCGACGATGCAGACGTCGGCGGCAGCGCCCGCGGCCAGATGGCCCGCATCGACGCCGAGCACACGGGCCGGTTCGGCCGTGATGCGGGCAAGCGCCGCGGCTAGCGGAACCTTCGCCTCCCGCGCCCATTTGAGCGTCAGCGGCAGCAGCAGCTCCAGGCCGACCGCGCCCGGCTCGGCCTCGGCGAACGGCAACTGCTTGCTGTCGTCGTCGACCGGCGCATGGTCGGAGCAAATCGCGTCTATCGTGCCGTCGGCAAGCCCTGCGCGCAGGGCATCGCGGTCGCGCGCGCTGCGCAGCGGCGGGACCAGGTGGCATTGCGCATCGAACCACCCGATGTCGATGTCGGACAAATGGACGTGGTGAACGGCGACGTCGCAAGTCAGCCTGAGGCCGTCCCGCTTCGCCTCGCGGACCCGCGCCACGCCTTCGCGCGTCGACAGTCGCGCGATATGCACGCGCGCGCCGGTTTCCCGCGCCAGCGCGAGAATCGTGTCCAGCGCGATGATCTCCGCGGATGCCGGGATCGCGGCCAGGCCCAGCCGAGTCGCGACCTCGCCGTCATGCGCCACGCCGCCGCGCGCGAGATAGGCGTCCTGCGGACGAAGCCAGACCGGGTAGTCGAACGTCGCCGCGTACTGAAGCGCACGGCGCAGCACTTGCGTATCGGGGAGCGGCGCGTCGGCATGCGAAAAGGCGACGCAGCCGGCTTCGGCCAGCTCACCCATTTCGGTGATGTTCTCCCCCTTGAGTCCGACGGTGAGCGCACCGACCGGATAGACGTGCGCCTGATTGAGCGACCTTGCGCGGTGCTTGAGCATTTCGACCAGCCCCGGCTCGTCCAGCGGCGGATCGGTGTCCGGCGGGCAGGCAAGACTGGTGACGCCTCCGGCGATCGCTGCGTTCATTTCCGACTCGAGCGTCGCCATGTATTCGAATCCCGGCTCGCGCAGGCGCGCCGCAAGGTCGATCAGGCCCGGACAGACGACGCATCCAGCGGCGTCGATGATCCTGCCGGCGCGCCAGCCGGCCGGCGGGCTGCCGACGCCGGCGACCTTTCCGGCGGCGACGAACAGCGAAGTATTGCGATCGACGCCGTGCCGCGGGTCGATCAGGCGTCCGTTCCTGATCTCGATGCTCGTCGCGGCCATCGTCGTGGCGCTGGTCAATTGCCCGCCAGCAAGCTCATCACCGCCATCCGGACGGCAATCCCGAACGTCACCTGCGGAAGGATCACCGAATGCGCGCCGTCGGCGACCGCTGAGTCGATCTCGACGCCGCGATTCATCGGGCCCGGATGCATGACGATCGCGTCAGGCTTGGCCAACGCCAGCTTTTCCACTGTCAAGCCGTAGTGCTTGAAGTATTCGCCCGCGGACGGCAGCAGCGCGCCTTTCATGCGCTCGTTCTGCAGGCGCAGCATGACGACCACGTCGGCGCCGGCCAGGCCGGCGCGCATGTCGTGGAACACGCGCACACCCATGCTCTCCACTGCAGCCGGCAGCAGCGTCTGCGGCCCGATCGCGCGAACTTCGGTGGTACCCAGCGTCGTCAGGCCGTGGATCAGCGAGCGCGCGACGCGCGAATGCAGCAGGTCGCCGACGATCGCGACGGTCAGGCCGTGGAAATCCTTCTTGTAATGACGGATCGTGAACAGATCAAGCAGTCCCTGGGTCGGATGCTGGTGCCGGCCGTCACCGGCGTTGATCACGTGGATGTGCGGCCGGCCGGCCGCCGAAAGATGCTGGGCGATAAGGTGCGCCGCTCCGCTTTGGGCATGGCGCACGACGAACATGTCGGCGTTCATCGCGACCAGGTTGTCGATCGTGTCGAGCAAGGTCTCGCCCTTGCTGGTCGACGACACGCCGATGTTCAGGTTGATCACGTCGGCCGACAGTCGCTTGGCCGCGATCTCGAAGGTCGTTCGCGTACGCGTGCTGTTCTCGAAGAACAGGTTGAAAACCGTCTTGCCGCGAAGCAGCGGCACTTTCTTGACGTCGCGCTCCGCGATCGAGACGAACGGCAGCGCGGTATCGAGTATGCGATTGATGACGGTGACGGGCAGGCCTTCCAGCGTCAGCAGGTGCTGCAACTCGCCGTCGCCATTGAGCTGCGGATTACGCACCGGGCGCGCTTTCGATCGGCTCCACCGACAATTCGAAGCGGCCGTCCAGATGCCGCTGCAGCACGACCGACGAATCGCGCGCGACGGCCACCCTGGCGCCGACGTAAGTGGCCTCGATCGGCAATTCGCGCCCGCCGCGGTCGATCAGGACCGCGAGCTCGATCGACTCCGGCCGCCCATAGTCGAACAGCTCGTTGATCGCCGCGCGGACCGACCGACCGGTATACAGCACGTCGTCGACCAGTACGATGCGGCCGTTGCCAATTTCGAACGGCAGGGTCGTGGTCGCCACCTTGGCGCGCAGCCCCTTCTTGCCGTAGTCGTCGCGGTAGAACGATACGTCGATGAAGCCGACCGGGTGCTCGCCGGGCAGGATTTCGGCAAGACGCTCCGCGAGCCACGCGCCGCCGGAATAGATGCCGACCAGCTTGGCGTCGTAGGCGATGGCGGCGCCCATCTTCTCGGCCAGCGCCGCGATCGTCGCCTCCGCGTCGGGCAGGCCGTCGCCCGCCTGGTCAGGCGCGGGTGTGCTGATCAAGGTATGCCTGCAGGATGATTTGCGCCGCGACCTGGTCGCGCAGCGGCTTGTGCCCGCGCCGGCCGACGCCGGCATCGAAGAGTGCGGCCGAGGCGGCTTCGGTCGTGTGACGTTCGTCGACGAGCTCGACCGCGAGCCGAAAACGAGTCTCCAGGCGGCGCGCGAATTCCTGGGCGCGCGCCGTCATCGTGTGGGGCGTTCCGTCGGCGTGGGTCGGCAAGCCGACGACCAGCAGAACCGGCTGCCATTCGCGAACCAGCGAGGCGATCGCAGCAAGCCGGTCGTCGTCGCGGTCCGCAGCGATCGTGGCCAGCGGATGCGCGAGCCCGAGTGTCGTCTCGCCGACGGCGACGCCGATGCGCCGGGTGCCGAAATCGAATGCGAGTATGGTGCCGGCGCGCGCAGCGGGCCGCAGCAAGGTAGCCGCCACGCTCACGCGTGCCCGACAGCGTCGGACAGCCTGGAAAAATCGATTCCGAGCAGCTTCATCGCCGCCGACAGCCGCGTTTCGGCCGGCAGGGCGAACATCACGTCGGGATCCGCCTCGACGGTAAGCCAGGCATTCTGCGCGATTTCCTGCTCGAGCTGGTCGGCCGACCAGCCCGCGTAGCCGAGCGAGACCAGCACATCGTGCGGGCCTTCGCCGTGACCGACGGCTTCGAGGATGTCCTTCGACGTCGTAAGGCCCAGGTCGTCGCTGATCGCCAGCGTCGACTGCCAGCTGCCGAGCGGACGGTGCAGGACGAAACCGCGGTCGATCTGGACTGGGCCGCCGTAATGCACCGGCGCGGCGCGCAGATCGGAATCGCCGAGCGGCACCTGGATCTGCTCGAACAGCGAGGAAAGCGTCATGTCGATCGGCTTGTTAATTACGATGCCGAGCGCGCCTTTTTCGTTGTGCTCGCAGACATAGATCAACGTATGCGCGAAATGGGGATCGGCCATGCTGGGCATGGCGATCAGGAAATGATGGGTCAGATTGACCCGCGATTCACCCATGCGGCTGCCAGTGCGGGATAGCCCATGGACTCAATTGTAGTCGCCGCCGCCCGCCGGCACAAATGTCCGGCAGACCGCCGGTCAGTCTTCTTCCTGCTTACGCGACTTCTTGTATTCGGTCGCGAGCTGCTGCTGCAGATTGGGCGGCGCGGGCTCGTAGTGCGACAACTGCATCGTCCAGCTCCCTTGTCCCCCGGTGACCGATTTCAGCCGTGCCGAATAGCCTTCGAGCTCGGCCAGCGGCGCTAGCCCGCTGACGGCAAGGATACCCGGCTGCAGCCCCTTGGTCCCGGTAACCTGGCCGCGCCGCGACGACAGGTCTCCCGCGATATCGCCGGTCTTCACGTCCGGACAGATCACTTCGACGGTGACGATCGGCTCCAGCACGATCGGTCGCGCCTTGTCGATGGCGTCGAGAAAAGCCTTGCGCCCGGCCGCGACGAACGCGACTTCCTTCGAATCGACCGGGTGGTGCTTGCCGTCATAGACGACGACGCGCACATCGTGCATCGGAAAGCCGGCAATCGCGCCGCTGCCGAGCACCTGCTCGACGCCCTTGCGCACCGCGGGCATGAACTGGTGTGGAATCACGCCGCCCTTGGTCGAATCGACGAATTCGAATCCGGTTCCTCGCGCCAGCGGCTCTACGCGGAGCGACACCTCGCCGAACTGCCCGGCACCGCCGGTCTGCTTCTTGTGCCGATGGAAGCCGTCGGCCGACGCGGTGATCGTCTCGCGATAGGGAATGCGCGGCGGCCGCGTCTCGATCTCGAGTTTGAACTGGCTCGACATGCGCTCGAGCACCGAGCGCAGATGCAGCTCGCCGAGTGCCCGCAGCACCGTCTCATTGCTGTGCGGATCGTGCTCGACGACCAGCGTCGGATCCTCGGCGGTCATCCGGTGCAGCACCTCCCAGATCCGCTGCTCGTCGCCGCGCTTTTTCGGGCGGAGTGCCACGCCCTGCATCGGGGTGGGAAAGGCCAGCGGCTGCATGTGGATGTGATCCTCGTCGTGCGAATCGTGCAGCACGCGGTCGAATTCGATCTCGTCGACCTTGGCGACAGCCGCAATATCGCCCGGAACCGCGGCGTCGACCTCGACGTTCTTCCCGCCCTGAAGCATGAACAGATGCCCGACCTTGAACGCCTTGCGCCCGTCTCCGACAAAAAGCGAGGTATCGCGCGTCACCGTTCCCTGGTAGACGCGAAAAACGCCGAGCTTGCCGACGAACGGGTCCATCACGACCTTGAAGACGTGCGCCAGCACGTGCTTTTTCGGATCGGGCTGCGAATGAAACTCGACGCTGTCCGCGCCCTCGCCCTTGGTGAACAACGGCGGGTTGCCTTCGGCCGGATTCGGCAGCAATTTGGCGAAGATGTCGATCAGCTCGGCAATGCCGGCGCCATTCTTGGCCGACACGAAGCACACCGGAACGAGATGGCCCTCGCGCAAAGCTTTCTCGAACGGCGCGTGCAGCTGCTCGGGCTCGATCTCGCCCTGCTCCAGGTACAGCGACATCAGCTCCTCGTCGACTTCCACGACCTGGTCGACCAGCGCGCGGTGCGCATCGGCGACCGAAGAAAAATCCGATTCGCCGGCAGGATTGAAGAAACAATCGACGACGCGCTTCCCGTTGTCGGCCGGAAGGTTGATCGGCAGGCACTCCTTGCCGAATGTCGCGCGGATCGCGGCGAGGATTCCGGGCAGGTCGACGTTCTCCGCGTCGATCTTGTTGACGATCAGCAGGCGGCAAAGCCTGCGCGCCGCCGCCCACTCCATCATCCGCGACGCGATCATCTCGATGCCCGCCGCCGCGTTGATGACGATCGCCGCGGTCTCGACGGCGTCGAGAGCGCCGATCGATTGGCCGATGAAGTCGGGAAATCCAGGGGTGTCGATGATGTGCACGCGCGTGTCCTGCGTCTCGAGGTGCAGCACCGAGGACCGCAGCGAGTGCTGCCAGCTCCTTTCGAGCGGCTCGAAGTCGCTGACCGTCGTGCCGCGCTCGACGCTCCCGACCGACTGGATCGCCCCCGCCTTGTGCAGCAGCGCTTCGACCAGCGTGGTCTTGCCCGATGCGCCGTGCCCGACCAGCGCCAGCGTGCGAATGTTGGTGGTGGCGAATTTCGCCATGAATGTCATCTCCTCCTGGGAACCTGCGGGATGGCCGTGCTCGTTGGGATGGCCGTGCTCGTTGCCGTGACGGCAATTCTACCTTGCAGCGCCGGGGCGGCGCCGGCAGCGGGCCGCGCCGGATTCCAATTTACGCCGCCCGCCGGCCGAGGTCAAAGCGCCGTGCGCCGCCCAAGAAAGCAGCGAGGGCGCATCATCGATGCGCCCTCGCTTGATTCCGGCCCTTGCTCTGGATCAGTTCGCGTGCACGGCAAGCAGCTCACGCAGATTGCGCAGCAACTCTTCTTCCTGGTAGGGCTTGCCGAGATACAGATCTACGCCGAGCTCGGCGGCCCGGTTGCGATGCTTCTCGGCCGTACGCGAGGTGATCATGATAATCGGGATGCCCACCAGATTGTGGTCGGCCTTGATCGTCTTGGTGAATTCGAAGCCGTCCATGCGGGGCATCTCAATGTCGAGCAGGATGGCGTCCGGGATGCGCTCGCCCAGCAGCTGCAAGGCGTCGAGGCCGTCCTTGGCTGCGATCACCATGTAGCCTTCGCGCGTCAGCAGGCGGCTGGTTATCTTGCGCACCGTCAGCGAGTCGTCGACGATCATGATCAGCGGCGGACCCGCAGCGGCGGCAGCGGCGGCCGCGGCCGCGGCAGCTTGCGGCGTCTTGACCACCATCGGCGCTTCGGCGGCGGTGTCCAGTCGCTGCGCCAGCTGCACCGGATTGATGATCAGCACGACCTCGCCGGTGCCCAGCACCGTCGCGCCCGAAATGCCCGAGACGCGCGCGAGCTGCGGCCCGATGTTCTTGACCACGACTTCCTGGTTCCCGATCATCTCGTCGATATGCACGGCGGCGAGATTCTGGCCGCTCTTGAGCAGCAGCACCGAGTTGTAGCGCATCGTCTCCGGATTGTTTCCACCGCTTCCGAGCAGCCGGGGCAGATAGAAAAACGGGTACTTGTGGTTCTGCCAGACGACTTCGCGCGTCAGGTACAGGTTGATCAGATCCTTGTCCTTGATCTGCTGCACCTGTTCGACCATCGGCGACGGCAGCGCCCACAGCCTGCCCCCGGCCTTGACCAGCACGACTTGCGCAACCGCCAGCGTCAACGGCAGATAAAGGGTGAACGTCGTACCGTGCTGGGCCGAGCTCGTCACCTCGACCCGGCCACCCAGTGCCGCGATATCGGACCTTACGACGTCTAGCCCGACGCCGCGTCCTGAAATCTGCGTGATCTTGGCCGCCGTGCTGAAGCCTGGCGCGAAGACGAACTCGACGAGCTGAGCTTCGGTCGGCTCGGCCCCGGCGGCGAGCAACCCCTGGGCACGAGCCTTCTCGCGGATGCGATCGAGGTCCAGACCCGCACCGTCGTCGGCCAGCTCGATCGCGATTTCGTTGCCTTGCTGCCGCACGTTGAGCGTGATTTCCCCGGTGTCGGGCTTACCGGCCGCGACGCGCATCTGCCGGGTCTCGACGCCATGATCGAGCGCATTGCGCAACAGGTGCTCGAGCGGTCCGACCAGCTTTTCGAGGACCGAGCGGTCGAGCTCGACCTGCGTTCCACGAATTTCGAGATTGGCCCGCTTGTCGAGCTCCTTCGCCGTCTGCCGCATGATGCGGTACAGGCGCTCGGACAGGCTGCCGAAGGGCACGGTGCGGATGGAAAACAGTTGCTGCTGCACGTCGCGGGACAGGCGCGATTGCGCAAGCAGCGCGGCGTCGGCTTCGTCGAGGTTCTTCAGCAGCGACTGCTGAACGGTCGAGACGTCGTTGACGCCTTCGGCCAGGCCGCGGGTCAATTCCTGGAACCGCGTATAGCGGTCGAATTCCAGCGGATCGAAGCCTTCGGCCGCCTCGTTGACCATCGACATGCGGGACTGAATCTGCGACTCGGCCTGAATTTCTATTTCGCGCACCTGTGCCCGAAGCCGAATGACGCTATTGGTCAGCTCGAGCAGGTTGCCTTTGAGCGAGCGGAGCTCGCCCTCGGCGCGGGCGCGCGTGATCGCGACCTCGCCGGCCTCGTTCACCAGCCGGTCTATCAGCTCGGCTCGCACGCGAAGCATCGCTCGCGAGGTGTCGCTCTCGGCGGCAGCCACCGATTCGGCCGCAGGCGCGGCGGCGGCCTGCGGAGCGCGGGACGCGACTGGAAGCGGCGTGACGACGGCACTGTGAACTGCCGGCGCCTGCTCGGGTGGGGCTTCGGATGCCGCGGCAAGCCACGGCGGGGCTGTGTCGGTTTCGCCTTTCTGCAGTCGATCGAGCAGGAATGCGATATGGTCCAGATCGTTGTCCAGCGCGTCGAAAAACTCGGGCGTCGGCGCCATCGCTTCCACGCCGGTCAGGCGGCTTTCCATCATGTGTGCGACCTCGCCCAGTCGCATCGCCCCGGCCATCCGCGCGCTGCCCTTGAACGTGTGCAAGGTGCGCTGCAAGGCCTGTATCGCATCGCTCGTCCCAGGCTTGGCCCGCCAGCCGCGCAGCTGCTCGCCGGCCTGCGGGAAGAGCTCGGCCGCTTCGTCGAGGAATATCGGCAGCACCTGACGGTCGACGTCGTCATGCACTCCGAGCAGCGCGGCTTCGTCCGGCGTCGGCGTCGGCGCAGTCGCTGCGGGGGGCAACTGCGGCGGCGGCGGCGCCGGCCTGCTCGGAGCGGATACCGCGTGCAGCATCGGCTCGGGTTTGCGTTCGCCCGGGCTCGCAGCGGCGACCGGCTCGCCGACCGCGGCAAGCTCGAGATTGATCGTCATGCCATGCTCGTCCTCGTCGGCAACGCGCGCCGCCACGGCCTCGCTGTCGTCGACAGTGCGCTGCGGCACCGTGTCGTGACGCAGCGTTTCCAGCTCGTTGATGATCTCGGCCACCTCGGCCTCGTCGCTGGAACGGAACGATTCGCGCGCGCGAACGCGCGCGCTCAAGGCGCTCAGGCCTGCAATCGCGCGGGCGAGGACCGGTTGCGACGCCCCCGGCAGCGGTGCGCCGCGCTCCTGCAAGCCGAGCAGGCAAACTTCCAGCGCCTTGGCAGCGGTGGCGACCAGCGGAAAGCCGCCGGTGCGATGAATGCCGCAAAGCGTGTGGCTCGCCCGCACCATCAGTTGCGACGGCGTCGCCACAGGGTCGAACTGCAGAGTCTGCAGCTCCTGGTCCAACGTGGCCAGATGCTGCTTCGCCTCCTCGCACAGAATGCGATACAGGGCGGCCGACAGCGTGACTCCGCCGACGGTAATTTCCTCTTCGGCATCGGCAAGCGTTGCGACGGCATCGGATTCGGGCACGTCCGGCGGCGCGACTGCGGCAAAGGCCAGCGTCGGCGCCGGCGACTCGGGCGGAGAATCCTCAATATCGCCTTCGCCGTACGGCGTCTCGTCGAGCTCGAGCACTTCGATCGCCGCATGCGAGGACGCCGATGCTGCGACGTCGGCGCCGCGTTCGGTCGCCGAAACAGCGGCCACCGGTCCGGGCGTCGGCCACGATGGCGATGGCGCCGGCGACGGCGGCTCCCCGCCCGAGTCGCCTCCGCCATCGGGGAACTCGCTTTCGACCCTGGCCAGCGCTGCGCGCAAGGCGTCGGCATCGGGAGTCACTCGCCCGGTGCTGCGCAGCGCATCTACCCAGCGGCGAAAGCTCGACTCGGCCACGCCTATCAATGCGATCAGCGCCGGCGTGGTCGGGCGATCTTCCTCGATCACGCGGTTGTGAACCTTTTCCACCGCGTACGCGAGCTCGCCCAGATCGGTGAGCCCCACCATGCGGCCGCTGCCCTTCAGGGTGTGGAAACCGCGACGCACGACCGACAATGCCGTGCGATCCTCGGAATTCGCGGCGAGCGTTTTCGCGCTGTCCGCGATCGTGTCCAGCACTTCGCCTGCTTCGGTCAGATAGATGTCGAGCAACTCGGTATCGAACTGAGTCGCGTCGGTTTCCAGCAGGCGCATCGTTTCCGCGGAGGGAGCCGGCGCCGCCTCGCTCTGCGCCGCGACCGCTGCCACGGCATCCTGCAGAGCCGCAGTGTCTGCCGTCCCGGCATGCGCGAGCTCGGTCAGCGCAGCATCGGCGTCCTGCTGGAGGCGCGCGTCGCCGATCAGCTCGGCGTCGTGCTTC
Organism: Casimicrobiaceae bacterium; assembly: GCA_036270955.1. Lineage (GTDB taxonomy): Bacteria > Pseudomonadota > Gammaproteobacteria > Burkholderiales > Casimicrobiaceae > PALSA-1003. Next base: position 15,456 of record DATBBM010000135.1, on the reverse strand, counting down.
AACGTCGTCAGATCGGCCGACAACCTGTCCCGCGCTGCCAGGTCGCCGGGCGCGCTCTGATAGGCGGCGAAAACCTCCGGAAGCGCCGACCGCAGATCGACGACAGCCGACTCGACCGTCTCGGGCTCGGCGGCGGGCGTGCTGGACGCGACGCCGAGGCGACGATCGAGCAGCGGAGCGATCAGGCGATCACGATCCGGCCGCTGCTGCTCGACGGCCTCGATATAGAAGCCGAGACCCGACAGCGATTCGGCCAGCATCTCGAGATCGTCGTTGTGAACCTCGACATCCGGTTTCGCATACTCGTCGATCTGCTGCTGGCAAAGCTCGAGCAGGCGCTCCGCGCTGTCGAGCCCCAGCATCTTCAGCGCGCCGGCGATCTGCCGGCTGTCGCCGGCGAGCGTTGCAAGCTCGGCGCGCTTGCTGTTGTCCCTGAAAAAGGCGTCGAGCACCTGCTCCATGTGGCGCAGATTTGCCTGAATTTCGCGCGCGACCTGCGCCAGCAGCAATCTCTCCTGCGCGCGACGCGCCATTTCGTCGAGTAGCGGCGCACCCGCGACCAACGGCGTAGGTTTGTTCTGCTGCGCGGCGTCGATGCGCGCCAGCATCGCGTCGATCTGCTGCGGCAGCTCCGGCGAAATCGAGCCGAAGTGCTCGATCGTCGAATCGGCGAGCAGCAAGGCCGTGGCGAATTCCATTGCCACGCCCTCGGAAACGGCCCCCGTGCCGAACTTGTCGACGCGGCTGGCCAGCGCGCTGATCAGGCGGGACAGCGACGGCTCCCCGATGGCGCGCACACGGTCCGACAGACCCGCCATCGTCTGCTTGAGCTTCGGTATGTTTTCCGGACGCCCGCCCGTGATCTTCAGCCAGAGATCCTTGGCGGTGGCCAGCTGTTCGCGGGCTTCGCGCAGCAGCGGCTGCGTGCGCAGGACGTCGGCCGACAGCACTTCGGCGGTCGGTATCAGGCCATTGAGGTGATAGGCGCGCTGCACGGCCTGCGTCTGGGCGCCGACCGGGGCGCTTATCGCGACGTAATAGAGCACCTCGCGGCGCATGCGGTCAGACACCTTCGCCGAGCCTTCGACGAAGCGTCGGATCTGCAGGTCGATCCGACCGCACAGCTGCTTGACGCCGAATCCGCTTTCGACGCCGTTTTCGACGATGCTTTCGAGCAGCGCGCCGACGGTCCACCAGAACGAGCGCTGCGCCGAATGCGTCTGCACGTCTTCGATGCCCTGAACGGCATCGCGCATGCTCTTCGACCCTTCCTCATCGCCGCGCAACCACGCGAGCAGGCCGCGCTGGTACAGGCGCCGTTGCTTGATGAGAAAGGAGGGAAGCTTGTGCGGCGTGACCGACTTCAGGGTCGCGATCTTCGGCGCGCGCGGCGACAGGTCGGGGAAGAAAAGGTCAGTCGGCGACGCGCCCTTGACGCCGCGCGCCTGCTGCATCTGCTCATACTCCGGGAAAAGCTTCAGCGGCACCGGATTCGCGCCGCCGACCAGCTCGTCCAGGAAAATGCGGAGTTTGCGACCGGCGCGGTCGACCAGATCGCAAGCGGCCGGCGCGTCGGCTTCCGGCAGGCCCTCGAGCCGCACCAGATGGCGTTCGATTTCCTCGGTGTAAGCAGCGACCGCGTCGAGGCCCACCATCTGCAGCGCGCCCGCTGCCTGGTGCACATGAGTGCGCGACTGCTTGAGCGGGGTGGCGTCTCGAGGCGCAGCCTTGTATGCCGCGAGCGACTCCAGCCCTCGTCCCAAGGCCTGGTCTATCTCGCCGTGGACCCAGGAGAGCGGTCCGAGATCGAAATCCTGTGCGGTGTCGCTGGCCATGATGATTGGGCTTAATTCATTTGGGATGGCAACTCGGCGTCAACATGCAAGAACCGCGCCCGGATTGAACATCACGCGCGCGTCGCGCCTCCGCCTGCGCGCGTGCCGCCTCCTATCATCAAGCTCGAACTCAACCCATTCATACCTTGAAGCCGGCAACCGAGCTGCGCAGTTCGGCCGCGAGCTTGGTTAGCTGGCCGATGGACACATTGGTCTGCTTGGTGCCCTCGGTCGTCTCCTCGGTGATCTTCAGGATGCCCTGCATGCCGCGGGTCACGTCCGAGACCGAAGCCGACTGCTTCTGCGTCTGCGCCGAAATGCCGCCGATCAGCTCGGCGAGCTCGCGCGACACCCGCCGGATTTCGTCCAGCGCCTGCCCTGCGGCGTCGGACAGCTTGGTTCCTTCGACCACGCCCACGGTGCTCTTTTCCATCGCCGCGACCGCATCCTGCGTGTCGGCCTGAATGGTCTTGACGATCGCCTCGATCTGCTTGGTCGCTTCGCCCGAGCGCTCGGCCAGTCGCTGCACTTCTTCCGCGACGACGGTGAAGCCGCGTCCCGCCTCGCCCGCCGACGCGGCCTGGATCGCGGCGTTTAGCGCCAGCACGTTCGTCTGCTCGGTAATGTCCGAAATCAGCTCGACGATCTCGCCGATCTCCAGCGACGATTCACCCAGTCGCTTGATCCGCTTGGCGGTATCCTGAATCTGCGTCCGGATTTCGTTCATGCCCGATATCTGGTTGTGCACCGCCTCGCCGCCTTTTTCCGCCGCGGCAAGCGACTGCTGCGCGACGCGGGCCGACTGCGCCGCGGTCTGCGACACCTCGTTGATCGACTGCGCCATCTGCAGGACCGACGCGGATGCCTGCTGGATCTCCTTGTTCTGCCGTTGCGAGGCCTCGTACAGCCGGTTCGAGATCGCCTGCGCATCGGTGGTCGCCTTGGCGACCTGATCGGTCGCCGAGTTGATGCCGCGCACCAGCGTGCGCAGCTCCTCGATGGTGAAGTTGATCGAATCCGCTATCGCACCGGTCACATCCTCGGTCACCGATGCCTGCACGGTCAGATCGCCATCCGCGAGGTTGCCCATCTCGTTCAGCAGCCGCAGAATCGCTTCCTGGTTGCGCTTGTTCTCCTGCTCGCTCTCGAAAGCGCGAACGCGACCGTCTTCGCGCGAGACCCAGCCGTAGGCGATCAGGGCGACAAGGGCAAGCAAGGCAAACGTCATCGCGGCCCACAGGGTGAAGCTCCGCACCGTCGTCTGGCCATCGAATTCGCCGGTCAGCGCCGTCGTATCGGCCAGAAGCGGCTCCGATTCCTGATTGATGGTGCGCGCGGCCTGCTTGGCGAGCACCAATCGCTGCATGTTCTGCAGGATGGCGTTGACGCCGGTCTCGTAGCCGGCAAACCGCTTCTGCAGCTCGGTCAGCGTCGCGCGAGCATCGTCGGCCCGCACCGCGCCGGGGAGCCTCAACGCATCGCTTCCTTTCAGCAGTCCGTTCAGGACGTCGCGGAACGTCCCGGTGTCCTTGCCCAGCAGGAAAGCGACTTCCGGATCGATTTCGTCCGACGAAACGAGGGAATTCGCATTCTTGGCGATCCGCTGCGACAGCACGGCCAGCTGGTTGGTGAAGTCGACCTCGCGCAGCGAGCCGCCGGCGGACGCGATTTGGGCGGACGCTTGCTGGGCAAGCTCGAGCAGCGCGTTGTTCCCCTGGTTGATCCCTTCCAGGCCCTTCGACAGCGACAGCAGCGCGGCCTGGTTGTCGATCACCGTCGTGGCGTTCTTTTCGACCCGTTCCCAGCGCGCATCCAGCGCAGCCAGCGCCTTCTGCAGCGCTTCGTTGGTGGCGACGTCGACGTTGGTGCCGTGCACGACGCCGCCCTTGGTCAGCGCGTCTAGGTCGGCGCGGAAGCGGTCGCGGGAATCCTTGATGCTTTCGAACGCGCCGGCATTGCCCTGCACCGCCAGCGCGGTTCCGCGCGCCAGGCGCTGCGACAGCATCTGCATTTCGGTGGCCGTCGTCGAGCTCGCGCCCGCCTGCGAATTCGCGCGGTAGTTGAGCCACAGCATCGCGGCGGCGAGAATGCCGAACAGAAGCAGCAGCAGACCCAGGATCTGGTATTGCCTGGCGATCGGCAGATGCCCGATGAACCAGAGACGCCCAGGCTGTTTCATGTCGGGGCTCGCGCTCCGCATCTGATCCATGATCGAAGGTGCGGCCAGCGGGTCGTAGCCGCGCTGAGCGCCGCTCATCTTTACCTGCGTCGTCGGCTCTTCGAGGTCGGCTTCGGACAGTACCTGTCCTCTGCCTGCACCTGCTCCCAAAAGGCCTTTGAATGTGAACGCCATGATTCCTCCCCCAGATAGGGTCGTTACGCTTGCCTGAATCCGTCAGACTGTGCCAAGGCTACAGTCCCACTTGAAGAAAGCCCGGGTCCTGCGCCAGCAGGGCCAGGTCGATTTCCTGCCACTCGCCGCCGGCCTTGTCGGTCCAGCGTGCGCCGTACCACGCCGGCGCATCGACTGCAGCATCGCTACGCACCAATTCGGCGAGATTGCTCAAACCCAACACTCGCGCCACCACCAGTCCGGCGCGCAATTCGCCGACGCGAGGCCCGAACAGGACCAGCCGCGCCTGCGCCGCGCCCGCGCTCACCGGCTCGATCGCCTCGCCGAGGAATCCGGCGAAGTCGATGACGCTATAGAGGTTGCCGCGAATATTCGAGATGCCGAGATACCACGGCCGGGTCAGCGGCACAGTCGCCAGCGTCGGAACCGCGATGACCTCGCCGGCATCCGCCAGCCGAATCAGCCATTGCTTTCCGGCGCAGGCCAGGCCCAGACGCGATTGCTCGACCTGCTGCGTCGTCTTCGCCGCAAGGCGCGCCGCCAGTTCCTGCTGGAACGCACGGAGGTCGAGCTTGGCGGCGCGGGCCATCGGAAGAGCGCTAGCCGAGCGCCGTGATCTTGGCGATCAACTCGTCGCGGTTGACCGGCTTGACGATGTAATCGCGCGCGCCCTGGCGCATGCCCCAGATCTTGTCGGTTTCCTGCGTCTTGGACGTGCACAGGATGATCGGAACGCTGCGGGTCGCCGGATCGCGACTGATCGCGCGCGTCGCCTGGAACCCGTTGAGTCCGGGCATGACGACGTCCATCAATATCAGGTCAGGCTTTACCGTCTTAGCCTTGAGGATCGCGTCCTCGCCATTGTCGCTGGCGACGACCTCGTACCCTGCCTTGGTCAGCATGTCGTTGAGGACGTGCCGCTCGGTCGGCGAGTCGTCGACGATCAATACGCGTTTTATGGCCATTGTTTCCGCACCCCTTGCTTCCACTCTTCGCGCCCGATGCGGGCGTCCCTCAATGCGCCGGCGACTTGACGTGCGTGCCGACCGCCTTCAACAGGCTTTCCTTGGTGAAAGGCTTGGTCAGATACTGATCGGATCCGACCATTCTGCCGCGCGCCCGGTCGAACAGCCCGTCCTTCGACGAGAGCATCACCACCGGCGTCTGGTGAAACCGCGAATTCTTCTTGATTAGCGCGCAAGTCTGGTAGCCGTCCAGCCGCGGCATCATGATGTCGACGAAGATGAGGTCCGGCTGGTGGTCGGCGATCTTGGCAAGCGCATCGAAGCCGTCTTCGGCGAGGATCACCGTGCACCCCGCCTGGAGCAGGAAAATCTCGGCGCTGCGACGAATCGTATTGCTATCGTCGATCACCATGACCTTGGCACCCGTCAAGGCGACTGGATCCCGCAATTCTGTCCCTCCCGCGTTGACGCTCAGTCCTGCATCCAGCGCAATCGTTTCCATTTCGAGCCCTCGAAAGTTTGCCACGTATAGGACCAAATGCCTAGAGCATAATCCTTGCCAGAACGGGCAAAGCTTAGGTTTTTGAGCGATTTGCAACACCGGCGACGCGAATTTGAGCAAAAAACTGCCGTACCGGGTCACCACCGCGCAGGCACGGGGGCCCCGGCGACGGTCCCGGGAGGGGCTCGCGACGCGGCGATTTCATGCGTGGCGGAAGCGGTAAAAGCGCCGTTCCCGGGCCGGAAAAACACCGCCGCTGGCGCGGTAGCCCGGCCGATGGGCCCCGGCCGCGCCAGCCGGTCGGCGCGAGCCACGGCCGCCAGGGCTAGCGCCCGAGAAACATCCGATAGGACGGGTTGCCCGTCTCGTCGACGCCGTAGTAGCCGAGACGCTTGAGGAATACGCGGAAGTCGGCGTGATCCGAGGGCGGCACCTGCATTCCGACCAGCACCCGCCCGTGGTCGGCACCATGGTTGCGGTAATGAAACAGGCTGATGTTCCAGCCGCGGCTCATGCTGTTCAGGAACCGCATCAGCGCGCCCGGCCGCTCCGGAAACTCGAAGCGGTAGAGGATTTCGTGCTCCGCCGCCGGCGCGTGCCCACCGACCAGATGGCGCACATGCAGCTTGGCCATTTCGTTGTCTGACAGGTCATACGCCTCGATCCGCCGCGCATGCATCGCACGCAACAGCGCCGCGGTCTCGTGACGATTGGCGACTTCGACGCCGACAAAAATATGAGCGATGCGCGGATCGGCATAGCGGTAGTTGAACTCGGTGATGCTGCGCTTGCCCAGCAGCGCACAGAACTCGCGGAAACTGCCCGGCCGCTCCGGTATGGTCACGGCGAAGATCGCTTCGCGCGCTTCGCCCAGCTCGGCCCGCTCGGCGACAAAGCGCAGGCGATCGAAATTCATGTTGGCCCCGCAGGCGATGGCGACGAACGTCCGGCGTTTGGGCCGATGCCGCTCGCACCAGGCCTTGACGCCGGCGACCGACAGCGCACCGGCCGGCTCGAGCACCGTCCGCGTATCCTCGAACACGTCCTTTAGCGCGGCGCAGATCGCATCGGTGTCGACGGTGATCATGTCGTCGACGAGCTCCCTGCAGATGCGAAACGTTTCCTTGCCGACCTGCTTGACCGCGACGCCGTCGGCGAAAAGGCCGACGTGTCCCAGGCGGACGCGGCGCCCGGCGGCGAGCGACCGGGTCATCGCGTCGGAGTCGGCCGGCTGCACGCCGATCACTCTTACTTCCGGGCGAACCCGCTTCACATAGGAGGCAATGCCCGCGATCAGGCCACCTCCGCCGACGGCGACGAAGATCGCATCCAACGGCCCCTGGCACTGGCGAAGGATCTCCACCCCTATCGTTCCCTGGCCGGCGATCACATCGGGATCGTCGTACGGATGGATGAACGTGGCTCGCCGCGCCTTTTGCAGCTTGACCGCGTGCACATACGCGTCGCTGTACGAATCGCCGTGCAGCACGACGGTTGCGCCCCGTTCCTCGACAGCCTGGATCTTGATCGACGGAGAAGTCACCGGCATGACGATCGTCGCCTTGCAGCCCAGTCGCTGTGCGGCCAGCGCGACCCCTTGGGCGTGGTTGCCCGCCGACGCCGCGACGACGCCCCGCGCGCGCTCGGCGCTCGAGAGATGCGCCATCCGGTTGTAGGCGCCGCGCAGCTTGAACGAAAATACTTCCTGCTTATCCTCCCGCTTGAGCAGCACGCGATTGCCGATACGGCGCGACAGCATCGGCGCCGGCTCGAGCGGCGATTCGATCGCCACGTCGTAGACCTTCGCGTTCAGAATTCTCTGCAGGTAGTCGATCGGCACGGGACGAAAACGAGGGCGTGGACGAGGCAGCGAGCGTAGCAGAAACACCTGTGCGCCCAAAGCCGGCGTTCGCATGCGCGTATTTCTGTTAGGCTTGTGCGCACTGATTTTCGTCGCGCCGGACGCCGGCGTGAACAGGCCCTAGTCCGTGACCGCCAAGACGCTTGCCGTCGTCGATCTAGGATCGAACAGCTTCCGCCTGGAGATCGGCCGCGTCGAGGGCGACCAGATCTACCGGCAGGACACCTGGCGCGAGACGTTGCGCTTCGGCGCCGGTATCGACCGCGATGGACGCATCAAGCCGGCGGCGATGACGGTCGCGCTCGCCTGTCTCGCGCGGTTCCGCGAGCGGCTTTCCGGCGTCCATCCGTCCGCTGTGCGCGCCGTGGCGACCAACGCGTTTCGCGTCGCGGCCAACGCGCGCGAGTTTCTGCCCAAAGCCGAGCGCGCCCTGGGATCCCGGATCGACGTGATCAGCGGGCACGAAGAGGCTCGGCTGATCTATCTGGGCGTCGCGCACGAGTTGCCTCCGTCGGAGGCGCAGCGTCTGGTGGTCGATATAGGAGGCGGATCGACCGAATTCATCATCGGCCGCGGACTCGAGCCCGATCGCCTTGAGTCGCTGACCTTGGGTTGCGTAAGCACTACGCAGAAGTTCTTTCCCGACGGGATGGTCACCGCGAGCGCGTTTGACGCGGCCGAGACCGCGGCGCGGGTGGAAATCGAGGCCATCGCCGGCGATTTTGGCGCCGGTCACTGGAAAAGCGCGTACGCGTCGTCAGGCACGGCGGCCGCGCTGGCGGAGATCCTGGAGCAAAACGGGTTTTCCGACGGCGGGATCACGCCCGCCGGGCTCGACCGCCTGAAGAAGCGCCTGGTTCGCGCCGGCAATCCGGCACGCCTCAAGCTCAATGCGCTCAAGCCGGAGCGCGTGCCGGTGCTCGCCGGGGGACTTGCCATCATGAGCGCGGCGGTCACCGAGCTCGACATCGAGCGGATCGATCCGGTCGGCGGCGCGCTGCGGCTGGGCGTGCTTTACGACCTGCTCGGCAGAACCGTAGACCGCGACGCGCGGCAGCTCACGGTCGAGCGTTTTCTGGATCGCTACCAGGTCGACCGCCGCCACGCCACGCGCGTCGACGCACTCGCAAGCGCCTTGTTCCATCGCGCCGCGCCAAACGCCGGCCCCGAGCAAACCCAGATGCTGCATTGGGCCGCGCTGCTACACGAGATCGGCATGTCGGTCTCGCACATCGGGTTTCACAAGCACGGTGCATACATTCTTCAGCACGCGGACATGCCCGGGTTTTCCGCGGGCGAGCAGGCGCGGCTGGCGTTGCTGGTATACGGCTGCCGTGGCGGCCTGCCCAAGGTCCGCGCCGAGCTCGGCGATCCGGTGGCGCGCGCGCAGATCGCGGCGTTGCGGCTGGCCGTGTTGTTCTGTCACGCCCGAACCGAGGTTGCGCAGCCGCCCGTGACGCTGAAGACTCGCGGCGGCGTCGCCATCCGGGTCAGCCCGCGCTGGCTCGCCGCCCACCCGTTGACCGCGTATTTGCTGGAGCGCGAGCGCGCGCAGTGGCGGGCGCTGCACGCCGGTTAGGGTTGCGCGGACGACGCGGCAGGACCGGGTCCGCCCTAGGCGTAATCCGGGCCGATAACGACCTTGAGGATGACCTCGGCCCCTTGCTCGCGCGCCCGGTTCGACAGCCACCAGACGGCGGCCTTGCGCATCCCCCACGGCGCATCGCTCCCCGACAGCAGCAGCGCCGCGGTTTCGCCCAGCGTCGGCTGATGACCGACGACCAGCCTCGCCTCGCGTGCATCGGGCCACCCTGAGACGGCCAGCACGGTGGCAGCCGTCGCACCGGGGGCGAGCTCGGGCACGGTTTTGAAGTTTCGCCCGAGCGCGCGCGCAGTCTGCTGGGCGCGTTCGGCGGGGCTGACCAGAATGCGGCACTGGTCGGGCAGGTGGCTGTCGAGCCACGCGGCCATGCGCTCGGCTTGGCGGACGCCTTTGGCCGTCAACGGCCGCTCGAGATCGGGCTCGCCTGGCTCGGCATCGGCATGACGCCAGAGGATCAGGTCCATGGCGGCGGCAGTGGCTCCATTCAGATTGCGCTGCTCGCACGTTCGGCCAGCCGATCGAGCAGGAGTTCCTGAGCGGCGCAGGGGCGCGCGCGACGCGCGGGCTTCGCGCGCACATATTCGCCGTCGGCACCCAGATCCCAGACGTTGCAATTGTCCTCGAAACACACGGCCAGCCCTTCGGCGATGACGCGCGCCTTGAGCTCCCTGTCGAGCACCGGAAACGCCACCTCGATGCGGCGAAACAGGTTTCGTCCCATCCAGTCCGCGCTCGACAGATAGACGTCCTCGCTGCCGCCGTTGGCGAAGTACCAGATGCGCGGATGCTCGAGAAAGCGCCCGACGATCGAGCGGACCCGTATGTTGTCCGACCACCCTTTGACGCCGGGGCGCAGCGCGCACGCGCCGCGCACGACCAGGTCGATCTTTACGCCGGCCTGGGAAGCCCCGTAGAGAGCCCTGATCACCGCTTCCTCGACCAGGCCGTTCATCTTGGCCATGATGTGCGCGGGGACGCCTTCCCTGGCGTGCCGGGTCTCGCGATGTATCGCCGCAAGCAGTTGACGATGCATGGTGAATGGCGCCAGCCAGAGGCGTTTCAGCCGGTTCGAGCGGGCAAGACTGGTGATGTGCAGGAAGACCTCCGCGACATCGGCGCACAGTTCCGGGTTCACGGTGAGCAGGCCGAAGTCGGTGTATTGCCGCGCGGTGCGCGGATGATAGTTTCCGGTCCCCAGGTGGGCATACGGCCGCAGCTGGGAACGGCCGGCGGCATCGAGCTCCCGGCGCAGCAGCAGCGCAAGCTTGGCGTGGGTTTTCAGGCCGAACACTCCATACACGACTTGCGCGCCGGCCTCCTCCAGACGCTCGGCCCAGTTGATGTTTGCCTCCTCGTCGAACCGCGCCAGGAGCTCGACGACGACGGTCACTTCCTTCCGGCGGCGCGCGGCTTCGACCAGCGCATCCATCAGTATCGAATTGACGCCCGTTCGATAGACGGTCTGCTTGATCGCTACCACGTCGGGGTCGTCGCTGGCCTTGCGGATGAACTCGACCACCGGGTCGAACGACTGATACGGATGATGCAGCAGGATGTCGCGCTGGCGGATCGCGGCCAGGATGTCGGGTTGGTCGCGAAGCCGCTCCGGCGTGCCGGGCACGAACGGCGGATACTTGAGCTCGGTGCGGTCCGATTCGTCGACCAGCGTCGTCAACCTGGCAAGGTTGACCGGCCCGTCGCAGCGATACAGATCGGCCTCCTCGAGCTCGAACTGCTGCAGCAGCAGTTGAGCTAGCGGCGGCGCGCAACCGGCAGCGACCTCCAGGCGCACGGCAAGACCGAATTGCCGATGCGGCAACTCGCCCTCGAGCGCCTGCCTCAAATTCTTGACCTCCTCCTCGTCGAACCACAGGTCGGCATCGCGCGTCACGCGAAATTGCGAATAGCCGACGACGCGCCGTCCGGCGAACAGTTCGCCCAGATGCGCGTGGATGATCGAGGCGAGCAGCACAAAGGTATTGTCCGGCGCAACCTCGGCGGGCAGCTCGATCACGCGCGGCAGCTGGTGCGGCGCCTTGACGATCGCGACAGCCGTTTCGCGGCCGATGGCGTCGCTGCCGGAAAGCTCGACGATGAAGTTGAGGCTCTTGTTGACGACCTGGGGAAAGGGATTCGCCGGATCGAGCCCGATCGGGCTCAGCAGCGGCTTGACCTCGCGCCGGAAATAGTCGGCGACCCAGGCGCGCTGGGCGGCATTGCGGTCCGCATGACGCAACAAGCGTATGCCGGCCCCGGCCATCGCCGGCAGCACTTGGTCATTCAGCGTGCGATAGATGTCCGCGACCAGTGCATGGGTCTGTTCGCACAGGCGCGCCGACACCGCGCGCAGCTCGTGCAGGGTCGCTCCGGGCGGGGGCGCCTTGACGCGCAGCTGCTCGCGCATCCCGGCCACGCGGATCTCGAAGAATTCGTCCAGATTGCTGCTGACGATGCAGAGGAAGCGCAGACGCTCGAGCAGCGGGACGGCAGTGTCCTGCGCCAACGCGAGGACCCGCCGGTTGAACGCGAGCAGCGAAAGCTCGCGATTTATCAACGGCGGTGCAGCCGTCTTTACGTGCGACTCGGGCGGCATCGGAATATCAAAGGCGCCCTGCGACGGTCATCGCCGCGAACGCCGCAGTTTCACCGTCCGAGGTTACCGGAATGTTACGGTTCCTCAGTCGCCGGCGACCGCCAGCCACAGGCAGGCTCCCTTGGCGTCGCGATCGAGATCGACCAGGTAGGCGCGGTGCGCGGCGAGCTCGTCCGCAGAAGGCAAAACGATGATCAGCTGTACCGGGCCAGCGGAGGCGAAGCCATCGCCGATTTCCGGACGCGGCGTGACGATGTCGATCGTCAGCGATTCCTGGCCACGCGTCATCGCCAGATAGACTTCGGCGAGCAGTTGCGCGTCGAGCAGGGCGCCGTGCAGCGTACGGTGAGCGTTGGCGACGCCGAAGCGCTCGCACAGCGCGTCGAGGTTGTTGCGCTTTCCAGGAAACTGGTCGCGCGCCAGCGCCAGAGTGTCGACGACTTCGGCCGCAATGACGGCGCTGGACGACATGCCGAGTCGCGTGAACTCCTCGTCGAGGAAGGCGACGTCGAACGGAGCATTGTGGATGACCCACTGCGCGCCGCGCGCGAAGGCGATGAATTCGTCGGCGATCTCTCCGAACTTCGGCTTGTCGCGCAGCATTTCCCACGACAGGCCGTGCACTTCGGTCGCGCCTACGTCGATCTCCTGATCGGGATTGATGTAGAAGTGGACGCTGCGGCCTGTCGGGCGGCGATCGATCAGCTCGACCGCGGCGATCTCGATGATGCGATGGTCCTTCGGGTCGAGGCCGGTGGTTTCGGTGTCGAGGATCAGCTGTCGCATGCCGCTGAGCTATGTCTTGTACCGCTTGATCGTCGCCTGGATCTCGGCGATCGCCAGCTCGATCTCGTCGTCGGTCAGGTCGCGCTGCATGCCTTTCCTATCGGTCAGCGTCAGCGTACGGTCGATCTCGGTCTGGAATTCGCCGAGGCTCATCGTCTCGGTAATCGTCGTCGTCGGCTCGTCGGTCAGCGTCTCCGGACCCCAGCGCACGGCGATCAGCGAGAGATTGTCGCCCTCAGCCCCGCCGCGCACCTCGGCTTCCCGCATCAGCACCGGCAATGACTTCAGTATCGGCGCTCCGGTGAGCGCGCGCGCGATTTCTTCCTGCGGATAAACGCTCCACAGTCCGTCGGTGCACATCACGATCAGATCGCCATTGCGCAGCGGCGTCCTTCGCGAAAGATCGATCACCGGCTCGACCAATCCGCCCAGGCAGCTGAAGATCTTGTTGCGGTCGGGATGATTGACGACTTCGTGCGCGCCGATCAGTCCCTGATCGACCAGGTACTGTACCTTCGAATGGTCCTTGGTCTGGCCGATCAGTCCTCCCTGCCGGAACAAATACAGGCGCGAATCGCCGACGTGCGCCCAGTAGGCGTAATTCGACTGCACGATGCACGCGACACAAGTGGTCCGCGGCGTCTCCAGCATCGAGAACTGCTCGGCGTACGACCCCAGGGCCTGGTGGGCGCGAAGCATCGAATCCTGCAGGAACTTGAGCGGATTCTTCAGCGTCGGCTTGGCTTCCTGCTGGAAGCGCTCGATGAACAGGCGCACGGCGATCTGCGCGGCGATCTCGCCGCCGGCATGTCCGCCAATGCCGTCGGCGACGACCAGCAGCAGCGTGTCGCGGCTGTACGTGTATGCGAGCCGGTCCTGATTGATCTTGCGCTGACCCTTGCGGCTCTCCTGGAATATCGTGAAGCGCATGAGCAGGCCCTACATCACTTCGGTGAACAGGCGCTTTTTCAGGTTGTCGAGGAAAGTGAGCTTGCGCTTGCGCGGCGCTATTTCACGGATGGCCTTTTGCAGCGCGAAGACGCTTTGCGGCCGCTCGAGCGGATCGAGCCGCAGGCACCAGTCGATGACCTCGAGCACGTTGTCCGAATAGGCGCCAGCCCAGATCTTCTTGGCCGACACCAGGTGATCTTCGTTGAGCCGCGCGTCGGCGGCCTGCGGGGCGAACGCCGCCAGACAGGCGAACATGCTCGCGCCGATGCCGTAGACGTCGGTCCACGGTCCCAGGCGGTCCGGCTCGCGATATTGCTCGGGAGCGGCAAAGCCCGGCGTGTACATCGGCGCGAGCTTCGGCCGCGAGGTCGTCAGCGTCTGCCGCGCCGCGCCGAAATCGAGCAAAACCGGGCTTCCGTCGGTCCGCAGATACACGTTGGCCGGCTTGATGTCCAAATGCAGAAGCTTGTGCGTGTGCACTTCGCGCAAGCCGTTCAGCAGGTGCATGAACACGTGACGCACCAGCCGCTCGGACATCTGGTCCTGACGCAGCTGGATCTGCTGCTGTAGCGTGCGGCCGCGCTCGTAGCGCATGACCATGTACACCGTTTCGTTGGCGCGGAAGAAATTGAGCACGCGCACGACGTTCGGGTGATTGATCTTGGCCAGCGCGCGACCCTCCTCGAAAAAACACTTCATTCCATAGCGGAACGAAGTCAGGTTCTCGGCGGAGCTGGCGCGAACGATGTCGCCGTCGGTGCGAAGCACCAGCGACGACGGCAGGTATTCCTTGATGGCGACCGGTGCGCCCGCATCGTCGAAGGCCCGATAGACGATGGAAAAGCCGCCGCGGCTGATCTGGCGATCAATCCGGTAATTGAGCAGCTGGTATCCGGAGGGGAGTGCCTGGTTGGTGACGCCCATTGGGCTTGCCGTTGAGGCCTAAGACTTGCACGTCAAAGGGATAAGCTCTACATTCTCGACAACCGCGGCGATAAAGTAAAGAATTCGTTCGTCGTTCTAAGGTCTTGGTCGCGCATCGTTGCGCTTCCGCCCCATCTTCCAGCCGGTACGACTTGTACGCCACGGACTCGCGATGATTCTGAGCATGACCGGCTTCGCAGCGGTCGCTGCCGAATTGCCCGGCTGCTCGCTGGCGGTCGAATTGCGGTCGGTCAATCACCGCTATCTGGACTTGCAGCTGCGCGTGCCGGACGAGCTTCGCGCAATGGAAACCACGATACGCGAAGCACTGGCGCGCGAGCTCAAGCGCGGCAAGATCGACTGCCGGATCTCGTTGAATCGAACCGCGCCCGGCGCAGCAGCGCTTGCGATCAACGGCGAGCGCGTCGCGCAGCTGCGCGATGCGGCCAGCGAAGTGCAGCGTCACGCGCCCGGGAGCGCGCCCTTGTCGACGGTAGAGATACTGCGCTGGCCCGGCGTATTGACCGAACCCTCGGTGGACGCCGGCACGCTCGCCGAGCAGACGCTGTTGCTGGTGCAGCAGGCGCTTCGCGATCTTGGTGGATCGCGGGCGCGCGAAGGCGCGAAGCTGCGCGAGATGCTGGAGGAAAACTGCCGCGGCATCGAGCTCCAGCTCGAGCGCGTCGCACCCAGGGTGCCGGCCATCCACGATGCCTACGTGGAAAAGCTCGGCGCCCGCCTGCGCGATGCCGGCCTCGATCCAGACCACGACAGGCTGAAGCAGGAGCTGGCGCTGTTTGCGGCCAAGGTCGACGTGGCCGAGGAAATTTCGCGCCTGCAGACGCACGTCGTCGAAGTGCGGCGCGTGCTTTCCGCCGGCGGCAGCAGCGGCAAGCGCCTCGATTTTCTGATGCAGGAGCTCAATCGCGAAGCCAATACGCTGGGCTCCAAATCGGTCGATGCGGAGCTTTCGCACGCGGCGCTCGAGCTCAAGGTGCTGATCGAGCAGATGCGAGAGCAGGTGCAGAACATTGAGTAAGAGCAGTGCGCCGGCGGCGAGGGGCCCCGCGCGCAGCGCGGGGA
>DATBBM010000134.1:0-15122 GCA_036270955.1 Casimicrobiaceae bacterium | reverse complement strand
CGCGGTCGCGGAAAATCGCGCCGAAGACGCCGGCGTGGGTCCGCACATGCCGGCCTATCATCACGTTCTCCAGCGCCGACAGATTCTGGAACAGGCGGATATTCTGGAACGTGCGCGCGATTCCGCGCTCGGCGACTTCGTTCGGCTTCAGGCGATTGAGCGGCGCACCGTCGAACGTGAAGCTGCCGCCGTCGGGCACATAGATTCCGGTCAGCACGTTGAACAGCGAGGTCTTGCCGGCGCCGTTAGGTCCGATCAGACCGTAGATCTCTCCATAACGGATGCTGAAGCTGACGTCGGCGAGTGCCTGCACGCCGCCAAAGCGCTTGCCGATATCCTCGGCGGAAAGCAGCGTTCGCTCGCTCATGCGGCGGCCTGCTTGGCAACTTCCAATTCGCGCTTGCGCACCGCCGAGGGCCACAGTCCCGCCGGGCGGAAGAGCATGATGGCGACCAGGGCGACGCCGAACACCAGCAGGCGGATCGTCTCCGCATCGATCAGGACGCGGCCGAACAGTCCCATCTGCAGCGGCTCCATCGTGTACCGCAATACCTCGGGCAGCAAGGTGAGAAGGACCGCGCCCAAAATCACGCCGGGAATGTTGCCCATGCCGCCCAGGACCACCATCGCGAGCACGATGATCGACTCGAACAGCCCGAAGCTTTCCGGGCTGATGAACTGCTGCGTCGCCGAGAAGACGGCGCCGGCAATACCGCCGAACGAGGCGCCCATCGCGAAAGCGAGGAGCTTGACGTTGCGTGTGTTGATGCCCATCGCTTTGGCGGCGACCTCGTCTTCGCGTATCGCCTCCCACGCGCGGCCGAGCCGCGAGTTCTGCAGCCGGAGGTTGACGACGATGACCGCGATCGTCAGCAGCAGCAGCATGTAGAAGTACTTCTGAGGGCCGGTGAAGGTGATGCCGAGGAACGACTCGGTGCTGGCGAATGAGAACCCGCCGATGCGGAACGGATCGATCAGATTGATGCCCTGCGGCCCGTTGGTGAAGTTGATCGGCGCATTCAGGTTGTTGAGGAAGATCCGGATGATCTCGCCAAAGCCAAGCGTGACGATCGCCAGATAGTCGCCGCGCAGCTTCAAGGTCGGCGCGCCGAGCAGCACGCCGAACAGGCAGGCGATTCCCGCGCCGATCGGCAGGATCACCCAGAACGGCAGGTGGATCCCGAATTGCGGCGAAGACAGCAGCGCGTACGTGTAGGCGCCTACGGCGTAGAACGCGATATACCCAAGGTCGAGAAGGCCGGCAAAGCCGACGACGATGTTGAGCCCGAGGGCGAGCATCGTGTAGATCATTGCGAAATTCAGGATCCGTACCCATGCCTGGCCGGCGAGCGCGGCGACGAAAGGCAGCACGGCCAGCGCGATCGCAACCAGAGCGACGCCGGCCCAGACCTGCAGCGGTATTCCGGCGCGACCGTTGCTGTTCATGCGCGGTCGGCGACGCGTTCGCCCAGCAGGCCCGAAGGACGGAAGATGAGCACCAGGATCAGCACGAAGAAGGCGAACACGTCCTGGTAATTGCTGCCGAACAGGCTTACCTGGCCATCGTTGGCCGCGCATTTCTGCTGCAGCGTATCGCTCAACGACGACAGCCCGCAGACGTTGGATACGTCGCCGATGTAGCCGGCGCCCAGCGCCTCGATGATCCCGAGCAGTATGCCGCCCAGCATCGCGCCGGCCAGGTTGCCGATTCCGCCCAGGACGGCTGCGGTGAACGCCTTCAGTCCGAGCAGGAATCCCATGTAGTAATGCGCGATGCCGTAGTAGGCCATGACCATCAGCCCGGCGACGGCCGCCAGCGCCGCGCCGATGACGAACGCCGCCGAGATGATGACATTGATGTCGATGCCCATCAGGCCTGCGACCTGCGGGTTTTGCGCGGTCGCGCGCATCGCCATCCCCAGGCGGGTACGCTGCACGATGAGCACGAGCCCGCCCATCAGCAGCGCCGCCATGACGACGATCAGCATCTGCAGGTCGGTCATCGCCGCGCCGAGGATGTTATGGGTCGTCGGCTGGATCAGCGTCGGAAACGTGCGGTAGTTGCGGCCCCAGACCATCAGCGCGACGTTCTGCAGCACGATCGACATTCCAATGGCCGTGATCAGAGGAGCGAGCCGCGGCGCGCGCCGCAACGGCCGGTACGCGATCTTTTCCATGCTGTAGGCGATCGCCACGCAGATGAGGATCGCGACCAGCAAGCCGACGAGAATGATCACGACCGCGGGCAGCGTACCGTGCGAGCCGACCAGGCCGGTGATGACCGACAGGGCGACCATCGCACCTATCATCACCACCTCGCCATGCGCGAAATTGATCAGGCCGATGATCCCGTAAACCATCGTGTAGCCGAGTGCGACCAGCGCATAGACGCTGCCGAGCGTGAGACCGTTGATGATCTGCTGCAGAAAGGTATCCACGAAGCGAGTCTCCCCGTCGCGCCGTGGCGGTCCCCGGCTAGTGGCCGATTCTCCGCTGTGGCCAACGCGGCGGCAATCCCCCCGCCGCCCATCGACGAACCCCAGAAATGGAAACGGCGCCCTCAGGCGCCGTTTCTGTTTGCGCGAACGCGCGGGCGCGAAGCCCGCGCAGTCTTACTTCTTCGCCGGTGCTTCCGACTTCATCGCGTCGGACTTCGCCGGCTCGGCAGGCGCTGCGGGTGCCGCAGCTGCCGCCGGCGCCGCCGCGAGCTTCTCGGTCTTACCGCCGACGTTCATTGCCATCGGCACCAGCGCGCCATCCTTGACCGTGTACAGCGTGATCGCGCCGTTCTTGGTGTCGCCGTGCTCGTCGAATTCGACCTTGGCCGTGATGCCGTCGTAGGAGATCTTCGAAAGCTCGGGCAGATACTTCGCCGGATCGGTCGAGTTCGCCTTCTGCATCGCCGCGACCAGCGTCATCGCCGCATCGTAGGAATACGGGGCGTAGACCTGGATCGGGCCGTACTTGGCGGTGAAGCGCGTGACGAAGTCCTTGGCGTTGGCCATCTTTTCCGGCGGAACGCCGGCCTGCGTGCAGTACTGGCCTTCGGCTGCGCCGCCGGCAAGCTTCGGCCACTCGGCCGAGCACACGCCGTCGCCAGCGATGAACTTGGCCTTGATGCCCAGCTCCTTCATCTGCTTGACCATCGGGCCGCCCTGCGCATCCATGCCGCCGTACATGATCAAATCCGGGCTCTTGGCCTTGATTTTTGTCAGGATCGCCTTGAAGTCGGTCGCCTTGTCGTTGGTGAACTCATGCGCGACGATCGTGGCGCCGGCCGCCTTGGCGGCCTTCTCGGTTTCCTCGGCCAGGCCTGCGCCATACGCGGTCTTGTCGTCGATGATGGCGATCTTCTTCGCGCCGAGCGTGGAGACGGCTTCCTTGCCGATGACGCTGCCTTGCTGCACGTCGTTGGCCATCACGCGAAATGCGGTCTTGAAGCCCTGCAGCGTGTACTTGGGATTCGTTGCCGACGGGGAGATCTGCGGAATGCCGGCATCGCTGTAGAGCTTGGAGGCGGGAATCGTCGTGCCCGAGTTCAAATGGCCGACGACGCCGGCGACCTTCGCGTCGACCAGCTTCTGCGCCACGATCACGCCCTGCTTCGGGTCGGCCTGGTCGTCTTCGGCGACGAGCTCGAACTTGACCTTCTTGCCGTCGATCATGATGCCTTTGGCGTTGGCATCGTCGATCGCCATCCGGGCGCCGTTTTCGTTATCCTTGCCCAGGTGTGCCTGTGGGCCGGTCGTCGGCCCTACGTGGCCAATCTTGACGACCGCTTCAGGCGCGGCCGGGGCGGCAGGCGTGGCCGCCGGGGCTTCCGCGGCCTTCTTCGGCTCTTCCTTGCCGCAGCCGTAAACGGTCATCAACGCTGCGGCGACGAGCGTCAGGCCGAGCGTGCGATTGAATCTCATGGATGTCCTCCACTAAGGGGGGTGATCGGAAAAGCGGGGAGCGCGAAATTATCGTCGGGCCGGCGTATGCTGTCAATCGCGCCGCCGCACCCAAAGCGTCTTCCGTGCGGCTCGGGCTTGCACTTCATCGCCGCTTGCCGCGTTTGCCTCCGGGTGCCAGGCGTTTCGTCGGTTTTGGCTTGTGTCGACGGCGGCCGGAAGCCTAGACTCGCGCAATTTTTGAATCCGCCCAAGCGGCCCGGCGCATCCAACCGGCAGAGGGCGCGTTGAGCTCAAGGGCCGGGCGGCTGGCCCGGCGATCGGTACAGAGGGGACATATTGGTTATGGCACGCTGGTTTACCCGGCGCCGCACCGTCGGCGCCCTGGTTGCGATCGTTGTGGTGGGTGCTCTTGCCGCCGTCGTGGTCGTGCGGTCGAGTCAGCGCGCGTCCGCGGCGACAGGAGACGGGCCGCCGGTCGCCCTCGAGTTCAACCCTGCCGACCTGGCCGCGGTCGAGGCTCATGCGCTTTCGCGCTGGCTGCCGGTGTCCGGGGCCCTGCAGCCGGTCAACCAGAGCACCGTCCGGTCGAAGGTGTCCGGCGAAGTCCGACAGGTCATGGTCCGCGAAGGCGAGACGGTCCGGGCGGGGCAGACGATCGTCCGGTTCGACACTGCCGACCTGGAAGCGAAGCTTACCGACCGCATGGGTGCGCTGGAATCGAGCCGCGCGCAGCTCGCGCTGGCCGAAAAGACGCGGGCGCAGAACCTGACACTGCTCAAACAGAATTTCATCTCGCAAACGGCATACGACAGCGCGGAGAGCAACCTTTCGGTGAGCCAGGGCACGCTCAAGTCCAACGAGGCGCAGGTCCAGCTGGCGCGTAACGCGCTGCGCGACGCCGTGGTGACGTCGCCCTTGTCGGGCACGGTGGCGAAGCGCCATGTCCAGCCCGGCGAGAAAGTGCCGTTCGACGCTCCGCTTGTGACCATCGTGGATCTGGCGCAGATGGAGCTCCAGGCGATGGTTCCGGCGAACGATATTCCGGAGCTCAACCTCGGCATGAAGGTCACGCTCGCCATCGACGGCTTCGGCGAACGCCGCTTCACCGGGACGATCGATCGCATCAACCCGACGACGGAAGCGGGCACGCGAGCCATCCTGGTGTTCGTCCATGTGCCGAATCCCGACGGCGCGCTTCGCGGCGGCATGTTCGTGACCGGCCGCGTCACTCTGGCGGCGGGCGCCCCTGTGCCTACCTTGCCGGCAATCGCGGTCAGGACCGAAGTCGGACAGAACTTCGTCTGGACGATCGAGAACGGCAAGCTCGCACGCCGCATCATCACCGTCGGCCGACGCGACGACAGCGCCGGCCGCATCGAGATCAAGACTGCGCTCCCTTCCGGCATTCCGATCCTGGCAGCTCCCTTCGATAACCTGAAGATAGGGTTGCCGGCATTGGTTCGGGCGGCAGCGCCAGCGCGAAGCGGCACCGCCGGCTAAAGGCCGGCGCCAACAGGCGAAGGGAAACGCAAATGTTGATTACCCGCGTCTCGATCAAGAATCCGGTCTTTGCCACCATGGTAATGGTCGGGATCGTCGTGCTCGGCTTGTTTGCCTACGCGCGTCTGGGCGTCGAGCAGATGCCGGACGTCACGCTGCCGTTCTGCAACATCATCACCGTCTATCCAGGCGCGTCGCCGGAAGCGGTCGAAACCGACGTCAGCAAGCCGATCGAATACGCCGTCAACACCGTGTCGGGGGTCAAACGGATCTATTCGAACTCGCGCGAAGCTCAGAGCCAGGTCTTCGTCGAATTTCGCCAGGGCACCGATATCACCCGGGCGATCCAGGACGCGCGCGACAAGATCGCGCTGATCCGGTCGAATTTTCCCCGCGACGTCAAGGATCCGCAGGTCGTCCGCGTCGACGTCGAGGACAACCGGCCGACGGTCTCGCTGGCGGTACTCTCCCCGACGGTCGATCTGCGCGAGCTGACCTCGCTGACCGATCAGACGATAGTCAAGGCGCTGGAGAACATTCCGGGCGTCGCGCAGGTCGACGTCAACGGCCGCGTGACCCGGCAGATACTCATCCAGATCAAGCCCTCGCAGCTGGCGTCGCTCGGCATCGGCGTCGATCAGGTGATGACGGCGGTGCAGAACGCGAACCAGGACGTGCCCGCCGGCCGCATCACCCGCGGCCAGAACGACTCGGTGGTGCGGGTCGAGGGCAAGATCAAGGATCCGGTTCAGTTCGGCCGGATCATCGTCGCGCAGCAGGGCGGCGGACCGGTCTATCTTTCCCAGGTGGCCGATGTGATCGACGGCGAAAAGGAGCTCGACTCGATCTCGCGGATCAACGGCCGGCCGTCGATCACCATCGATATCCGCAAGGCGCAGGACGCGAACATCGTCGAAACCGGCCGCGGCGTCCGCGGTGCGATCGAGGCGCTCAAGGGGCGCCTGCCGGCGGACGTCGATGTAAGCGTCGTGTACTCGCAGGCGGATCAGGTCGAAGCCAGCGTAAAGCGGGTCAAGGAGACGATCATCGAGGGCGCGCTGCTCACCGTGCTCATCGTGTTCCTGTTCCTCCACTCGTGGCGCAGCACGATCATCACCGGCCTCACGCTGCCGATCGCGGTGATCGCAACGTTCATCGCCCTCTACGCCTTCGGCTTCACCCTCAACATGATGACGTTGATGGCGCTGTCGCTCTGCATCGGGCTCCTGATAGACGACGCGATCGTCGTGCGCGAGAACATCGTGCGCCATCTAGGGATGGGCAAGAGCCATCCGGCGGCCGCGCGCGAGGGAACCGACGAGATCGGACTTGCCGTGATGGCGACGACGTTCGCGATCGTGGCGGTGTTCGTGCCGATCGCGTTCATGAAGGGCATCGTCGGCCAGTTCTTCTTCCAGTTCGGCCTGACCGTCGCGGTGGCGGTGCTGGTATCGCTGTTCGTCAGCTTCACCCTCGATCCGATGCTCTCGTCGGTCTGGCACGATCCGCCGGGATCGCGCTTCTCGCGCGTGCCATGGCTCGGCCGGTTCATGGATCGTGTCGAGGACGTCGTGCAGTGGTTCCATGGCGTGTACGGGCGGCTGCTCGAGTGGGCGATCTCCGAAAAGAGACGCCGGCTTTACATTCCGACGATCGGCGTCTTTGCCGCGCTGCGCACGGGGAACTCGGCGCCGCTCAAGCCCCGCTGGGTCACGATCACCAACCGCGGCATCGTGCTTTGGACCGCGCTGCTGATCTTCCTGGGAAGCTTCACGCTGCTGCCGTTCATAGGCAAGGAGTTCTCGCCGCAGGTCGACGAGAGCTTCATCTCGCTACGGCTCAATACGCCGGTAGGAACCAGTCTCGAATTCACCGACAAGAAGGTGCGCGAGGCGGAAGCCGCGCTGAAGCAGTTTCCGGAGATCCTGCTGGCGATGACGACCGTCGGCAACGCCTGGGATGGCCGCAATTACGCGCGGATCAATCTCAAGCTCACCGATCGCAACAAGCGCGCGCGCACGCAGAAGGATCTCGAACGCGACATCCGCAACGCGCTGAAGCCTATTCCCGGCATCGAGCTTGCCGTGGGCTACGATCGACCGATCTGGGTCAACCTGCTGGGACCCGATCCGGAAACACTGACGAAATTGATCAACGAGTTCGCGGCGAAGGTAGCCAAGGTTCCGGGGATAGCCGACATGGAAACCTCGGAGAAGGCGCTGAACCCGGCCCTGTCGATCCGGCTCAACAACGATGCGGCAGCCGATCTGGGCATCTCGGTACAGCGGGTCGGCGCGACGGTCCGTCCGCTGCTCGCCGGCGAGACCGTAAGCTATTGGCTCGGACCGGACGGCCAGAACTACGAAGTCAACGTGCAGCTGCCACGGGAAGGGCGCCAGCTCGCCTCCGACCTCGGCAACCTGTATCTGTCGACCAACAAACGCGGCCCCGACGGGGAGCTGCGGATGGTGCCGCTGCGCCAGGTCGCCGACATCGTCGAGAGCACGAGCCCGCAGATCATCAAGCGGCAGGATTTGCAGCGGCGGGTGGCGCTCTACGCCAACGCCGAGGGCCGTCCCTCTGGCAACGTCGGCGACGACGTCAAGAAAATCATCGACTCGACCGTGCTTCCGCCCGGGTACCGTTTCGCCATCGCCGGGCAGCAGGAAGACACACAGGAGTCGATGTCGGCGCTGGTCGCTGCGCTGGGACTGGCGATCATCTTCATCTACCTGGTGCTCGCTTCGCAATTCGCGAGCTTCACCCAGCCCATCGCGATCATGGCCTCGCTGCCGTTCACGCTGATCGGAGTGTTGCTGGCGCTCCTACTGACCGGGACTACGCTCAACATTCTGTCGATGATCGGCTTCGTGATGCTGATGGGCCTCGTCACCAAGAACGCCATCCTGCTCGTCGACTTCGCGAACCGCTCGCGCCGCGGCGGCGCTTCGCTGCATGACGCGCTGCTCACCGCCGGACAGGTCCGCCTGCGGCCGATCATGATGACGACGGCGGCGATGATCTTCGGCATGCTGCCGCTGGCGATGGGCCTCGGCGAGAGTGGAGAAACGCAGGCTCCGATGGGCCGCGCGATCATCGGTGGAGTAATGACCTCGACGCTGCTCACTCTGGTTGTCGTGCCGGTCATCTACACATACCTCGACCGGCTCACCGAATGGCGCCGAGCCCGGAAGGCGAGGCACGCGGCGCGCGTGGCCCGCGCAGACGCGCCTGCTCCGGGCGAGTGACGTGCGATAATCCGCAGCGCCGCGAGGCCGACCGCGTTGCGTACGACCGGTCCTCGTGGCCCGCATCGCGAGGAAACTGGATGGATTTCGAGCAAGCGCGGTTCAACATGGTCGAGCAGCAGATCCGGACCTGGGACGTGCTCGACCAGCGTGTGCTGGATCTTCTGTTCGAAGTGCGGCGCGAGGACTTCGTGCCGCCCGCGTATCGCACGCTCGCGTTCGCCGACCTCGAAATTCCGCTGGGTGAGGGCGAGCGCATGTGGCCGCCGAAAGTCGAGGCTCGCGTCGTGCAGGAGCTCGAGCTCGATCGCAACGACGACGTGCTGGAAGTCGGCACCGGCAGCGGCTATCTGACGGCGCTGCTCGCGCGGAGTTGTTCGGCGGTGACCAGCGTGGAGATCATCGCGCGATTCTCAACCGATGCGGCCGGCAGACTGGCCCGCGCCGGCATCGTCAATGCACGCCTGGAAGTCGGCGACGGCGCGCGCGGATGGGGCAATCGGCAATACGACGCGATCGTGCTCGCCGGCTCGACCCCGGTCCTGCCCGATTCGTGGCTGCAGCAGCTGAAGCCGGGAGGCCGGCTATTCGCCGTCGTCGGCGATCCTCCGGCGATGACCGCTCGCCTGATCCACTCGACGGCGCCGGGCGCATTCGCGGCCGAGGACCTTTTCGAGACAGTGATCGCGCCTTTGCGCAATGCCGCGCAGCCGGCGCGCTTTGTGTTTTGAATCCCTTCGGGCAGCAGCAGCGGTTCCCGCGCGAGCGGCGAGCCACGGCCCAACCTGACGCTCGACCGACTGACTGGACCGCTACGATGGTGAAAACATTGCTTGCGATCGCGCTTGGCGCTGCCTGCAGCGGCGCGCTCTCTCCGGCCTCTGCGGAGGACCTGCTGCAGATCTATCGCGACGCGCTTGCCAGCGATCCGGTGCTCGCGTCGGCGCGGGCCAACTGGGTGGCAACGCAGGAAAACGTGCCGCAGGCCCGCGCGGGACTGCTGCCGAACGTAGGTCTCGCCGCCAACGCGACCTATGAGGACTTCTACGAAAAAATCCACGTCGATCCTCCACCAACGATCCGCGAGGGCTTTCCGCAGACCGGTTACACGGTGTCGGCCAGCCAGCCGCTGTATCGTCCGCAGAATTCAATTGCGCTCTCCCAGGCGAAGCAGCAGGTCGGGCAGAGCGATTTCGTGCTGTCGTCGGCACAACAGGACCTGATCGTCCGCGTCACGCAGGCCTATTTCGATGTATTGCTGGCCCTGTTCAATATCGAGCTGACCGAAAGCCAGAAGGCGGCGGTCAGCGAAAACCTGGCGCAGGCCAAGCGCAATTTCGAGGTCGGCACCGCGACGATCACCGACACCAATGACGCGCAGGCAAAGTTCGACCAGATCGTCGCGCAGGAAATCGCCGCGCGCACGGACCTCGACAACAAGCTAGCAGCGCTGCGTGCGATCCTCGGGCGCCTGCCCCGGGACCTCAAGCGCTTCGGCGGCAAATTCGACCCTCGACTTCCCTCCCCGAACGCGCTCGAGCCGTGGATCGAGCAGGCGTTGAGCCAGAATCTCCAGGTGCGCATCGCGCAGGCCAATTTCGACATCGCGAGCCTCGAAGTGGATCGGCAGCGCGCGGGGCATTACCCGACGATCGACCTGGTGGCGAGCTTCAACCAGGCTTACGCGGGCGGGTCGGCGTCGACGCAGCTGAGCTCGTCGGCCGCGTTCGATTCGCGGCTGGCGCAGATCGGTGTTCAGCTGAACGTGCCGCTCTACCAGGGGGGCGCGATCGAGTCCCGGGTGCGCCAGGCGGTCGCCAACCAGGACCGCGCGCGCCAGGATCTCGAAACGGCGCGACGCAGCGCGCAGCTCCAAGCGCAAACATCCTTCTCGGGGGTGACCAGCGGCGTCGCGCAGATCAGGGCGTTCGAGCAGGCGCTGGCTTCGGCCCAGGTGTCGTATGACTCCAACAAGCTCGGACTCGAGGTGGGCGTGCGCACCAACCTTGATGTCCTCAACCAGCAGCAGCAGGTGTTCCAGACGAGATTCAACCTCGCGCAGGCGTACTACAACTTTCTGATCAGCGAGCTCAGGCTCAAGCAGGCGGTCGGGACGCTGAGCGAGGCGGACGTGGAGCGGATCAACCGCGACCTGAGCGGCTAAGCGCTGCCGCCGCCTCGAGTTGCGGCGCGAGCCAGGACCAGAGCCGCCCGGCGGCCCCTTGATGCGTCGCGTGGAATGCGCATGCGGCGGCGCCCATCGTCTCGCGCCGTCCGCGGTCCGACAGGATTGCCTCCGCGGCGGCGACCAGCGCGTCCGCATCGGCGACGATTTCGGCTGCCCCTGCCGCGACTGCGCCAGCACTCGCTTCGGCGAAGTTGAAGGTGTGTGGTCCGATCAGGACCGGAATACCGACAGCCAGCGGCTCGATCAGGTTCTGCCCGCCGAGCGGCAGCAGGCTTCCGCCAACAAACGCGAGATCCGAGGCCGCGTAATACGCCAGGAGCTCGCCCATCGAGTCGCCGAGGACGACGCGCACGTCGGCGGGCACGGGAACATTGTCGCTGCGCCGCATGTACGGGACGCCGCGCTCGCGCAACAGATCGGCGACCGCAGCAAAGCGCTGTGGATGCCGCGGCACGATGACCAGCAGCGTGTCCTGCGGCAGCGGCCTTCGCTCGAGCGCGTCGAGCAAGAGCGCCTCCTCGCCTTCGCGGGTGCTCGCCGCAAGCCAGACCGGCCGGGACGGTCCAAAGCGCTGCGCGAACTCGGCGCCGAGTGCACGGGCGGCATCGGGGACCGTCATGTCGAACTTGAGATTGCCGGTCACCACGATCTTGCGCGCACCCAGCGCAGCAAGTCGTGCTTCGTCGGCGCCCGACTGCGCGGCGACGCCGGCAAGCCGTGCCAGCATCGGCCGCGTCAGCGCCGCGTAGCGACGGTATCCGGCGGCGGAGCGCTCCGACAGTCGCGCGTTGACCAGGTAGACCGGGATATTCCGCGCGGCGGCGTGCGCGATAAGGTTCGGCCACAGCTCGGTCTCGAGCAGGAACCCGGCAACCGGACGAAAGTGCTCGAGAAAGGCATCGACGGCGAATGGCAGGTCGTACGGCAGCCACGCCTGCGTGACCGTATCGCCGTAGAGCGCGCGGCCGGTGTCGCGGCCGGTCGCGGTCATGTGCGTCAGCACGATGGCGATATCCGGATAGGCGCGACGCAGATGCTCGAGCAGCGGCAGCGCGGCCCGTGTTTCGCCGACGGACACGGCGTGGACCCACCAGACGGCAGGCGACGGCGGGGTACCGCGATAGCGGCCGAAGCGCTCGCCCCACGCGCGCCGGTAACCGGGCTCTCGGCGCCCGCGCCACCACAGGCGCAGCGGCAGGAAAGGCAACAGCGCCGTGCCGGCGAGTGTGTACAGCGCGCGCGCGAAGTCCATCAGCAATCCGGCAATGTGCGCAGCAACGCGCCGACGGCGGCAATCACTTCGGGCGGCGCGGGAACGATGCCCGGCGCACCCAGGTCGCGGCAATGCGGGCCGGCGCGTGCAACGCCGGCAAGCTTCGGATCGGTCGCGACGAACAGCGCGACCGTCGGCGCCCCCAGTGCCGCTGCCAGATGGACGAGACCGGTGTCGACGCCGCAGACGACTTCGGCGCGGGCGAGAAGCGCCGCGATCTCCGGCAGCTCGCGTCGTGCGCCAACGGCGGCGCCCGGAATGGCATCGGCAAGTCGGCGGCTGCGCTCGGCTTCCTCGCTGCTGCCCCACGGGAGCAGCACTTCGAGGCCGGCCTGCGTGAAATGTGCGATCAACGTGCGCCAGTGCGCTTCGGGCCAAAGCTTGTCGGCTCGACTGCTCGCATGAACGAAAACCGCATATGGAGTCTCGGGCGGAGCGACCAGAGGCGGCGGCACCAGGTCGAAGTGCGGTGGTCCATCGAGCGGATAGCCGAACGCGGCCGCGGCGAGCTGCCGGCAGCGATCGATCAGATGCTGTGCCGGATCGATTCGATGGCGGCGATGGTAGCTCAAGCTCGCCGCGGGCTCGCGGATGCTGGCGCGATCGGGCCCGTGCACCGGGCCGCGAGCGAGCCACGCCAGCAGCGCGCCCTTGACCTGCTCCTGCAGATCGAGCACCAGATCGTAGCGATAGCGGGTCAGCGCGAGGCGGAAAGCCGCGGCCTCGCGCCAGGTCGCGCGGTCGAGCGCTCGGTGGCGCCAGCGGCGCAACGCGACCGGAATGACGCGGTCGACACCGCGATGCATCGCAACCAGCGCGGCAAAAGCTTCCTCGGCGACCCAGTCGACCGCGACGCCGGGACGATGTCGCCGGATGTCGTGCACGATCGGCAAGGCATGCACGATGTCGCCGAGCGACGAGGGCCTGATGATCAGCGCGCGACTCACCGGATACGCCTCACGAGGATCGCGGCGAGCGATGCCGCCGGTGCGTTGATTGTGGCAGGTCGGCGGATGACTTGCCGGTGCGTTGCACGTAGAATGGGCCGCGCCCTCCGCCGCATGTCGCATCGGAGACTCTTCTGCCCCGACGCCCGACGCGTTGTCCGATCTTCAGCCGCGCTTGCCCTTGCCTGAATTGAGCCTCGTGGTGATCACGCGCGACGCCGGTACGCAGCTTGCTGCCTGCCTCGATTCCGTGCGCTTCGCTGCGGAGACGCTGGTCGTCGATTCCGGCAGCCGGGATGATACCGTACAAATCGCCCGCGCCCGTGGCGCGCGCGTCATCGAGCAGCCCTGGCTGGGATTCGGCCCGCAGCGGCGCCACGCAGTCGCCCAGGCCGCTCACGACTGGGTGCTGTGCCTGGATGCCGACGAGCGGCTCTCCCCGGAGCTTGCGATCGCCATCGGCGCGGCCTTGCGTGACCCGAGTCATGCGGCGTTCGAGATCGCACGACGCAATCGCTTTTTCGGTCGCTGGCTTCGTCATGGCGAAGGCTATCCCGACTGGACGATTCGCCTGTTCGACCGTCGCCACGCGAGCTGGACCGATGACGTTGTCCATGAGCACGTCGTCGCCGACGGACCGGTGGGACGGCTCGACGGCGACCTGCTGCACGCGTCGGCCGAGTCGCTCGATGCCTACCTCGCCAAGCAGAATCGCTATTCGACGCTTCAGGCCGAGGCGATGCACGCGCGCGGCGAGCATTTCTCCTGGGTGCGCCTGATCGGCTCGCCGCTGGTCCGCTTCGTCCGCTTCTATCTGTTGCGCGCCGGTTTTCTCGACGGCTCGGCCGGTCTTGTCCATATCGCCATCGGCTGTTTCACCAGCTTCTGCAAGTACGCCAAGCTGCGGGCGCTCGAGCGGCCGGCGGACCTTCGATGAAGACGCTGGTTACCGGCGCGGCCGGATTCATCGGCATGCATGTCGCACTGCGGCTGGCGCGTGACGGCGCCGATGTGGTCGGCGTCGACAACTTCGACCCCTACTACGACGTTGCGCTGAAGCGGGCGCGTGCAGATCAATTGGCGCGCGCCGGCGTGCGGTGCGTCGAGCTCGACCTGGCCGATCTTGCGGCGACGGCAGCGCTGTTTCGCGATGGTCGATACGCGCGCGTCGCGCATCTGGCCGCGCAGCCGGGCGTGCGGTACTCGCTGCAGAATCCGTCGGCCTACATCCGCAACAACATCGATGCGTTTGCCGCGGTTATCGAGGCTTGCCGCCACACCGGTGTCGAGCACCTGGTCTATGCATCGAGTTCGAGCGTGTATGGCGCCAACCACATGCTGCCGTACTCCGAGGATCAGAACGTCGATCACCCGATGAGCCTCTACGCGGCGACCAAGAAGGCCGACGAGCTGATCGCGCACAGCTACAGTCATTTGTATCGGCTACCTACGACCGGCTTGCGCTTCTTCACCGTTTACGGGCCGTGGGGACGGCCCGACATGGCAGCCGCGCTGTTCACGCGCGCGATCGTCGACGGCACGCCGATCAAGGTGTTCAACTTCGGCCGGATGCGTCGCGACTTCACCTATATCGACGACATCGTGGAAGGCGTCGTGCGGGTTCTCTCGCACCCGCCCGAAGCATCGGACGCCGGCGTTGCGCCGTACGCCATCTACAACATCGGCAACCATACGGCGATCGATCTGGAATCGTTTATCGGGGAGCTGGAACGATTGCTCGGCAAGCGCGCGATCCGCGAATACCTGCCGCCCCAGCCGGGCGACGTGCCGGCGACGTTCGCCGCAATCGACCGCATCGCAACGGCGACGGGATTCGCGCCGACGACAACGCTCGCGGAAGGATTGCGGCGCTTCGTGGCGTGGTATCTCGACTACTATCGCGTCGACGGACCGGCTCGCGCGACATGTTAGAATCCGCGCCCCGGGCAAGCGCCTCGCTCGCCTTCGGGCGCATGGAGCTCGCATGATCCTCGTCACCGGCGGCGCCGGATTTATCGGCGCCAATTTCGTGCTCGACTGGCGCGCGGAAGGCAAGGAGCCCGTCGTCAA
>DATBBM010000133.1:0-9914 GCA_036270955.1 Casimicrobiaceae bacterium | reverse complement strand
ACCGCGGCCGATACCGGCGGCGTGAAATTCGCCGTCGGCGTCCCGGCGGCGCGCTTCTGCGCGAAGGGCGGCTACCGCCTGCTCCGGCATGAAAGCGGCACCGACTGCCCAGCCGCGCTGTTCAATCGCCGCACAAATCTCGAATTCGATCGGACGCGACATCCCAACCCGGTCTCAAGCTCAGGGGTCCCATCTTATAATGCGGCACACGCCCGGCCACGCGAAACACCGCCTTTCTGTCTTCATCGGATGGAGTCTTCGATGCGCATCGTGATCACCGGCGGCGCCGGTTTCCTCGGCACCCGTCTCGCCCAAAAACTGCTCGCACGAGGCAGTCTCGTCGATGCTGCGGGCAAGTCCCGTCCGTTGCGGCAGCTGGTGCTGCTCGATGTGGCAGCGGCCTCGGTGGCCGACCCCCGCGTCACCGCGATTGCCGGAGACCTTGCCGATCCCGCGGTCATCGAGCGCGTGGTGACACCCGACACCGATTCGATATTCCATCTCGCCGCCGTCGTAAGCGGCCAGGCCGAAGCCGAATTCGACACCGGCATGCGCGTCAATCTGGATGCGACGCGGGCGCTGCTCGAGCGTTGTCGCAGGCTCAACCAGCCGCCCAAGCTCGTGTTCACCAGCTCGCTCGCGGTCTTCGGCGGAAAACTGCCCGACCCTGTGCCCGACGATGCACCGCTGACGCCGCAAACCTCGTACGGCGCGCAGAAGGCGATCGGCGAGCTGCTGGTCTACGACATGACGCGCAAGGGCTACATCGACGGCCGCAGCCTTCGCCTGCCCACGGTGACCGTGCGGCCGGGCAAGCCGAACAAGGCCGCGTCCTCGTTCGCCAGCGGCATCATTCGCGAGCCGCTGTCCGGCGTCGACGCCATATGTCCGGTCGCACCGGAGACGCAGCTGTGGATCACGTCGCCGCGTCAGGTCATCGACAACCTGATCGCCGGCCACGACGTGGCGGCGACTAAATTCGGGGACACCCGCTCGGTCAACGTGCCCGGGCTGCGCATATCGGTCGGCGCGATGGTCGAGGCATTGCGCCGCGTCGCGGGCGACGCCGCGGCCTCCCGTGTCAAATGGAAAATCGACCCGGTGATCGACAGGATCGTCCAGACCTGGCCGCCGAACTTCGCGCCTCGTCTCGGTCCGGCGCTGGGAATGGCGGCCGACGCGAATTTCGAGGACATCGTGCGCGCCTACATTGCCGACGATATGCCGCGGGCGTAGCGCTTCCAATGATCGACGAGGAGAGTCAAATTGAAACCTGACTGGAGCGGCGTTTTCCCGGCGGTGACGACGCAGTTTCGCGAGGATCTTTCGCTCGACGTCGACGCCACCGCGCGTGTCATCGAGGGCCTGATCCGCGACGGGGTTTCTGGCCTGATCGTCTGCGGCACGGTCGGCGAGAACTGCTCGCTTGCCAGGAACGAAAAAATCGCGGTCATGGAGACCGCAAAGTCGATTGCGCGCGGGCGCGTCCCGGTCATCAGCGGGATCGCCGAATTCACGTCGGCCTTTGCGATCGACATGGCAAGAGAGGCGGCGCGCATCGGTCTCGATGGCGTGATGGTCATGCCGGCGCTGGTCTACTCGTCCAAGCCGCACGAGACCGCCGCCCACTTCCGCAGCGTCGCCACGGCGACCGATCTGCCGGTGATGGTCTACAACAATCCGCCGATCTACAAGAACGACGTCACGCCCGAGATTCTGGCTTCGTTGGCCGATTGCGAGACGATCGTCTGTTTCAAGGAATCCTCGGGCGACACCCGGCGCTTCGTCGATCTGAAAAACATGGTCGGCGACCGTTTCGTGCTCTTCGCCGGACTCGACGACGTCGTCGTGGAAAGCATTCTGGTCGGCGCCGTGGGCTGGGTGTCGGGCCTGTCGAATGCGTTCCCGCGCGAAGGCGAGACGCTGTTCCGGCTGGCCAGCACCGGCCGCTACGACGAGGCGATGAGCCTCTACCGGTGGTTCATGCCCCTGCTCCATCTCGATGCGCGTCCCGACCTCGTCCAGTGCATCAAGCTCTGCGAGCACATTGTCGGACGCGGCACCCATCGCACGCGTCCGCCGCGGCTCGCGCTCGGCCCGCAGGAAACCGCTGAGATCGAAGCGATGATGAAGCACGCGCTGGCGACGCGTCCCGCGCTGCCCGACGTCGGCCTCAGACAGGCGGCCTGACGAGCGCGTTCGGAGGTCTCGACGTGAAGTCGACGGCCGGCTAGACCAGCTCGCGCCGCAGCGCGAGCATGCGCTCGAACACCTTGCTGCTCTCGCGCAGGCCGCTGTGCTCGTATTCATTGGTCAGCCAGACCTTGCAGCCGGCGATCGATGCCGCGGTTCGCTCGGAAAGCGCGCGCGGCACGAACATGTCCTCGGCGTAGATCGTCGCGACGCAGGGCACGGTGTTGCGCGCCAGTTGCGCGGGATCATACAGCGCCGGCCAGCGTTCCTCTCGCGCGAGCAACTCCGCCACCTCTCGCAGCGGCCGCAGACCGGGGTATTCGTCGAACATCCACGGATAGATCATCTCGCCGGTGAACGACGGCGGCAGGCCGGGCGCCCAGTTCGTATCGGGAAACTCGCCACGAATGCGCTCTGCCGACCAGCGCGCGGCGCAGCCCTGCGTGTAGCACATCTCGTGCAACACCGCGAAGATCGGATTGGTTTCAAAAGATTGTGAATGTTCGAACGCGTTCAGGAACGGCAGGCTCAATTCTTCGCCGTGCGCGCCGGGGCAGAAAGCTTCTTCGAGCAGGTAGTGCAGCTTCTCCATACCGTCGTGAAAGCCGAGCATGAAACCGGCTTGCTGGAAACGACGGACCGTCAGGCGCCCTCCGCCGGGCAACGCGACGTCTTGACGATGCAGATGCTCGAGGATGCGGACGCAAAGGGCGAGATCCGCCGGATAGCGTGTGAAGAATTTTCGTGTCTTGCGCTGCACTTCCGGATAGGTCTGCCGGTAGTAGTCGTCGGCGTTGCCGTCGAGCGGCGGCAAGCCTCCGGTGATGAAGACTTCGCGCAGGCCGTGTGGAAAGGCCGACAGATAATGGACGGCGCAGAAACCGCCGTAGCTCTGGCCGAGCACGCTCCAGGGCTCGTCCTCGCCCAGCAGCTGGCGACGGATGACCTCGGCGTCGCGAACGATGCTGTCGGCGCGAAAGTGCATCAGATAATCGGCCTGCGCCCGGGCATCGCCGCGCCGCACCAGTGTCTGCGGCAATACGACGCTGCTGCGGCCGTTGCCGCGTGAATCGAGCAGCAGCACCTGATAATCGTCGAGCGCGCGCTTGAGCCAGCCAGATTTGTCGAGCGGTCGCGGTCCTGGGAATCCGGGTCCTCCCTGCAGGAAGACCAGCCAGGGGCGCGTCTCCGAAGGCACTTCGCTGTTCCGGACCGCCCGCGCGAAAATCGACAGCGTCTCTCCCGACGGTCGTCCATGGTCGAGGGGCACGCTGAACTCGTAGTCGGTCAGATCCATGCCGTGGTGCCGGACGGTGGCTATAGTTCGGAATGTCGTCATGAGTTTTTCGATCGTGGTTGGCTGATCCGGATTGTCTCAGTCGGCGTGGGCGAGATGATCCCCGGCGCTGCTGGCGCGGGCCGCTCCCGAGCCGAAGCGCTGCGGACGAAAGGGTACCAAGTCGATCGGCGGCGGACGGCCGGACACGATGTCGGCGACCACTCGCGCCGTCGCAGCGGCTTGCGTGAGCCCGAGGTGGCCGTGGCCGAACGCATAGACGACGCGCTCATCCGTTGCGGACGGGCCGATCGCCGGCAAAGTGTCGGGCAGCGATGGGCGAAAACCCATCCATTCGCGGCCGCCTTCGATGCGCAGTCCCGGCATCAAGCGCTTCGCTTTCGCAAGCAGCGCCGCCGAGCGCGCGAAGTTGGGCGCTGCCTCGAGCCCGGCGAACTCCACGGCTCCGCCGATGCGAATGCCGCTCGCCAGCGGCGTTACGACAAAGCCGTGCCGGCCGAACGTCAGCTGGCGCTTCAAGTCGAAGGCCCCCGGCGGAAGCGTCGTGTTGTAGCCACGCTCGGTCTCGAGCGGAACCCGCTCACCGAGTGTGCGCGCGAGGTGGTGCGACCACGCACCGGCGGCGACGACCACGCGACGCGCCGCGATGGTCGGCCCGTCGCGCAGATGCACGTTGACGCCGTCGGCGCCCGGCGACAGCGCGATTGCATCGGCGCGTCCGATGCGGCCGCCGAGCCGCTCGAATTCGCGCGCGAGCGTCTGCGTCAATTGCAGCGGGTCGCTGATAGTGCTCCAGTCGGGCACGAAAGTCGCCGCCACGATGGCCGGGCCCAGGCCCGGCTGGAACGGCGCGATCGCCTGCGCGCCATGAAGATGGGTATAGGCAATGCCGTGCTCCGCGCGGGCCTGCCATCCGGCTTGCGACGCGCGCAGCTCGCTTTCGCTCTCGTAAAGATGCAGGACGCCATCGCTGCGCAGCATATGGCTTGCCCCGGCTGCCGCGAGCATCAAAGGCGTTTCCGCCGCCGACAGCGTCATCAACGCCGCCTGCGCGGCCGTGCCGGCGCGCACGCGGTCGCGCCGACTGGCGCGCCAGAACCGCAATAGCCATGGGGCAAGCTGCGGCAGGTACCGGGGCCGGATAGTCAGCGGTCCCAGCGGATCGAGCAGCCAGCGCGGCGCGTGGCGCAGGATTCCCGGCGAAGCGAGTGGCAGGATGTCCGAGAACGCCAGCGCGCCGGCGTTACCGCGGCTGGCCTGAGCCGCAACGCACTCCCGATCGATCAGCCATACGTCGCGTCCTTCGCGTTGCAGCCGCAGCGCAATCGACACGCCGACGATGCCGGCGCCGATCACCAATGCGTCGCACGATCTCTGGTTCTGCGGCAGCGGCGGCAATGGTGATTCAGGCGCAGTCATCCGAGGAAGCGCGCTTATCGACAAGTGCCCGCTCGGCAGGCGCGCCGATCACCGCGAATTCAAACCAGCCCCCATGTGAAAACGTCCGCGGGGTCGAAGACGAGTTTCGCATCGAGGGTGACGTAAGCGCGGCCATGGATCAACGGCAGCACCGCAGTCGCCGGCAGATCGGGAAGCGCTTGCGCCGGCCGGAGATAATGGGCGGTGAACACGCTGCCGATCACGCTTTCCTGGCGCCAGAAAGCGCCCGGCGCCAGCTTGCCGTCTGCGGCCAGGCACGCCAGCTTGGCGCTCGTTCCCGTGCCACAGGGCGAGCGGTCGTATGCCCCGCCCGGGCAGAGCACGAAGTTGCGGGCGTCGTTGCGCGGATCGGAAGGCGGCCCGACCAGTTCCACATGATCGATCTCGGCGCCCGCAGCTCCGGTGACGCCGTGCTCGCGAAGCGCGCCGCGCACGCGCGAAGAGAACTCGGAAAGCTCGGCGACGGATCGCGCGTCGAGACGCAAGCCGTGGTCGCTGCACAGAAAGAACCAGTTGCCTCCCCACGCGACGTCGCCATGCACGGTCCCATGACCCGGAACGTGTACGCCCACCCGCGTCGCGTGGCGATAGGCAGGTACGTTGGCGACGGTCACGCTGCCGTCAGCATGCAGCGTCGTGGTGACGACGCCGACGGGAGTCTCGATCCGGTGTTCGCCCGGCGTCAATCGGCCGAGATAAGCCAGCGTCGCAACCAGCCCTATCGTGCCGTGCCCGCACATGCCTATATAGCCGACGTTGTTGAAAAAGATCACGCCGCAGCTGTTGCCGGCGTCGACCGGCGCGCATAAAAACGCACCCACCAGCACGTCCGAACCCCGGGGCTCGTTGACGATCGCCCTGCGCCAGGCATCGTACTTGTCGCGAAAGCGCTGCCGGCGCTGCGCCATATCGCCGTCGCCCAGGTCGGGGCCGCCGCTCACGACCACGCGGGTGGGCTCGCCGGCGGTGTGCGAGTCGATGACGCGAATTGGCGCGGACGGATCGAAGTTCACGCTGGGAACGGAGGCGGCGCAGAAGTCGATTATAGTCGACACCGTGAAATGCCCCGCCGCCACGGAGCCGGAGTCGATGCGCCACCCAACGCGGTACGCACGCAGTCCTTACGCATTGCCGATCGCGATCGTCATCGCGCTGAGCTTGCTTGCGGGCTCGGCCGTGGCCGCCGATCCGGCGAAGGCGCTGCGCGTCGTCCTGGCCAGCGCGGAACAGAGCTTCGATCCGCAGTTCTCCGCCGACGGCGGCTCCGACGGCATCATCGATCACATCTACGAGTCGATGCTCGACTACGACTACCTGGTGCGCCCGGTGAAGCTCGTGCCGAGGACGCTCGAGGCGATGCCGACGGTCGAAGCGGACGGCGCCACCTACGTTTTCAAACTGAAGCGAGGGATCTTCTTCACGCCCGATCCGGCGTTCAAGGGCAAGCCGCGCGAGCTGACTGCGGCTGACCAGGAGTACGCGCTCAGGCGGCTGCTCGATCCGGCCGTGAAGAGCCCGTGGTTGTGGATGATCGAGGGAAAGATCATCGGCGCGGACGAGGTTCGCGCCCAGGCTTTGAAGTCGGGCAGATTCGATTACGACGCGCCGATCGCGGGCCTCGAGGTCGTCGAGCGCTATACGCTGCGGATCCGCCTCAAGCAGCCCGACCTGCGCTTCCCCTACGTTTTCGCCGTGCCGAACACGGCCGCAGTCGCACGCGAGGTCGTCGAGGCCTATGGCAGGGATTTCGGCGCGCATCCGGTGGGGACAGGACCGTACATGCTGGGCGAATACCGGCGCAGCGCCCGGATCGTGCTGCTGGCCAATCCCGGTTATCGCGACACGACCTATGTGCCTGCCGGACCGATCCCTGCCGAGACAACGCCGATCGCGGCGGCGCTCAGAGGCAAGAAGCTTCCGCTGGTCGGTCGCGTCGAGATCTCGGTCATCGTGGAAGGGCAGGCGGTATGGCTCGCTTTCGCGAACCGCGAGCTCGACTTGCTCGAGCGGCTTCCGCCGGAATTCGTCGAGCAGGCGCTGACCGACGGCGTGCTCCGGCCTGAGCTCGCGGCCAAAGGTATCCGGCATGAGGCGCAGCTGCGGCCGAACACGCGCTGGACCTACTTCAACATGGACGACCCGGTGGTCGGCGGCTACAGCCCCGCGAACATTGCGCTGCGGCGCGCGATCGGCATGGGCTTCGATGAGGACGAGTACATCCGCGTCATCCTCAAGGGCCGCGCCGTCCCGGCGACAAGCCCGATTCCGCCCGACATCGCCGGCTACGACCCGCGGCTCAAGACCAGTGCGCAGCTCTACGATCCCGCGGCGGCGCGTGCGCTGCTCGACCGGTTCGGCTACAAGGACCGTGACGGCGACGGCTACCGTGAAATGCCCGACGGCAAGCCGCTTGTCCTCGAGCGCTGGTCGGCGGCCACGTCGCTGACGCGTCAGGAGGACGAGCAGTGGAAGAAGAACATGGATGCGCTGGGCTTGAGGATCGTGTTCAAGAAGGATGCCCTGCAGGAGCTGCGCAAGATGGCGCGGCTTGGAAAGATGCCGATGCGCACCGACGGCTGGAACGCCGATTACCCCGACGCCGAGAACTTCATGCAGCTGCTTTACGGGCCGAACGTCGGCCAGGAGAACCATGCCCGGTTCAGCTTGCCGGAATACGACAAGCTATACGACGCAGCCTATCGCCTGCCGGATTCGCCCGAACGCACGCGGCTGTTCGACAAGATGACCGAGCTGATTGTCGCCTACGCGCCCTGGCGGCTAATGGAGCACCGGATGGAGGACCATTTGCTGCAGCCCTGGATCCTGAATTACAAGCCGCATCCGGTTCGAACGGCGCTGTGGCGCTATCTCGACATCGACCCGGCGCGGCGTCTCAAATGAAGCGGTGGTCGTCCGTCGACGCCGGCAGCGGGCACTGAGGGCTGGAGGCTAGACCACGGCGGCGGCCGATTCCGGCTCGACCTCGCGCAGTGCCTCGAGCAGCAACCCCGGGCCTCCGTTCTGCAGCAGCGCGGCGTCGGAGAGCGTGCGACGCCAGGCGCGCGCCCCCGGCGAGCCGTGGTAGAGCCCGAGGATGTGCCGGGTAATCGCACGCAAATGCACGCCGCGCGAGAGCTGCGCCTCGACATACGGCAGCAGCGCCGCGACGATTTCCGCCCGCGAGCGCGGCCGCGCGCCTGGGCCGAAGCAGAGCGCGTCAGCGTCGGCCAGCATGTACGGATGGTGATAAGCGGCGCGACCGAGCATCACGCCGTCGACCTCTCGCAACTCGCGCGCGATATCGCCAAGCGTCGAGATGCCGCCGTTGATGACGATCGCATGTCCGGGAAAGTCGCGTTTCAGCCGGTGCACGAATTCGTACTTCAACGGCGGAATCTCGCGGTTCTCCTTCGGCGACAGGCCTTTCAGGATCGCGTTCCTGGCGTGGACAATGAACGCGCTGGCGCCCGCCGCGGCGACAGCGCCGACGAAGTCGCGCACGAACGAGTACTCGTCGACCGCGTCGATGCCGGTGCGGTGCTTGACCGTCACCGGCAGCGCAACGGCATCGCGCATCGCCGCGACGCAATCGGCGACCAGCGCGGGCTCGGCCATCAGGCAGGCGCCGAAGCTGCCGGTCTGCACGCGCTCGCTCGGACAACCGACGTTGAGGTTGATCTCGTCGTAGCCCCAGGCTTCGCCCAGCCGCGCGCAGTGCGCGAGCGCGTAAGGATCGCTGCCGCCGAGTTGCAATGCGATCGGATGCTCGGCCGGATCGAAGTCGAGATGCCGCGGCACGTTGCCGAACATCATCGCGCCGGTCGTCACCATTTCGGTGTACAGGCGGGCGCGCGGCGTGATCAGCCGGAAGAAGTAGCGGCAATGACAGTCGGTCCAGTCCATCATGGGTGCCGCGCACAATCTGTGCGATAAGTCTTTCATTATTAGATGTTTATTGACCGTCAGTCGGTCCAATACGTATTTGGATCGATTGGATGATTCTATCCGAAGGGGAACGCGACGAGCTTCGCTGTCCAGCGTTGCGCCGGGCGCAAGATCGCCTCAATATCCGCGAAACCGGCGCAGCAGTGCACATCAGCGCATACGATTTCGCCGCTTTCACCCGCAAAGCGGCACGGCACTCAGAGAACTTCGAAGACGCTATAAATCGGTCCGTCGGCCGGCGATGGCCGATGCCGACCGCGACCACGCGATTCAGCCAGTCGTAGTTCGCATTCGCGGTTTCGAAGAGCGGATTGATTCGGAAATAGTAACTCGTCGGATCCACCACTTCTCTTTTTTCGATTCTCGCGACGACATCGGGCGGCCCATAGCGAATACCGCGATAAGTCATGCCGATCAGGGCTTCATCCTTGGCCCTAAGGACTAGCCGCACATTCAATGTCGTGGCACCGCGGTGCGTACTGTCTGCCAGTCGCCGCCCCCATCCAACACCTCGCCTGAAAGCCGCTCCCCCTCGAACGAACCTCCTGACACGGCGTCGATGCGGCGGTATGCACCTGGCGTTACGCCGACAATCTGCAGCTTTCGGACGTCCAAGCGCATCACGAACAACGGCTGGGTTCTGAGCGTTTTGAGAACCTCGGGCAGGTTGTCGTTCAGACTAGTGGACATGATGGCTCTTTCTCCAACGGATTTCGAAATCGCTACGAGCCATCCTGTCTACGGCATGCTGCGGATGGCCTCATAAAACGACAACTTGCGAGGTGTGCGAAGAAGTTCCGGCAGACGTGCCTCGTACTTTTCGCGATACGGACGCTTCTGTTGTTCCGTCATAAAGTCTTCGCGATCAAGCCATGTCTCGTACAGCATGATCGTGTCTGGATCATCTGCACTTCGCAGCGCGGTCGCGTTCACAAAGGTGTCCTCGGTCTTCATCGCGTCAAACACATCATTGAGGAGAGCCAGGAACTCAGCAGCCCGGCCGGGCTTGAGTGGGATGCTTACCAAAATAGTGAATGGT